>JANMZX010000200.1:0-58339 GCA_031383745.1 Rhodoferax sp. | reverse complement strand
GGCGTCCCGGCCGGTTCCACCGCGCAATGCGTCGACGTGCTGCAGAAGCTCTACAAGTGCTATATGGATACCGATGCGTCCCTGGTGGAGATCAACCCGCTGATCCTCGAAGGCAATGGCGGCATCAAGGCGCTGGATGCCAAGTTCAATTTCGATGCCAATGCGCTGTTCCGTCAGCAGGAGATCGTGGCCTTCCGCGACCTGGACGAAGAGGACCCGGCTGAAGTGGAGGCCAGCAAGTTCGATCTGGCCTACATCAGCCTGGACGGAAACATCGGCTGCCTGGTCAACGGCGCCGGCCTGGCGATGGCGACCATGGACACGATCAAGCTGTACGGCGCGGAGCCGGCCAACTTCCTGGACGTGGGTGGCGGAGCCACCCCGGAGAAGGTCACCGAAGCCTTCAAGATCATGCTCAAGAACCCCCAGGTCAAGGCGATCCTGGTGAACATCTTCGGCGGCATCATGAAATGCGACACCATCGCCACCGGCGTGATCACCGCCTGCAAGGCAACCAACCTGAGTGTTCCGCTGGTCGTGCGCATGAAGGGCACCAACGAGGACCTGGGCAAGAAGATGCTGGCCGAGTCCGGCCTGCCGATCATCAGCGCGGACACCATGGCCGAAGCGGCGCAAAAAGTCGTTGCCGCCATTCAAAAGTAGGAGCTGACGTGAGCATTCTGATCAACAAGGACACCAAGGTCATCACGCAGGGCATCACTGGCAAGACCGGCCAGTTCCATACGGAAAAGTGCCAGGAATACGCGAACGGCAAGAACTGCTTCGTGGCTGGCGTGAATCCCAAGAAAGCCGGTGAGGCGATCTTCGGCATTCCGATCTTCTCCTCGGTCAGGGACGCCGCCAAGGAGACCGGCGCCACGGTGTCGGTGATTTATGTTCCGCCGGCAGGTGCTGCCGCGGCGATCTGGGAGGCCGTCGAGGCCGACCTGGACCTCGCGATTTGCATTACCGAAGGCATCCCGGTGCGCGACATGCTCGAACTGCGCAACCGCATGCGCGCCCGGGTGGCCGCAGGCGGCAAGGAAACCCTGTTGCTGGGCCCCAACTGTCCCGGCCTGATCACCCCGGAAGAGATCAAGATCGGCATCATGCCGGGCCATATCCATCGCAAGGGCCGCATCGGTGTGGTCAGCCGCTCCGGCACGCTGACGTACGAAGCGGTTGCGCAACTGACCGAGATCGGCCTGGGCCAGTCCAGCGCGGTGGGGATCGGTGGCGACCCGATCAACGGGCTCAAGCACATCGATGTCATGCGCCTGTTCAATGACGACCCCGACACCGATGCCGTGATCATGATCGGCGAGATCGGGGGCCCGGACGAGGCCGAGGCCGCGCGCTGGTGCAAGGCCCACATGAAGAAGCCGGTGGTCGGTTTCATCGCCGGTGTCACGGCGCCCGCAGGCAAACGCATGGGCCATGCCGGTGCGCTCATCTCCGGCGGTGCAGATACGGCACAGGCAAAACTCGAGGTCATGGAAGCCTGCGGCTTCAAGGTGACGCGCAACCCGTCAGAAATGGCCAAGCTGCTCAAGGCGAGTCTGTAAGCAGAATTACGCATTGGCACACGGGTAGCCTTCGGTACACTCTGTCGGCTTGCAGGCGGGCGCTTTATCCGGGTTTTTTGGGTGCGCCTTGGCATCGCACCCACGGAGACGGATAGATGGAATTTCTTCAAACCGCTGAGTTCTGGATCGCCCTGATCAAGATCATCTGGATCAACATCATCCTGTCAGGTGACAACGCGGTCGTGATTGCCCTGGCAGCGCGGGCATTGCCACCCGAACTGCAGAAGAAGGCGGTCTTCTTCGGCTCGGCGGCGGCGGTGGTGATGCGAATTGCCCTGACGGTCGTGGCGGTGCAGCTGCTGGCGTTGTCCTACCTGCAGATCATCGGTGGGCTTCTGCTGTTGTGGATCGGCGCCCAGTTACTGAGCGAGGATGACGACGGTGACGATGGTGCCGTCGAGGAGACCGGCCTGTATGCCGCCATCCGCACCATCCTGATCGCCGACCTGGTGATGAGCCTGGACAATGTGATCGCCGTGGCGGCCGCCGCCAAGGGCAGCATGACGTTGCTGATCCTCGGTCTGGCCATCAGCATTCCCCTGGTGATCTTCGGCAGCACGTTGATGATCAAGTTGATGAGCCGTTACCCGGTGATCGTGACCGTCGGGGCGGCGCTGATCGGCTGGGTGGGCGGCGAAACCATCGTCAGCGACGTGGT
Source organism: Rhodoferax sp. (assembly GCA_031383745.1). Lineage (GTDB taxonomy): Bacteria > Pseudomonadota > Gammaproteobacteria > Burkholderiales > Burkholderiaceae_C > CAISIP01. Next base: position 56,095 of record JANMZX010000200.1, on the reverse strand, counting down.
CCTGCGCGATGTTGTTGCGGCCGTACCCTGGCTGCACTATGCCGCCGCCGCCCTCGGTGCGGTTTTGGTGGTTGCCGCCGGCAAGCTGCTGCAAAATCGCCACGCGAGTTGAACCCCGGCGCCGCGCTGTTCTGGCGCGTCGGGAGCGCGTCGCGATGGATCGCGTCGCGCGATTGGCAAAAAAACGACAGCTTGTGCCCGGGTAGTCCCTTGTCGCCGATGGCGGTGTCTGCTAACGTACCTTCCTGCGTCGCATTTTGAGCGGGACGGGCTTTTTTGAGCCACGTGTACCGGGCAGAGTCGAACCAAAAACTAGGCTGGGGTTGGAACGTGGCAACTAAATCATCATCAAAAAACGCACAGTTCTGGCGCACCGACTGGTTTGCCGGCGCCGCAATCGTGGTGGCGGTCATGTTGCTGAACCAGGCCACAGACCTTATCGGATCCCTGGAGCGCAAGTTCTACGACGTGGCCAGCACCAGCAGTTCGCGCCAGCCGTCAGACCGTGTTGCCATCATCGCCATCGACGACCAGAGCGTGTCGAATATCGGCCGCTGGCCCTGGCCGCGCGACATCCACGCCAGGCTGATCGACCAATTGGCGGCTGCCAAGGCCAAGACGATTGTCCATACGGTCTTCTTCATCGAACCCCAGGTGGACCGCGGCTTGAGTTTCATCCGCAAGATGAAGGGCCTTCTGGGCACCGGCGAGCAGGCGGCCAGCCACGCTGAATTGAACAAGGTGATCGCCGAAGCGGAACTGGCACTGGACACCGACGCCGTGCTGGCCGCCAGCATGAAGAATGCCGGCAACGTACTGGTGCCCTCGGTATTTGTTCTGGGCGACCCCCAGGGCAACCCCGACAAGCCCTTGCCGGCCTACGCGCTCAAGAGTGCGATCAGCGAGAAAAACGGTTTTTCCTATCCGGCGGTGAGCGGTCAGCAGCCGATCGAGACGATCGGTATGGCGGCAGCCGGGATCGGCCACCTGAACCAGTACCAGGATGTGGACGGTGCCGTGCGCCAGGAACCGTTGCTGGTCAACTACTATGGAAACGCGGTGCCATCCATGGCGCTGCTTGCGTCCATCAAGAGCCTGAACCTCGCATCCGCGGATGTGAAGCTCAATGTCGGCGAGTCGGTCCAGATCGGCAAGCTGAGGGTCAAGACCGACGAGGCTGCCCTGATGTTGCCCCAGTTCTACAAGGATCGCGATGGCAAGCCGCCCTTCACGATCGATTCGTTCTACGACGTGCTCAACGGCAAGATCCCGGCATCGAAATACACCGACAAGATCGTGATCATCGGCGCCACGGCCGCCGGTGTCGGGGTGACCTTCCCGGTGCCCGGCCACGCGGGTCTGTCGCCGGCTGAAACGATCGCCCACATCACATCGAGCATCCTGAGCGAGCATTTCATCGTGCAGCCGGGCTGGGGCGTCTGGGCCACGCTGGCGGTCTTCCTGTTGATGGCGGCCTACGTGGTTGCGGTGCTGCCGCGTCTCTCCGCCGGAACAGCCGCCATCGTCACCCTGGTGTTGTTTGTCGCGCTGCTGGGCACCGAGTACGGGTTGCTGTCAGGCGGTGCTACCTGGGTCAAGATGGTGCTGCCGGCGGTGTTGCTTGTCATCGGGCATCTGGCACTGACCACCAAGCGGTTCCTGGTCACGGAAGCCGGCAAGCTCAAGTCGGACGAGGAGTCGGCCGAGACCAACCGCATGATGGGTTTGGCGCTTCAGGGGCAAGGGCAACTGGACATGGCCTTCGATCGCTTCCGCCGAGTGCCGATGGGCGATGCCGTCATGGGCAACATGTACAACCTGGCGCTTGACTTCGAGCGCAAGCGTCAGTTCAACAAGGCCCAGGCCGTGTACGAACACATGGCCGGGTACGACAAGGACTACAAGGATCTCCAGTCCAAGCTCAACCGTGCCAAGAACATGTCCGAGACGGTGATGCTGGGTGGCGGCGGCTCGCACCCTGGCGGCACCATGCTGCTCGATGGCGGTGCCGTCGAGAAGCCGATGCTCGGGCGCTACCAGGTCGACAAGGAACTCGGCAAGGGTGCCATGGGTGTGGTCTATCTCGGCAAGGACCCGAAGATCGGCCGGGTCGTGGCCATCAAGACGATGGCTCTGAGCCAGGAGTTTTCGGGCGACGAACTGGTGGACGCGCGGGAGCGCTTCTTCCGCGAGGCCGAGACGGCCGGGCGCCTGCAGCACCAGAACATCGTCACGATATTCGACGCTGGCGAAGAGCACGACCTGGCCTATATCGCCATGGAGTTTCTCAAGGGCAAGGACCTGCTTGACTACTGCAAGGACGGCAATCTGCTGCCCGTGCCCAAGGTGCTGTCGATCGTCGCCCGCGTCGCCGAGGCCCTCGCCTATGCGCACCGGCAAAACGTGGTGCACCGCGACATCAAGCCAGCCAACATCATGTACGAGCTGGATACCGACACCGTGAAGGTGACGGATTTCGGCATCGCGCGGATCACCGATTCGAGCAAGACCAAGACCGGCCTGGTGCTCGGAACCCCCAGTTTCATGTCACCGGAACAACTGGCAGGCAAGAAGGTGGATGGCCGCTCCGACCTTTATTCGCTGGGCGTCATGTTGTTCCAGATGCTGGCCGGGGTGTTGCCCTTCCGCGGTGAGTCCATGGCCGAGTTGATGTTCAAGATCGCCAATGAAGAGGCGCCGGACATCCGCGTCATCCGCAAGGAACTGCCCGAAAGTCTTGCCAACCTGGTTGCGTTGTCGGTCAGCAAACGGCCCGAAACCCGTTACCAGGACGGCGACCAGTTCGCTGCGGACCTGCGGTCCGTGCTCGCCGAAATAACCGGTGGCGCTCCGGCGACGCAGTCTATCCCCGCGACCACAAGTACCTCTGCCGCAGTCACACCCAGTGGCCATGAGAAGACCGCCGTATTCGCCACGGGTGCAGTGGCCACCATGCCTCCCGGGCCAGTGTACGAAAAGACCGCCGTGTTTACCGCAGCAGGGGCGGCCCCGGCGGCGCCGGTTGATTATGAAAAGACAGCGGTTCAGCAGTTGGCCCAGCCGCCCAAGCCTGCGGCCGACTTTGAGAAAACCGCGGTCCATCAGACCCATGTGGCCCCGGCGCCGGCTGCAGCCAAGCCAGCTGCTCCCGATATCGAGATCTAGCCGCGCCACACAATGAACTACACGTTTATCACGAGAACCGATCCGGGCCGCGCCAGGGAGAACAACGAGGACGCCGTCGTGGTGGACTTCGACACCCAGTTGTGCGTGCTGGCAGACGGCATGGGTGGGTACAACGCGGGTGAAATCGCCAGCGGCATGGCGACGGCATTCATCAAATCCGAGATGGCCCGCTGGTTGTCCGAGGCTGGCAGGGGCGCAAAGACCAAGGAAATCCGGCGGGCACTGGAAATCTGTGTCGACAACGCCAACCGTTCCATCTTCAACGCCGCCGACTCGAATCCGCAGTATTCGGGCATGGGCACCACCTTGGTCGTGGGTGTGTTCCACGGCAGCAGCCTGGTGCTGGGCCATATCGGTGACTCGCGTTGCTACCGGCTGCGCAGTGGGGAGTTCTCCCAGATCACCAAGGACCATTCGCTGCTGCAGGAGCAGATCGACGCGGGCTTGATCACCCAGGAACAAGCGGCAGGCTCGTCGATCAAGAATCTGGTGACGCGGGCGCTGGGCGTCGAAGATGCCGTACTGCTGGATCTGAACGAGCACGAGGTTGAGGCGGGCGACTGTTATCTCATGTGTTCCGACGGGTTGTCCGACATGGTTGACGATGCAGAAATTGCAAGTATCCTCGGGGGATCTAGTCCCATTGAGCAGAAAGCCGACAGTCTGGTTGCAGCCGCGAACGAGCACGGCGGACGGGACAACATCTCGGTTTTGTTGGTTCAAGTGGACGCTTCTTCCGAAAAGCGTGGGTTGATCTCCAGATTGTTAGGAAAATAGTAAGCTCATGAATACCTCGAATATCTGTCTCAGGAATAGGAGTCGGTCATGCCGAAAATGATCGTGTCGATCGATGGTGTTGTCATCAAGGAAGTCCAGTTGACGAAAGACCGGACGACTTTGGGCCGTCGGCCGTACAACGACGTCGTGATTGACAACCTCGCCATCAGCGGGGAACACGCTGTGTTTCAGATGACCGGCAACGACGTGTTCATCGAGGACCTCAACAGCACCAACGGCACCTATGTCAATGGCAAGGCGGCCAAGAAGCAGCAGCTGGTCAACGGAGACACGGTCGAGGTCGGCAAATACAAGATCAAATTCGTCGGCGAGGCCGTCAGCGATGGTTTCGAGAAGACCATGATGGTCAAGTCGGCCCCCTCCATGGCGGCCCCCGCCGCTGTCTCGATGCCCACCCCGGCTCCCGGAGCGGCCTACGCCGCACGCCCGGCCGTCGCGGCATCCGGGGCGCAGGCCTCGATCAAGGTGTTGTCCGGCGCTGCCGCCGGACGCGAGGTTCCCCTTACCAAGGTTGTCACGACGATTGGCAAGCCCGGTGTCGCGGTCGCCGCGATCACCAAACGACAGCACGGGTTCGTGGTGCACCATGTCGAAGGCGCGGGCAATCCATCACTCAACGGGGCACCGATCGGAACCGATCCCGTGCCCCTCAAGAATGGCGATCTGATCGAACTGGCCGGCACTCAAATGCAATTCGTGCAGATCTGACGGTTGCGCGCAAGCCGCAACCGTCCCCGGTCTGCCACACAGTCAACTAGCGGGGTGGCATGGCACAACTCCTGAAGCATTGGCCCCGCATCGCAGTTACCCTCCTTCCCCTCGTCTTTGCGCTGCTGCACGCGGTGGGCGTTGTACGGCTAGGCGTGCTGGAGCGGCTTGACAACATCATCTACGACACGCGATTGCGGGCGACCATGCCCGGCACGCTCGACGACCGTGTCGTCATCGTCGACATCGACGAAAAGAGCCTTGCGGAAGTGGGGCGGTGGCCTTGGGGCCGCAACAAGCTGGCGGACCTGACCGATGAGTTGTTCGACCGTCAGAAAGTTGCCCTGCTTGGGTTCGACGTCGTTTTTGCGGAAGCCGATGAGAGCTCCGGCCTGAAACGGCTGAATGAACTGGCCCAGAAGGAACTGCGCGACCAACCAGGCTTCGTCGACAAGCTCCGGCAGATCCAGTCGTCGCTCGATTACGACGCCATGTTTGCCCGCGCGCTCGAAAAGCGCCCGATCGTGCTTGGCTACTACCTCACCAGTGATCGCGACGGGCGGACGTCCGGCGAACTGCCGGCGCCGGTCATGGGCAAGGATGCGCTGCAGGGCCGTCCGATCACCTTCACGACCTGGACGGGTTACGGTTCCAATATCGCGCAATTGGCCAAGGCCGCCCCGGCTGCCGGGCATTTCAACCCGATTGCAGAGACGGATGGGGTGGTGCGATCATTGCCGCTGATCGCCGAGTACAAGGGCCAGTACTACGAGTCGCTGTCGCTGGCCATGTTCCGCATGCTCGCCGGCTCACCGACTGTCGCACCCGGGTTCCCCAGGGAGCGTTTCCTGAGCAGAAGTTACCAGGGCCTGGAAAGCATCCAGCTGAAACTCGGGGCAAAGACGCTTGCCATCCCGGTAGACGAGCGTGTGTCTGCGCTGGTCCCGTTTCGTGGTTATGGCAGCCCCAAGGGCGGATCATTCCGGTATGTGTCGGCGTCGGACCTGATCTCCAAGACCCTTCCTGCGGGTAGCCTGAAGGACAAGATCGTCCTGGTGGGTACAACCGCTCCGGGGCTGCAGGATTTGCGGGTCACTCCTGTGAGCGAGATCTACCCCGGGGTGGAGGCGCATGCGAACGTGATCTCGGGGCTGCTCGACGGCAAGGTCCTGGTCAAACCCGATTACGCGATTGGTTATGACGTCGTGGTGCTGGCCGTGGCCGGGCTGCTGCTGGCTTTTGCCCTGCCACTGGTAACCGCAACCCGGGCGGTGATCCTGAGTCTGCTGGTCATTGCGGCGGTGGCGGCACTGAACCTGTGGTTGTACCTCGGCTTTGGCCTGGTATTGCCGCTGGCGGGGGCGCTGACCATGGCCATCACCGCGTTTGCGCTCAACATGAGTTACGGGTACTTCGTGGAGAGCCGCTCCAAGCGCGAATTGGCGCACCTGTTTGGCACTTACGTGCCGCCGGAACTGGTCGACGAGATGGTCAAGGACCCGGACAGCTACAGCATGCAGGCCACCAACCGGCAGATGACCGTGATGTTCTGTGACATGCGGGGCTTCACCAAGATGTCGGAACAGATGGAGCCTATCCAGCTGCAGGCACTGCTGAACGAAGTGTTCAGCCGGCTGACTGGACTGATCCGTGCCAACCGCGGCACGATCGACAAATACATGGGCGACTGCGTGATGGCGTTCTGGGGCGCCCCTGTCGAAACGCCCGACCACGCCCATCTGGCCGTGAAATCGGCGCTCGAAATGGCCAATGCCGTACGCGCGATAAACGAGGAGCACCGGGCCAAGGGCATGCCCGAGATCGGTATCGGTATCGGGTGCAACACGGGTAATATGTGCGTGGGCGACATGGGGTCGAACATCCGGCGCAGTTACACAGTCATCGGCGATGCGGTCAATCTCGGGTCGCGGCTGGAGGGGCTGTCCAAGGTCTACGGCGTGGACATCGTGGTCAGCGAATCGACCCGAAAGTCCGCGCCGGAGTTCGGCTGGCAGGAACTCGACCGCGTGCGTGTCAAGGGCAAGGACCAGGCGGTAGCGATTTTCTGGCCCGTGGCACCGGCCAATCGCATGGGAGCAGAAACAGAAGCGGAACTCAAGACCTGGGCGAATTTCCTGCGCGCCTACCGCGCCCAGGATTGGGACCAGTGCGATGTGTTGATGCTGAACTTGTTGCGCATGAATGCCAAAAAGTACCTGTACCACCTTTATTCAGATCGTGTAGCCTCCATGCGGCTGCTTCCATTCGATCTCGAATGGGACGGTGCCACCAATTTCGAAACGAAATAAGGGATCTCCATGAAAGTGCGCGTGTTGGGCTGTTCCGGCGCTATCGCCAAAGACTGCCGAACCACGTCCTTCCTGATCGATGGGGACATCCTGATCGACGCGGGCACCGGCGTTGGCGATCTGACGTTGGACGAAATGCGCTGTGTGGACCACGTGTTTCTTACCCATTCGCACCTGGACCATGTCGCTGCCTTGCCGTTGATGGTCGATGCCGTGGCCGCGAGGCGCGACAAGCCGCTGCAAATCCATGCGCTCGCGGGCACGATTGCGGCACTCAAGGCCCATATATTCAATGACGTGATCTGGCCGGATTTCAGCCGCATTCCCACGCCCCAGGCGCCATTCATCAGTTTTCACGAGATCCATACCGGACAGACGCTGCAGATCAACCGCAAGTTGCTGGAGGTGCTGCCCGCGGTCCACACTGTCCCGGCGGTCGGTTATGCCATCACCGCCGGTACCGGTTGCTGGGTGTTTTCAGGCGATACCGAACGCAACCCGGCGTTCTGGGAGCGGGTGAACCAGCTCAACGTGGCGATGCTGGTGATCGAGACGGCGTTCAGCAACCGCGAAAAAGACCTCGCCAAGTTGAGCCTGCACCTGTCTCCCATGGTTTTGGCGCAGGAACTCGACTGTATTGCGAAGACCCAGAACTTCCCGATCTACATCACGCATACCAAGCCGGCCGAAACCGACCTGATCATGGCCGAGATCCAGAAGTTCGACCAGACATCCGTTTCCGGGCCAAACGTCACACACGACATCCGTTGGTTGCGTGCGGGGCAGGAGTTCGACCTGTGAGACATCCCGGGTCAACCCCCGACGTTGCCCGCTTGCCGGCGTGCCACTGGGAGGTGCGTACGTGAATGCCATCCTGAAACCTGCAGTGCCTGAAAAGTCTTCGGAGCAGGCGTTCTTCGAAAACCAGAAGCTCCCGCCGGACAAACGCGGTGTCACGTTCGAGGCGTTGTTCTACAAACAGCTGCACAACGTCACCGCGCGTATCCACGACACCGAGAATCTCGAGCAGATCATGCTCGAGGCCAGCCAGGACATCTGCAAGCTGCTCAATGCCGATCGCCTGACCCTGTATGCCGTCAACGACGACCGCACCGCGATCGTCTCGAAGGTCAAGACCGGGCTCAACAGCAGCCGCGACCTGAAGCTGCCCATCTCGCCGCAGAGTCTTGCAGGGTATGCGGCCTTTAGCCGCCAGCAACTCAATCTCGCCGATGTCTACGATGACGACGCCCTCAAGCAGATCCATCCCTCGCTTACTTTCCTGAAGGAGGTGGACAAACGATCGGGCTACCGCACCCGCCAGATGCTGGTGGCCCCGATCCTGGACGGTGATGTGCTGCATGGCGTCCTGCAGATCATCAACAACAAGAGCGACCAGCCATTTGGCGTGCTCGAAGTCGAAGGTGTGGCCCAGTTGTGCAAGACGCTGGCCACTGCCATCCGCCAGCGCATGCAACGGGCGGCCGAGGCATCCAAGCGCAAGTCCACGAAGTTCGATGGCCTGGTGGCTGATGGAGTGATCTCCGAGGCAGAACTGGAGCGTTGCGTGGGCGAGGCGCGCACCGATGGCAAGTCGGTGGAGCACGTCCTGATGGCGAGCTTCAAGGTCCGCCCAGCGCAGATCGGTCCCTCCCTGTCCAAGTTCTTCGGTGTCCCGTATGAGCCATTCAATGCGGGGCGGATCCGCTCGGAAATGCTGCATGGCCCGTTGAAGCGCGAGTTCATCGAGGAACAAGGTTGGATTCCGCTGGAGGAGTCCCCCGAGGGGCTGGTTGTCATGTGTGTCGACCCCGAGGCTGTGCGCGGCGCAAGGGTGGTCCCGCAGGTGTTCCCGCGCATCAACAAGTTCGCCTATCGCGTCACCACGCTGACCGAATTCCAGGAGACCCTGGGACAGCTGTACGGTGCCGGCGCAGAAGGCGGCTCCATCGACCAGCTTCTGGCCGATATGGATGGCGGCCCGATCGACGACGGCAGCAACGACGACTCGCTGGAATCCGCCGCCGCCGACAACGAGTTGGTCAAGTTTGTCAACAAGGTCATCATCGACGCCTATAACCAGAAGGCGTCGGATATCCATATCGAGCCCATGCCGGGCAAGTTCAAGACCGGCATCCGGTTCCGGATCGACGGCACGCTGATGCCGTACATCGAAGTGCCGGCCCACTTCCGACAGGCCATGGTCACGCGCCTGAAGATCATGTGTGACCTCGACATCTCCGAGCGCCGCAAGCCGCAGGACGGCAAGATCAAGTTCAAAAAGTACGGCCCGCTGGATATCGAACTGCGGGTGGCCACGATTCCGACCGCTGGCGGCGTCGAGGACGTCGTGATGCGGATCCTGGCCGCGGGCGAGCCGATTCCTCTGGAGAAGCTGGGGCTCACACCACACAACAAGGAGCGGTTGGAGAGAACTGTCACCAAACCCTACGGACTTTTTTACGTCTGCGGCCCGACGGGCTCCGGCAAGACGACCACCCTGCACTCGATCCTCAAGTTCCTCAATACGCCAGACACCAAGATCTGGACCGCCGAAGATCCGGTGGAAATCACCCAAAAAGGCCTGCGACAGGTCCAGATCAACAAGAAGGCGGGCATCGACTTCGCCTTGGTCATGCGCGCCTTTTTGCGCGCCGACCCGGACATCATCATGGTTGGCGAGTCGCGCGACAAGGAAACCGTGTCCATGGGCATCGAGGCCTCACTTACCGGTCACCTGGTGTTCTCGACCCTGCACACCAATTCGGCACCAGAGTCGATCACGCGCCTGATGGACATGGGCATGGACCCGTTCAACTTTGCCGACGCCTTGCTGGGCATTCTGGCCCAGCGTCTGGCCAAGAAGCTGTGCGACTGCAAGGAATCCTACGTGCCGGATGCGGAGGAACTGCGCTTGTTTGCGGTGGAGTATTCCGAGGAACTGCGCCACTCCAAGGCCTGGAAGGCCGACTACGCCGAGGAAAGCCGCAAACTCGTTGCGAGCTGGGTCAAGGCGTATGGCCGCGAGGGCCATCTCCATTTTTACCGTGCGGTCGGTTGCGACAAGTGCAACAAGACCGGGTACAAAGGTCGGATCGGGTTGCACGAGCTTCTCATCGCGGATGACCCGGTCAAGAAACTCATCCAGGAACGTTCCCGAGTGGCCGAGCTGTTTGCCGAAGCAGTCGAGGGCGGCATGCGCACGCTGAAGATGGACGGCATGGAGAAAGTCATGATGGGCCTCACCGACATCAAAATGGTCAGGCAGGTCTGCATAAAGTGACCTGAATGGCGTGACAAAATTGTCGCGTCATCGGGTCAAATTGTCGCCTCAACTGGCAATGGGGACAGTTCGACCGATTCGAGGTCGATTTCTGACCGATTCGCGTCGAATTCCGTCTTGGCATGGAAGCTGCTGATAGCTTGGTTCCTGTCAGCCCCTTCTTTTCTACCCTAGGAGTTATCGATGAAGCGTTCCATGCAAAAAGGTTTTACCCTGATCGAACTGATGATCGTTGTGGCGATTATTGGTATCTTGGCGGCGGTGGCATTGCCCGCTTACCAGGACTACACGGTCCGTGCCAAGGTTTCTGAGGTGATTTTGGCGGCTTCGTCTGCCAAGGTCGCAGTGTCGGAGGCTGCGCAAGCCAATGGGACGATGGATGCGGGAAGTATCACCGTGGCGACGCAGCAATCCAAGTTCGTGGAGTCAGTGTCATATGCGAATGGCGCAACCGCCAGCTTCGGTATCATTACCGCGGTGGCCAGGGGCGATAACGCGATTACGGGTAAGGGTGTTCAATTCTCGGGCGAGCTGAAATCCAACGGGCAAGTGGTGTGGACGTGTACCGCTTCCGCTAGCAATGGAATGGACGCAAAGTATTTACCAGCCAGTTGCAAGTAAGGCCTGATGCTTGCAAAAGGGCCCCTTCGGGGGCTTTTTTTATGCTGCAGAACCTGTGTATAACGAGATTTGGACGCATTCGTGACGGTGTGGCAAGAGACTGTCTCGCGTGAACCAATTCAATTCGTCGCTGTGGCCGATCGCCTGGGCCTTGCTGCTGTCAGTCGGTTGGGTGCTGCCCAACCACTACCCGCCTTGGACGACGTTTCATCAGGATGCCTGGGTGGCGGGCGTGTGTGCGCTGGCAGCGACGGTGGCTGTACTTTTGTCGCCCCCTCGGACTCCGGTCTATGGCATGGCCCTGGTGGCCGGGGTTCTGGTCCTCATTCCTGGCTTGCAGTTCTTTGCCGGTTTGCTGACGTCCGCAGGCAACACATGGGTTTGCACTGCGTACCTTCTGGGCTTCTTTCTAGCGTTATTGACCGGTGCGCGTTGGGAGTCAACATCTGCTGGCCGACTCGCCGATGCCTTGTTTCTCGCAATCGGCGCCGCAGCGGTGCTCTCGGTCGGGTTGCAAATGCATCAGTGGCTGCAACTGGAGCGCCTCGACATCTGGTCAATGGGCGGGGGCATTGGCCGCCCCTATGCGAACTTTGGTCAACCCAACCAGTTGGCTACCCTGCTGCTGTGGGGTGTGTTGGCCGCGGCCTGGGCCTTTGAGCGGCGTCACGTCGGTGGGTTCACAGCCATTTTTCTGTCTGCCTACCTGCTGTTTGGGGTGGCGCTGACCGCCTCACGTACCGCCTGGGTGGGTATCGCCTTGTTGGTTGCGGGCGCCTGGTTGTGGCGGCGGCTATGGTCCGACGCAAGGCTCCGCTGGGCTGCATTGGCGCTCGCCGGGTTTCTTGTTGTCTGTGTGCTAGCCACCGGTTGGCTGAACCAAGTTTACTGGGGTAATCCGTCGGACGAGTTTGCCAAGATCGCCCGTGTATCGGGTGAGTCCCGCCCGGCAATCTGGATGTTGTTCCTGGACGCTGCGATGCAGCGTCCCTGGTTTGGTTACGGATGGAATCAAGTCGGATTGGCGCACCTTGCTGTGGCTTTGGACCATCCGCCCTTGCTGGTAAATTTTTCCCAGGCGCACAACCTGTTTCTCGATTTGCTGCTGTGGGCCGGCTTGCCGCTGGGCATCGCCGTGTCCTTGTGGCTGCTCTGGTGGTTTTTCCGGCGTCTGCATGAAATCGACGGTGCGGAAAATGCGCTTCTCATGCTGCTCTTGATCGTGGTTGCCAATCACGCGATGTTGGAGTTGCCGCTTCACCATGCCTATTTCCTGTTGCCAGTCGGCCTGGTGATGGGGATGCTCGATGTGCGACTGGGGACTCGCCCCATGCTGACGGTATCGCGTTGGGTGACTGTGTCTGTATGGTTGGCTGCAGTGGTTTTGTTGTCGATGATCGTTCGCGACTACTCGGCGGTCGAACCGGCCTACCGCACCTTGCGTTTTCAATGGGCAAGTATCAAGAGCCCGCCCGTGGAATCGCTGGATGACGTGGTGCTTCTTACACAGTGGCGCGACTTCATCCGCCTGACCAGGCTGGAGCCAAAGGCCGGCATGTCAGAGGCGGAACTGCAATGGATGCGCAACGTAACGGGCTTGAATCGCAGTGCTGGATCGATCAAGGCACTTGCCACCGCACTGGCCCTGAACAAGCATCCGGAAGAAGCGGCTCTTTGGCTGCGTAGACTGTGCCAATCGGCATCCGTGTATCAGTGCGGCACAGTGAAATCGGCCTGGGCCGTCCAGGCTGCTTCAGAGCCCAGGATCGCTGCGGTTCCCTGGCCTTGACGCGTAGTGGCAGGGCTGGTTCATGCATCTGATGCCCGCGCACGTACGGTGGTGCGCATTGGCCTTGTTGATGTTGCCCTGGGTGTGGCCGCTAGCCATCGGCCCATGGCCCTCTACGCTGCCGTGGCTCGTTTCGGTGACCTGCGGCGCGGCCCTGTTGTTGCTGTATGCCTGGTCACGCGCCGACGTGCCCGCTTTGGCTGCGATGGCCTGGCTGTCGGCAGCGGTGATAAGCAGCGCAATCGGGCTCATCCAGTACGCGGGATTGAGCGCCAATCTGGCCCCATTCGTCAACACCACGCCGCTGGGCGAGGCGTTTGCCAACCTGCGCCAGCGCAACCAGTTCGCGACGTTGACCAACATCGGACTGGCTGTGGCAATGGCATGGTGCGCCTCGGGGTGGGCGGCCCGCTCCCGCCCCGAAGGTGCATCGGTTGTCTGTAGTCCACGCCATCTGTTGCCGCTGGCCGGTATGGCTGCCCTGTTGGCCGTGGCCAACGCCGCATCATCGTCGCGCACCGGCTTGATGCAACTGGGTGTGCTGCTGGTGCTGGCATGGGTCTGGGGTTGGCTGCGCGACAGGAATACGCGCATCGTATTGCTCGCGGCCGGCCTTGCCTATGGTCTCGCGGCCGTGCTGTTACCGCGGTTGGCCGGCCTGGGCCCCTCCGCGGGCGGCATCCTGGCGCGCCTGCAGGATGGCTCTCCCGAATGCGCCAGTCGGCTGACCCTGTGGGACAACGTCGTGCAACTGATCGCGCTGAAGCCGTGGTTTGGTTGGGGCTGGGGCGAACTCGATTACGCGCACTTCATGACGCTGTACCCCGGGCCGCGTTTTTGCGACATCCTGGACAATGCCCACAACCTGCCGCTGCACCTGGCTGTCGAATTGGGCGTCCCGGTGGCGATTGTTGCGTGTGGAATGGGCGGGTGGCTCGTGTGGCGCGCCCGCCCCTGGAAGGAGACGCAGCCGGTCCGGCAACTGGCTTGGGCGGTGCTGACGCTGATTCTGGCGCACAGCATGCTGGAGTACCCGCTCTGGTACGGGCCGTTCCAGATCGCTGCGGCGCTCTGTATCTGGGTCCTCTGGCGCACGCCATTGCGGGCTGGGGCAACACGACTGGGTTCCAGGTTGGGCGTAACCACACTCGCCGTGGCGACTTTGACCGCTGCCGCCTATGCCTCCTGGGATTACCGACGTGTCAGCCAGATCTACCTGCCAAGCGGCGAACGTGCTGCCGCCTACCGCGTCGACACCTTCGACAAGGTCAAGGATTCGTGGCTGTTCGCCCGCCAGGTGCGTTTTGCAGAGCTCACCACGACCGAAATGACGCCGGAGAATGCCAGCTACGTCAACGCGATGGCCCATGACCTGCTCCACTTTTCACCCGAAGCCCGCGTGGTAGAAAAGCTGATCGACAGTGCCCAATTGCTGGGCCGCGAGCAGGAGACCAAGGACTTCATGACGCGCTACGAGGCTGCTTTCCCCGCCGCCTACGCGAGCTGGGTCAAGAGCCGGTCTGTGCGTTGAAGCTGCCGGACTTGCCCCCGTGTTTTTCGAGCACGCGCACGTCGGTGATCGTCATGCCGCGGTCGACCGCCTTGCACATGTCGTAGATGGTGAGCAACGCGACCTGCACTGCCGTCAGGGCCTCCATTTCAACGCCGGTCTGGCCAATGGTTTCCACGGTGGCCGTGCACATGACGCTGTACGGACCAGGCGATGGGCCAGGGCTTGTATCGAATTCCACCGCCACCCGGGTCAATGCCAGCGGATGGCACAGAGGGATCAGATCGCTGGTTTTCTTGGCCGCTTGAATCCCGGCGATTCGCGCGATGCCCAGTACATCCCCCTTTTTGGCGGTTCCAGACTGAATGATGGCCAGGGTTTGTGCCTGCATGTTGATGCGCCCGCCGGCAACCGCTCTTCGGTGGGTGCTGGGCTTGGCTGCGACATCGACCATGTGGGCCTGCCCTTGCGCATCGAAGTGGGTCAGACCCTGTTCGGCACTTGAAAATGGCATGGTCGGGGCAGGTTGAAAAGATGGTTTACAAAACGTTCATCCGCGTCCTGCATCATACGGCCATGCCTGAATCATCACCCGCCATTGCCCGGCAGCCCGTCTGGACCGCCAGGCCTCGCGCCGCGGCGGTTCATCTGGGCCTGAGCCTGCTGGTGGCGGCACTCGCAGCAGCCTTGGTGTTCAGTGTGTGGTACCCGTACCCCTACAGCGAGATATCGGGCGGGCGGGAACTGTTTCTGCTGCTGGTTGCGGTCGACGTGGTGATCGGGCCGCTGATCACGCTGGTGGTGTTCGATCCGGCCAAGCCCAGGAGCGTCATGCGCCGGGATCTGCTCATGGTCGCGGTGTTGCAACTGGCCGCGCTGGGTTACGGCTTGTGGACTGTGGCTGTTGCACGGCCGGTGCACCTGGTGTTCGAATACGGCCGTTTTCAGGTTGTCCATGCGATCGATGTGCCTGTCGACCTGTTGCCCCAGGCGCCCCCTGGCCTGCGATCCATGCCGCTCTGGGGCCCCACCCCGTTGTCCTTGCGGCCATTCCGGGACAGCAATGAGAAAATTCAAGCGACCATCGCGGCTTTGGGCGGTGTCGCGCTTGGAGCGCGGCCCGACCTGTGGCAGGATTACCATGCTGCCAAGCCGGAGGTGCTGAAGATGGCCAGACCGGTGGCTGAGTTGAAACGGCGCTTCCCCACCCGGACGGCTGACATCGATGCCGCCGTTGCCGCGACCGGGCGGCGTGCGGAAACACTGACCACCATCCCCATGATCGGGCGCAAGTCGTACTGGACGGTCGTTCTCGATTCAGCCACGGCCGAGGTGCTGGCATTTATTCCACTGGACTCGTTTTGACCTATTCGACACTGTCGGCCAGACTTGCGCGCGTGCATGGTGCAGCATGGCTGCTCGGGATCTCGACCGTATTGGCCTTGGTATCTGCGCAGCCCCTGCAGGCCCAGGGTGACACCGTCGGCAGACCGCCAGTGGTCACGCGCTCCAACACCGGGCAGTTGCCGACACTGGGCGACGGCAGCGAGCTCGGCTCGGCTGCCGAGCGCCGCTTGGGTGACCGCATCGCGCGCGAGATCTATCGCGACCCGGATTATCTGGATGACCCGGTGCTGGTGGAATATGTCGATGCGATCTGGCAGCCGCTGCTTGCTGCGGCGCGCGGCCGGGGCGAGATCTCCCCCGAACTCGAAGAGCGATTTGCGTGGGAGATCATGCTCGGGCGGGATCGCACCATCAACGCGTTTGCCTTGCCTGGGGGGTATATGGGCCTGCACCTGGGCCTGATCGGCGTGGTTTCCAGCCGGGATGAGCTGGCCTCGGTGCTGGCGCATGAGCTGAGCCACGTCACACAGCGCCACATATCGCGCCTCATGTCCAAGCAGAGTGCCCAGGCCCCGTGGATCATTGGCGCCATGATTCTTGGCGCCCTGGCGGCCAGCAAGAGCCCCGAGGGCGCCAATGCGGTGATGGCTGGCGGCCAGGCACTGGCCATTCAGAACCAGCTCAATTTCTCGCGCGACATGGAGCGCGAGGCCGACCGGGTCGGATTCGGGGTCATGAGCCAGGCCGGCTTCGCGCCGCAGGGTTTCACCACCATGTTCGACAAGTTGCAGCAGGCGGCGCGTTTGAACGACAACGGGGCGTTCCCGTATCTGCGCAGCCATCCGCTGACCACGGAGCGTATTGCCGACATGCAGGCGCGTCAGCCGGTCGGGCAGGCGGTGGCCGCGCCAGCGGAGCTGGCAATGGACCATGCGATGGTCAGCGCCCGTGCCCGCATCCTGTCCAACCCCGGTGTGGACCTGTTGCGCCATGCGGTCGCGGAGTCCACCGTGCCTGGCTTCAACCTGATGCCTGCGCCGCGTCAGGCGGCCGCGTTGTATGGTGCGGCACTCGCGTCGACCAAGCTGCGTGATTTTGCGGCGGCCCGGGCCAGCGTCGTGCAGTTGTCTGACTTGACGCGAAACGTGCCCACTGCCGCCCGTCTGACCCGCCTGTTGGCAGCCGAGATGTCGCTGCAGACAGGGCAGCCCGGCGCCCTGCTGGCGCCCGCCGGACGCCCGGAGCTGTTCCTGAACGCACAGATCCTCATGCGCACGGGGCGTGCGGGGGACGCCGTCCAGGAACTTCAAACCTGGGTGGCGCGCCATCCCAGGGACGCCAGCGCCTGGCAATTGCTGGCCGGAGCCTGCGCGGCGCAGGGATTGTCATTGCGGGCGATACGCGCCGAGGCCGAAGCCCAGGTAGCGCTGCTGGACTATGCCGCTGCGGTGGACCGCTTCAAGGCCGCGCAGGCCCTGGTGCGCAACGGATCCGGCGCCGCCATTGACCACATCGAGGCATCGATCATCGATACCCGCGCGCGGGCCGTGCAGTCACTGCTTCGAGAACAGGCGCTCGAGCGCTGATTCGATGACCAGGCCGAACACCGAGTAGATCAACGAGCCCAGCAGGGCGCCGCCAAAACCGCTGACCGTGAATCCGTCCAGAAAACCCGCGGCGGCCCAGAACATGAATGCATTGATCACGAACAGGAAAAGACCCAGCGTGACCAGGGTGACCGGCAGTGTCAGGATCACCAGCACCGGTCGCAGGATCGTGTTGAGCAGGCCGATGACAAACGCGGCGACCAGCGCGGTCGTGAATCCGCTTACCTGAACGCCGTCGTACAGGTAAGCCACAGCGAGCAATGCCGCTGCGCTCAGCAGCCACTTGGCGATCAGTTTCATTGCCGGCCAGCATACCACCGGCACGGGTATCGGGGCGAGCGGTATCATGCGCCTCCCTGCAGGACCGACATGGCCGCCATACACATTACAGATATCGAAGCGGCCATCAACCATTGGCGTGAACGGCGGCCTTCCGAAGACGGGTATTCACTGCCGTACGAACTGCGGGCGCTGGCCGAGGTGTACGGGCATATGGTGTATGCCCATGTGACCGACATCGAGGACAAGAACCTGCCGCCAGCGGCGATGGCCGCCTGGCTCGCCTGGTACGAGACCACGCCCGACACGCCGTGCATCGCAATTTGTTCCACCAGCCAGGGCGACGAAACCTGCAAGGGCTGCGGGCGCAGTTTCGATGAAGTTCAACGCTGGACCGAAATGGACCCGGTGGAAAAACGGGTCACCTGGCGGCGCATCAGCCTGCAGGCCAGCGCGTGGCGCTTCAACCGGTACGCCGAGCGGGCGGCCGAGCGGCCTCGGGTCGGCTGATCATTTCCAGCTGACCGGCTCGAGGTCGACGTTCGCCCTGCCGTCGCCGAGCATCAACACGTTTTCCTGGATCGTCGCCTGTAGCTGCATGCTGCGCTGCGCCAGCGCGCCGAGCTGCTGTGCGCTGTCGGTCGGCACCCTGAAAACCCGCAGGTTCTGGGGCCGCGTGAGCTTGGACTCGATGCCGCGCCACCATATCTCTGCGGCATGGCCAAAACAATACGCAACCACTTCATCGGCCTTGCCACAGGCCTTGATCAGCGCCTTGTCGTCCGGCTGGCCCACCTCGATCCACAGGCGGATGCGGCCGGTGTAGTCGCGCAGCAGCACGTCCGGTTCATCGGGGTCCGACAGCCCGGCGCCGAAACCCAGCACCGCATCGCCCTGGCATACGCTTTGCAGCTTGTAGGCCTGCAGGGCCAGCGCCGCCAGGCGCACCATCATGCGCTCGTCGGTTTCACTGGGATGGCGGGCCAGCGTCAGCGTGTGGTCGGCATAGTAGCCGTGGTCGATGTCGGCGATCTGCAGGTTGGCCTTGAAGACCGTGGACTTGGTGGCCATCTGCGCCGCTCAGACGCGTCGCGCGAGTTCGGCAGCCTTGCCGGTGTAGCTGGCCGGTGTCATGGCCAGCAGCCGTTGCTTGTCGGCGTCCGGAATGGCCAGATCGGCGATGAAACCGCGCATGAGTTCACGCGTCATCGGTTCGCCGCGCGTGAACTTCTTCAATTGCTCATACGGCTGCGCCAGGCCGTATCGGCGCATGACCGTCTGGATCGGCTCGGCCAGCACTTCCCAGGAAGCGTCGAGGTCGGCGGCGATCGCTGCCGCGTTGAGCTCGAGTTTGCCCAGTCCCGCGGCCAGCGACTCGTAGGCCAGCACCGCATACCCCAGCGCCACGCCCATGTTGCGCAGGACGGTTGAATCGGTCAGGTCGCGCTGCCACCGGCTGATCGGCAGTTTTTCGCTCAGATGGCGCAACAGCGCATTGGCCAGACCGAGGTTGCCTTCCGCGTTCTCGAAGTCGATCGGGTTCACCTTGTGCGGCATGGTGCTGGAACCGACTTCACCCTCACGCAGCTTCTGCTTGAAATAGCCCAGGCTCACGTAGCCCCACACATCGCGGGACCAGTCGATGAGGATGGTGTTGGCGCGCGCAACCGCGTCGAACAATTCGGCCATGTAGTCGTGCGGTTCGATCTGGATGCTGAACGGCTGGAAGTGCAGGCCCAGGCCCCAGGGCTGGATGCCGGTATCCGCATTGGCTTCGGGTGTTTCGACCACGCGCCGGCTGAAGGCTTCCCAGTCGAAATCGGGCCAGGCAGACAGGTGCGCGTTGTAGTTGCCGACGGCGCCGTTCATCTTGGCCAGGATGCGCACCGCCGCAATGCGGTCGCACGCCGCCTGCAGCCGCACCACGACATTGGCGATCTCCTTGCCGACGGTGGTGGGGCTGGCCGTCTGGCCATGGGTGCGGCTGAGCATGGGCACGTCGGCGTGCGTGCGAGCCATCTCGCGCAGCTTGAGCAGCAGCCGGTCCAGGCCGGGCAGCAGGACCACGTCGCGCGCAGCCCGCAACTGCAAAGCATGGCTGGTGTTGTTGATGTCTTCGCTGGTGCAGGCAAAGTGCACGAATTCGTTGGCCTTGAGCAGTTCGGGCCGGGACTCGAATTTGGACTTGATCCAGTATTCGACCGCCTTCACATCGTGGTTGGTGGTCTTTTCGATTTCCTTGATGGCCAGTGCGTCGGCCGCGCTGAAATTCTTGACCAGACCGAGCAAGTAAGCGCGCGCTCCGGAACTAAGGGGCTTGAACTCGGAGAACCCGGCGTCACTCAGGTTGACGAACCAGGCTATCTCCACCTGCACCCGGCGGTGCATGTATCCCTGTTCGCTCATCAATGGGCGCAGTTGCGCGAGTTTGCCGGCGTAGCGGCCGTCCAGTGGCGAGAGAGCGGAAATCGAGGCGGAAGGCATGCGCGGATTGTAGGTGCCCGGTCGCGACGGGGCGCCTGGAAGCGGCTGCAAATCCCAATCGCTAGAATGGCCCGACGCAGCAAACTGATGCAACCCATGAAACTTATCGGATCCACGACCAGCCCTTATGTACGCAAGGTGCGTGTTGTCATGGCAGAAAAAAAACTGGACTACCACTACGTCACCGAGAACGTCTGGTCCCCCGATACCCGTATCAGCGAGTCGAATCCCCTGGGCAAGGTGCCCTGCCTGGTGATGGAAGGCGCCGAGGCCTTGTTCGACTCCCGCGTGATCGTCGAGTAC
The DNA here is from genome assembly GCA_031383745.1 of Rhodoferax sp. Taxonomy (GTDB): domain Bacteria; phylum Pseudomonadota; class Gammaproteobacteria; order Burkholderiales; family Burkholderiaceae_C; genus CAISIP01. The sequence continues at coordinate 35,871 of JANMZX010000200.1, read as the reverse complement.
CTGGACACGCTTTCCCCGGTGGGCAAGCTGATTCCCACCGTGGGGCGCGAGCGGGCCGAGGTGAAGACCTGGGAGGCCCTGGCCGATGGCGTGCTGGACGCAGCAGTGATGGCACGCATGGAGGCCACCTGGGATGGCCGCACCAAAGCCCAACGCAGCCAGGAGTGGATCGACCGGCAACTCGGCAAGGTGCACGCGAGTGTCAAGGCGATGGGCAAGGGCCTGGCGGAAAAGCCGTTTTGCGCCGGTATCCATCTGAGCCTGGCGGATATCGCGGTGGGGTGCGCCCTGGGCTACCTGGACTTCCGGTTTCCCGAGGTCGCGTGGCGTACCGATCACCCCAATCTGGCCAAGTTGCAGGACAAGCTGATGCTGCGCGCCAGCTTTGTCGATACAGCGCCCTGCTGAGTGTCTGATGCGCGTCGCGGCGGCGCGATACCGGTTCAACTGCCGGTAAACCTGCGCACCAGCGGGAAGTAGACGGCAGCCGGCAGCAGGGCGAGCAACTTGAGCCAAAGCGTGAAGCGCTTCGGGAAATGGATTTCGAACGTACCTGCCGCCCACCCGCGCACGATGTCATCCGCCGCCTGCTCCGGTGTGAGCAGCGCCGGCATCTTGAAACTGTTCTGCGCGGTCAGCGGGGTTTCCACGAAGCCGGGATTGATCAGGTACACGCCGATGCCCTTGTGGTGCAGATCCAGGTACAGCGTCTGCGCCAGGTTGATCAGCGCCGCCTTGGTGGGCCCGTAGGCCAGGCTGTTGGGCAGGCCGCGGTATCCGGCGACGCTGCCGACGAGGCTGATGAAAGCGCCGCCCCGCTTGGCGTGCAGCAGGTGTGGCAGTACGGCGTCCAGAACATGCAGTGCGCCGACAAAGTTGATCGCCAGGTGGCGCTCCATGTCTGGCACATCCATCGCGTCTGCGCGCATGGCGCGGTAGTGTCCGGCACAGTACACCATGCCGTCCAGGCCGCCGAGCGCCAGCACCGTGCCGGCCGCCCGGACCACGGCGTCCCTGTCGGTGACATCGACAGGCAGGGCAATGGCACCGGGGTGCTCATCGACAAATGACTCCAGGGCAGTCGCCGAGCGTGCCGACACGATCACGCGGGCGCCAAGCGCGTGCAATCTGGATGCGGTGGCACGCCCGATGCCGCTGGACGCGCCGACCATCCATACCGTCTTGTCGCGCCAAGTCTTGATCGGGGTATTCAGGGGCATGGTGGGGTCGCCTTCGGCCTTGCGGCTAACGCTTGCGGAAAGAGAGCGTCACATCACCCAGGTGGATACCGAACTTGTGCATCCGGGCCCGGTTGAGCATGACCTGGTCGTCGACGAGGTACATCCAGTCGTCGAACTGCACCTCATACACCGTGCCGTCTACCGGCAGGGCCATGGTGTAGGTCCAGTGGAAGCTGTTGCCGCTTTGCTGGCCCTTGGCGACGCCGACCACGTCATCGGCCCTGCCGATGTAGGCGCCATCGCCCAGACGGGTCAGGCGCCAGATGCGGCGCTGGCGCGTGCCGTCCGAATAGGTGAAGGCCTCGTCCAGGACACCTTCGTTACCCTGCCAACTGCATTGCAGGACCACGGTGAAGCGTTTGATGACCGTTCCGGACCGGTCGGTGAAAACGCCATGCGCGTCGAGAATACCGTTGAGGTAGCGGCTCAGGTCCAGCACCGGTTTCTCGCTGGCGTAGGAGGTAATTTGCTGGGTGCCGCAGCCGGCGAGACCGGCAGACAGCAGGACAAGGGCAGTGCTGGTGGCACCGGTCAGGAGGTGGCGACGTTTCATGGTGTGGCAGGCTGGGGGGAGGATCGGATGAACAGCAGGTACAGCGCTGAACCTGCAGTCAGCTTGAGTGCACAAGGCAGCAGGCAATAGGCGATCGTCAGCGCCTGCAGGCCGGCGGCATCCCGCACACCCGGCGCGTAACCGAACAGGCTGAGCAGGGGCAGCGCCAGACCGGCGGCGAGTGCGAGATTGAGCTTGGTTGCGAAGTTCCACCAGCCGAAATAGGCGCCTTCCGCGCGGCCGCGGTCGCCGGCATCGGCGATCACTCCGGCCAGCATCGCGCCCGGCAGGGCCAGGTCGGTTCCAAGCGCCAGTCCGGACAGGGCGCAGACCACCAGGAAGGCCGGCGTGTCCCCTGCGCCGAGCTGTGTTGCCCAGATGAACGCAGCCACCGCCAGCAACATGCCCAGCAGCCAGCTGCGCGCCAAGCCGACGCGGGCCACCACCCGCAGCCACGCCGGGATCGACAACGCGGCGCACAGAAAATAGACCGCCAGCACAGCGGACTCGATGGTTTTTGGCGCCTGCAGCCGATCCTGGACGAAAAACAATACCAGCGTCGCCGGCACGGCGCTGGCAATGCCGTTGAGCACGAACACGGCCAGCAGCCGCCGGAAGGCTGGACGGGAGAACGGCAGCCAGATGTCGCCTGCAGCCACTGCACCAGTGGCCCGAGGGCGCAGCGCACGGCTCCACGCGATCCAGCCCAGCCCGAGCGCGATGCAGAACACCGCCAGCGTGACCGGCAGACCCAGCAGCAGCGGCGAGACAGAGGCCAGCACCACACCCAACAGCCCGAGCCCTTCGCGCCAGGCCACCACCTGGCTGCGGTAGGTTTCGCCACCACCGAGCATGGCGCCCCAGGACTGGTGCGCGACGCTCAGTGCGCTGTAGGCCGCGTAGGTGATGACCAGCAGAGCACCAGCCCAGACCACCAGCCCATCGACCGAGCGCGTGAGCGGGAAGAGCAGCAGCCCGAACCCCGCCGCCAGCAATACCGCAGCGCCGGCGCCGAACGCCAGTACCGCCCGCAGCGATTGCGCAAACAGCCGGTCGCAGGTGCGGCCGATCACCGGATCGATCACTGCGTCCAGCAGTCTGGCCGCCAGCAGAACGGCTCCCAGCGTGGCCAGTGGCACGCCGAATTCCCGCGCATAGTGGTTGGGCAGGAACACATACAGCGGCAGGGCCACGAAAGCCAGCGGCAGGCCCAACAGGCCGTACCGCAGCCCCTGGGACACAGTGAGCTGCTGCGGATCGCGCGTGGACTGCGTCATCAGCGCTTCGCTGCCGGTGCGGCGATGGCGTCGCGCAACCGGGAGTCCGATGTCTGGGCGGACAACCAGATGCCGAAGAACCGGCGTGAAAAATCCGCGTCGGTGATGCTGCCTGCCAGCTGCCCATTGGCGTGGAAGCGCGCGCCCTCGCCGGGGCGGTGGGTGCCGGTCAGCCGGTCGCCCTTGCGCACATCGGGGAATACCTCGCGCATCCTGCGTGCCCAGGTGTCCAAGGTGGCTTCGGTGGCCCCTGGCTGGCGCCGCATCTCGGATACCGAGCGCTGGGCGATCGCCTCGGCGGTGAAGTCGCGCAGGTAGGTCAGCACCAGCGCGAACGGGTGGCGGTCGTAGTCCTGGGTCGCAAAGCCCGGTGTCACCCACAGGCTGGCGTCGTAGACACTGAACCCCAGAAACGTGAACCGGATGTTGCCGCCCAGCGTCGCGTTCGGCAATTCGGCGTGCACTTCGCGCGGGGCGGTCATGCCAGACGCGTTTCCCAGGGCCGGCAGCAGCACCAGCCATGTCGCCGCCTGGCGGCGCGATGGCATCACCGCGTTTTCACCAGGGTGTACTGGACGAGGTCGATGTTCGCCATGTCGAACGCCGCCTCGCAATAGGCCAGGTAAAACTCCCAGATATGCAGGAAGCGCTGGTCGAAACCGAGTGCGAGGATGTCGCTGCGGCGGGACAGGAAGGCCTGCCGCCAGCGGCGCAGGGTTTCGGCATAGTCCCGGCCGAAAGCGAACTCGTCCTCCACCGTCAGGCCGGCGGCGGCGGCCTCGCGCCTGAATTCCGAGGGACTGGGCAGACATCCACCGGGGAAGATGTATTGCTGGATGAAGTCGGTCGAGTGGATGTAGCGCTTGAACAGGGCGTCATCGATCACGATGCTCTGTATGCAGGCGCGCCCACCCGGCTTGAGCAGCCGGCTCACCGCCTGAAAATAGGTGGGCCAGTAGGCTTGGCCCACGGCCTCGACCATTTCAATCGAGCAGATGGCGTCGTATGGGCCGTCGTCGATGTCGCGGTAGTCCTGCAAGCGCAGGTCGGCCGCCTTCCCGGCGCCGGTCGAGACTCCGAGGCGTTCCATGCGCTGTTGTGCAAACGCCAGCTGTTCCGTGCTCAAGGTCACGCCGGTCAGCGCAGCACCGAATTCGGTGGTCACCATCTCGGCCAGGGCGCCCCAGCCGCAGCCGATCTCCAGCACCCGGTCGCCGGGCCGGACCTGCGCCATGCGGACTGCGCGACGCACCTTGGCAAGTTGTGCCTCGCGCATCGGACCGTCGAGCCGGCCCTCGAACCAGGCCGACGAGTAGTTCATCGTGTCGTCCAGCCACAGCGCATAGAACGGATTGCCCAGGTCGTAGTGGGCATGGATGTTCTTCTGGCTGTTGGCCTTGGTGTTGCGATGCAGCCAGTGCTTGATGCGGTACAGCGCCCGTCCGGCCCAGCTGCCGTAGATGGCGTCCTCGACTTCACGGCGGTTGGCGATGAACAGCTTGAGCAGGTCGGTCAGGTTGGTGGTGCTCCAGTCGCCGGCGATATAGCTTTCCGCGAATCCGATGTCGCCCGATTTGAGGGCCGCTGCGCAGACGTTCCAGTTGCGCAGCACCATTGTTGCGGTCATGCGGCCAGCGCCATGACCGCCTGACGCATCACCGAAGACCTGTATCGATCCGTCGGGCAATTGCACGGTCAATACCCCGTGCCGCAATCGGCCCAGCATCCGCAGGGCGGTGCGGGCAGCAGCAGGAGCACGTGCGAGACCGGGCAGCGAGGAAAAGGTGGTGGTGTTCATGGCAAGGTGCAATGGCGTGGTGGTTGCGGCAAGGGGTCAGCGTGTCAGGAAGCGATCGGGAAGCGCGGGTTTTCGGATGAACTTCACGCGCTTGAGCCACAGGCGCAGCGCCTGCTGGTGAATATGGAAAGCCACGCCGAAGGTCATGGCCGGGTAGCGCCACAGGGCCTTGCGGATCGACTGCATCGTCAGTGGCTCGAGCGTGCCGCTGACGCTGGTTTGCAGCACCGGCCCGTCGCTGTCGTCGTAGTCCACGCGTGCAACGGTTTTCTCGGCGGTGCCGTGCATGGCGCGCATGAAACGGAAGCGGTAGCGTCCTTCGACCTTCAGGAACGGCGATACGTGGAATGCCTTGTCGGCGCTGAGTTCCACCCCATACCGCGGTGCGTCCAGCAGGTAGCAATGGCGTTCGCCGAATGTGTTGTTGACCTCTGCCACGATGGCGCGCAAGGAGCCGTTGTCATCGTCGCTCGCTCGGTGGCAATACCAGAAACTCACCGGCTTGAAGGCATATCCCAGTACCCGCGGATAACAATGCAACCAGGTTTCACCGGTTGCGTCGGTGATGCCCTCGCGGCGCAACAGTTCGTCGAGCCAGGCCAGCGCACCGCCGTCGGTCTGGCTGCGGCCGTCGCCGTGGTCGCTGTCGAAAAAGCTCAGCGCGGCGCGCCGGTTCCTGGCCAGCGCCGACTGTGCGGCCGGGGTGGCGGCATCCTGCATCGTGCGCATCGGCAGCAGCAGGAAGTAGGTCGGGTACGCAAAGCTGTTGCGCGTTGGGCGCAGTCGCGCATGCCGGACCGCGCCAAAACCGATCAGTGGAACCGCGGGTGCGCAGGTTGGGTTCTGGGCGGTCATGGGTGGGCTCCTGCGGTCTGGTGCAGGGTGTCCAGGATGTGCCGGGCGGCTGCATCGCCCGACTTCACGCCGTCCTCATGGAAGCCGTAACCGAGCCAGGCGCCGCTGAAGTAGGTGCCGGACACGCCCTGCAGGCGGGCCATGTCGCCTTGTGCCTGGATCGCATCGGCGTCGAAGACCGGATGGGCATAGTCGAATTCGCCAAGGATGTTGGCGCGCTCGATGGCACGCAGCGGATTGAGCGAAACCACCACCGGCTGCGACCAGGGGACCGGCTGCAGCAGGTTGATCAGGTAATGCAGGCACACCTGGTTGTCCTGCGCGCCGACGCCGCCCACGGGTGGTGCGCTTTCGTAGTTCCATGCAGCCCAGGCGGCCTTGCGCGACGGCAGGACGCTGGCATCGGTATGCAGTACGGCACGGTTGCGGTGGAACCGTATGGCGCCCAGGCATTGGCGTTCGGCCGGTGTGGCGTCCGCCAGCAGGGCGAGCGCCTGGTCTGAGTGCGTCGCGATGATGACCTTGTCGAAATGTTCTGTGCCTGCGTCGGTGGCCAGCAACACGCCGCCGCCGCCGGCGGCGTGGCGGTGGATCGAGCGTACCGGGGTGTGCAGCCGCTTGTCGACGACATGGGCCAGGATCCTGTCCACGTAATTGCGTGCACCGCCGCGCACCGTCCACCACTGCGGACGGTTGCTGACCTGCAACAGGCCATGGTTGTGGCAGAAGCGGATCATCGTGGCGACCGGGAACTGCAGCATCTGGGCGGTTGGACAACTCCAGATGCAGGCCATCATCGGCAGAAAGTACCAATCGCAGAAGGCCTTGCCGAAGCGGTGTTCACGCAGGAATTCCCCGAGCGGCTGCTGCAGCGCCGCATCCAGTGGCGATTCGGCCAGACGGGTTGTCAGCGCATTGAATCGCAGCAGGTCACGCAACATGCCCAGGAACGGCGGGTTGAGCAGGTTGCGCCGCTGCGCGAAGACGGTGTTCAGGCTGCAGCCGCTCCACTCCAGGGAGCGGCCGGTGCCGCTCGCGCCGACCTGCACCGAGAACGACATGTCGGAGCGGGCGGTTTCGACCCCGAGTTCCTTGAACAGCGCAATCAGGTGCGGGTAGGTGCGTTCGTTGTAGACCAGAAACCCGGTATCGACGCCATGTACGGTGTCGACGCCGTCGACAGGCAATGCAACGTCGACCGTGTGGGTATGTCCGCCAAAATAACTGCCGGACTCGAACAGCGTGAGCGCGGTATGGGGCGCGAGGCGGTGCGCGGCGGTCAGCCCGGCGATACCCGATCCTACGACCGCGACCTTCATGGTGTGCACTGCCACCGCGTTGCACTGGACAAGACTGCTGCGAAGCGTTCTGGAGCCAATAGGGAGGAGGAGTACGCCGACCCCAGAACTTCGCCTCGCCCCCGCGGGAGTACGCCGCTTCGCAGCGGGAAACCAGCTGGCTTCGTCACCGCAGCCGCCTTGTTACTGAGCCGGTGCCGCATGCCTGCGTTTCCCGTAACGACCAGGAAATCAGGTGTTTGGACAAGGAGGTTTGCACCGGACATGGCTTATTGTAGACTAATTGGTAATTATGTGACCAACAAGTATAAATGCACTTGCGGTCGATGTGCAAGCGATGACCGGCAAGAGGGCAACGCCCCGGGCGCACTAGAATTCCCAGGGTAGTGTGCAGGTCGACAAGAATGTCAAAAAAGGCGCGTCATGCTCTATCCCGAACTGTTCAAGCAACTGGAGTCCGTCCGATGGGATATGTCCCGGGACATACCGTGGGCCAGTTTCGACGCGTCCCGGCTCACAGACGAACAGGCACAGACGATCAAGCTCAACGCCATCACCGAGTGGGCGGCACTGCCGGCCACCGAGATGTTCCTGCGCGACAACCGGCACGACAGTGACTTCTCGGCGTTCATGTCGATCTGGTTTTTCGAGGAACAGAAGCACTCCCTGGTGCTGATGGAGTACCTGCGCCGCTTTCGCCCCGACCTGCATCCCACCGAAGCCGAATTGCACGATGTGCGCTTCGAGTTCGACCCGGCACCGGCGCTGGAGACACTGATGTTGCACTTTTGCGGCGAAGTCCGCCTGAACCACTGGTACCGGCGAGCCAGCCAGTGGCACACGGAGCCGGTGATCAAGACGATCTACACCCGCCTGAGCCAGGACGAAGCGCGCCATGGTGGCGCCTACCTCAAATACATGAAGCAGGCGATTGGCAAGTTCGGCCTGGAGGCCAAGAGCGCTTTCGCCAAGGTCGGGGTGTTGATGGCCAGTGCCCGGCGCACCGCGCAGGCCCTGCACCCCACCAACCTGCACGTGAACAAGACGCTGTTTCCACGCGACACGGTTCAGAGCCGCATGCCCAATCCAGAATGGCTGGAGCACTGGCTGGACCAGCAGATCAAGTTCGACGCTGTCTGGGAGACGCGTGTCGTCGACCGGATCCTGCATAACCTCAGCCTGCTGCTGGACCGCAGCTTCGGGACGGTGCAGGAGCTCAACAAGTACCGCAAGGAGCTGGCGCGCGAACTTGCCGCCAGCGTCGCCGAACCGGCGTCACCAAGGCCGGTTTGAGGCCGGCCCGCTGGTCAGTGCCAGCATCCGCTCCATGTTGAGCTGCACCTTGCACTCGTGCCGCGCCACGCCACTGGCGATCCTGAATTCGCGCAGGCCGGTGTCCCGTATCACGTGTTCCCCGGTGGCGTAGCCATCCCGGTTGACCAGCACCGCGACGCGCGGAGTGGCGGAATTGCCGCCACGGCGCACGACCACGCCGATCTCCTGGTTGGCCAGGCGCACCAATGACCCTGGCGAATACACGCCCACAGCCTTGATCAAGGCTGCGCCAGCTGCATCGATCTGACGGTTCTCATCGAAGTAGCAGGCCTGCATCGCGGCCGCAGCCGGATCCGGACGGCGGGATGCGCGCCGCGCCAGCCGCGCGGCGAACATGTCCGCCCGCTGGATGAGCCGCGCCATGCGTTGTGGCAGCGTGCGTGACGACAGCTCGCCCGGGCCGGTGCTGTGGTGATCGCGCACTGCCTCCAGCCAGACCGGATCGTGCAGCCCCATCTGCTTGAGCAGCTCGACCGAGCGCTGCGCGTGTTGGCTGATCCGGTGGCGTTGATCGCTGGTTGGCACTTCGCGCTGCCCGGCCAGCGTGTCCTGAAGGCTGGTCATGCCTATATTCATGGTGAGCGCCGCCTTGCTCAAGGTGACTTGTTCCCGCTCGGGCCATTCCAGTACTTCCCGGGCGGCCAGCCCGCAAATGAGGCTGACCAGCATCGCGTGCGTGGCGCTGTACAGGTCGAACTCGCTGGCGGCCAGGTGGAACAGCGCGAACAAGGCGCCATCCGGATTGTGGTGCGACCAGCGATCCAGCCGCGCGTGCAAACGCTCCAGATCGTCCGGGAAATTCGCGGTGTTCAGGTCGCGCAGCAGGCGATTGCCCTGCACCTGCAGGTCCAGCCAGTTGGGGGTGTCCGTGCCCAGGATGTCACGGCTGAAGCCCAGATCGCGCGTGGTGAGTTTGGCCTGTGCGATCTTTCCCAGGGGGCGATCGTCCCGGACCAGTTCGAGCAGCTTGCCCACAAAGGCCTTCTGGTGCCGCTCGGATTCAGACACATCGACATAAAACCCAAGCCCGCGCCCGCGCATGGCTTCGAGGTCGGACCGCGACCCGATCACATAACCCTTGCGGGCCAGCAGGATGCCGGTCTCGTCGCGCAAGGCGAACGGCAGCGGCTGCCCGATCATGATCGATTCGCTGGTAACCTGGACGAGATTCATGGCTGGTGGAGGATTGGGCCGGGCGCAAGGCACACCGGCAAGCTCAAGCTTACGTCCACTTGGCAGCTTTCAAGCCCGAACCACCGGGGCAAATACCGGTTTTTTCGGGCTTTTCCTCAGGCGCCGGCGGCGTTCGCCCGACCAAACACAGCCGCCCACAATGCGAGGACCGCCTCTCGCGGGCCCGACAACTGCGCAGCCGCGACCTGGGTCGGTTCCTCGTTCAGGCGGGCATGGTGCTGGACGCGTCGCAATTCGCGGTACGCCTGGGCGGCGGCCGTCCCGATACCGTCGGGCAGCAGCCCGGCGTCCTGCGCCCTTTGCAGCAAGGCGATGTTGCCCACGTTGTCGATCAGGCCAGGGTGCTTGGCGGCCTGCGACAACACCAGGTACTGCACCACGAACTCGGCATCCACCATGCCGCCAAGGCTGTGCTTGACATCGAACTTTTCCGGATCGACCCGGTGCGCGGCACGCACCTTGGCGCGCATGCCGATGATTTGGGCCTGCAGGTCGGCGAGATCGCGCGGCGCGGTGATCACGGCGGCGCGAATCCGGTCGAAGCGCTCCTGCATCGACGCGCTGCCCAGCACGAACCGGGCACGCGTCATGGCCTGGTGCTCCCATGTCCAGGCGGTGTTGCTTCCGCGCTGCTGCTGGTAATTGGCGTAGGCCTCGAACGTGCTTACCAGCAAGCCCGAATTGCCGTTCGGGCGCAGCGCGGTGTCGATTTCGTACAGGTCACCCTCGCCGGTCTTGACCGTCAGCCAGTTGATCAGCTTCCTGACCAGCGCTGCATAGGCCTCCGGCGCGCGTTCATCGGGGTCGTCGTACACAAACACGATATCCAGGTCGCTGCCATACCCCAGCTCCTTGCCGCCGAGCTTTCCGTAGGCGATGATCGCGAACTGCGGTTCCTCACGGTACCGCTGACGGGTGCGATCCCAGCACCACCGGGTCGTGGCCCGCAGGATGCTTTGCGCCAGCGCGCTCAGGTCGTCAGCCACCTGCTCCACCGTCAACCGGCCTTCCACGTCGCGAGCCAGGGTGCGGAACACCTCCGCATGGTGGGCGCGGCGCAGCAGGTTGAGCAGCGCCTCGTCGTCGTCCTCGCCGGTGCTGGCCAGCGCCGCCCGCCGGTGGTCGAGTTCATGTTCGAACTCCTGCGGTTCGAAACGCTCACCCAGCATCGTGTCGTTGGCCAGTTCATCGATCACACCCGGGTGCAGGAGCAGGTAACGCGCCGGCCAGCGGGCGTTGCCCAGCAGGCGCAGCAGGCGCTGGTGGACCGCCGGACGTTCCAGCAGCAATGCCAGGTAACTCTCGCGTCGCAGCAGGGGCTCGATCCAGTCGGCCAGGCGAATACCGGCCTGTTCGCTCACGGACCCGTCGCGTATCCAGGAGGTGGTGCGCGCCAGCAGCCGCATCAGGCGCTGGCGCGACTCGTCGCGCAAGGCCAGGAATCGTGGATGCCCGCGCCACGCGCCGACCCGTTCGCGAAAGCTGGCCGGCAGTCCCTCCAGGAAATCGGTGAAATCGGTCGGCGCCGCGGCACTGGCAGTGCCACCGTTGCACGACTTGCATTCCGCCTGCCCGCCCCCCAGCAGGGCATCGAACTCCTGAGCGACCACCTCGCGGTGCCGGTCGATTTCGGCCAGAAACGGCCGGGTGTCGCCGTGCCCCATGGCCTCGGCCAGCCACGCCAGGTCACCGTCGTGGGTCGGCAGCACATGGGTCTGCAGGTCGTCCAGATACTGGATGCGGTGTTCGAGACAACGCAGGAACACATACGCCGTCGCCAAAGCAGCCGCCGTGGCCGCCGACATCAGCCCGGCCCGCGCCAGTCGTGGCAGGGCGTCGAGCGTGGCACGGGTGCGCAGTTCCGGGAACTGGCCGCCGCGCACGACCTGCAGCAACTGCACGATGAACTCGATTTCACGGATGCCGCCGCGTGACAGCTTGACATCATTGGTGCGTTCGGGGTGCCCGGCGCTGCGCCGGGCCGCATGCTCGCGGATCTGTCGATGCAGCACACGCAGCGCGTCGAACACGTTGTAGTCCAGGTAGCGCCGGAACACGAAGGACAGCACCACCGAGCGCAGGTTGCCGGCCGAGCCGCTCGCCACGCAGTCAAGGGGAGCGACCACGCGACTCTTGAGCCAGGCAAAGCGCTCCCATTCGCGGCCCTGCACATGGAAGTACTCCTCGAGCGCGCCCAGCGATATCGCCGCCGGGCCAGAGGTGCCGTTGGGGCGCAGTGCCAGGTCGACCCGGAACACGAAGCCATGTTCCGTGGTGTCGCCGATCAGGCTGTAGATCGATCGGACGACCTTGCTGAAATACTCCTGGTTCGAGATCCGGTTGCGGCCTTCGCTGTTGCCGCAGGTTTCGCCATCCGAGTCGTAGACATAGATCAGGTCGATGTCGCTCGATACGTTGAGCTCGCGCGCACCCAGCTTGCCCATCCCCACCACCCACAGCCGTGCACGTTGCCCGTCCTCGCCCAGCGGCGCTCCGAACTGGCGGTCCAGGTCGGATTGCGCCTGCACACACACCATGTCGAGCGCCAGCTCGGCCAGCGTCGTCATGGCGCCGGTCACCTGCTGCACCGACGCCTGGCCGGTGCAGTCGAGCGTCATCAGGCGCTCCAGTACCAGCTGGCGGGTGACACGCAGCGCTGCCGGCATCTCCAGGCCACCCGCGCACAGTCGTGTACACAGCGCAGCCATGCCCTGGCGGTCCGGCAGGCCGGTCGCGAGCAGGGCGGCTTCTACCGGGTAACGTCGACGCACCCTTTGGCCAAAACGCGGGTAGGTGGCTGTCGTTGGAACGGGGGGGGCGTGCTGACCGTTGGGGGTCATAATTCTTGACCGAATGCCTGTCTCACCATGGATGCCCTGACTCCAAAGCCATCGCCACTATTGAAGGCTTTCGCCTTCGTCGTGCGGTGGTCGCTGGGCCTGCTGCTGCTGGCGTGGTTCTTGTTCGCGGCGGGATGGGGCGCACTGCATCTGTTCATTGTGCCGCGAATCGGCGAGCTTCGCCCGCAGCTCGAGGCCAGTGCCACGCGGGCGCTCGGTGTCACGGTGCGGATCGAGGAGATATCGGCCTACTCGACGGGGATGATCCCGGCGTTCGAGCTGGTCAATGTGCGCCTGTTCGACGCGCAGGGCCGCGAGGCGCTGCGCCTGCCGCGGGTGCTGTTCTCGCTGTCGCCCCGGTCCGTGCTGAACCTGCAGTTCGACCAGCTGTATGTGGACCGCCCCACACTCGATGTGCGCCGGGCGGCTGACGGCCGGTTCTTCGTCGCGGGCCTGGACGTGTCGCGCGGCCAGGGATCAGACGGGCGCCTGCTGGACCAGGTCTTCTCACAACCCGAGTTCGTGATCCGCCACGGGACCGTGTTGTGGACCGACGAGTTGCGCGGTGTGCCGACGCTGGCCCTGCGCGATGTCGACCTGGTCCTGCGCAACCGAGCGCGCCGCCACGAGCTGCGTCTCGATGCCACGCCACCGCCGGATTGGGGTGATCGTTTTGGGTTGGCTGCGCGATTCGAGCAGCCGTTCCTGTCCATGGACAACGGGCGTTGGCGCGAATGGTCAGGTCAGGCATTCGCCGACTTTTCGCGCATCGATGTGTCGCACCTCAAGCGGTACGCCGACCTGGGCGTGGACATCCAGCAGGGACGCGGCGCGGTGCGGGCCTGGGTGGATGTGCGCCGTGCCAAGGTGGTCGCCGCGACTGCCGATCTCGCGTTGGCCGACGTCTGGACGCGGCTCGATCCGGCGCTGGAGCCGCTGCAACTCGCGTCGATGTCGGGGCAACTGGGCGCCAGGTTCTTGCCGGGATCTTTCGAGCTCTCCACCCGGGATCTCGCCTTCGACACGGCGCGGGGGCAGCGTTGGCCGGGGGGCAACATCCAGTTGACGCAGACCGATGCCAATGCGTCGCGCGCCGCGCACGGCGAACTGGTCGCCGACCGTCTGGACCTGGCCGCATTGACGCAGATCGCAAGCCGTCTGCCCCTGGGCGCCCAGGCGCATGACGCGCTGGTGCGCCACGCCCCGCGCGGGCTGGTCGAGCGCCTCAAGGCCAAATGGCAAGGCCCGACAGGCGCGATCGACCAGTACCAGGTGCAGGGGCGGGTCCAGCAGCTGGAATTGCAGGCGCAGCCAGCCGCCGGCGCCGGCACCGAGCCGACCGTTGGTATACCCGGCATCCGCGGCGCTGCACTGGATTTCGATCTGAACGAGACCTCCGGCCACGCCAGCGTGGCGCTGCAGGCTGGTTCGATCACGCTGCCGGGGGTGTTCGAGGAACCGGTCATTCCGCTGACGCAACTGGTGGCCGACGTGGCCTGGCAGCGCGACAAGGACAGGCTGCTGGTCCAGATCCCCAGGATGCGGTTCTCCAACCAGGACGCCGAAGGCGAGTTGCAGCTCAAATGGCAGACCGGCGACCCGTTGCGGGCACAGGGTCGGGCGCGTTTTCCAGGGGTGCTGGACCTGCAGGGAAACCTCACACGTGCCAGCGGAACACGGGTGTACCGCTACCTGCCGCTGGTGCTGCACCAGGAGGTTCGCGACTATGTCCGTGACGCGGTGCTGGGCGGAACGTCCCCCCGGGTCCGGTTCCGGGTACGCGGCGACCTGTGGGACATGCCGTTCGCGGACCCGAAGCAGGGCGAGTTCTCGATCACCGCCGACATCCGGGACGGCATCCTGGCGTATGTCCCGCGCGCCTACCAGAGCGCCGACAGCTTGCCCTGGCCAGTGCTCAACCAGGTCGCGGGCGAACTGGTATTCGACCGCAAGAGCCTGCAGGTCCGCGGCGCCAGGGCCAGCCTGCAGGGCCTGCCGGCGGTACAGGTCTCCAGGGCCGAGATGCAGATCGTCGACCTGACGCAGCCGGCCGTGGTGGTGACAGGTTTCGACACGCGGGGCCCGCTGGCCGATCTGCTGGCCGTGGTCAATGGGTCGCCGCTGGGTGCGATGAGCGGCAACGCGCTGGCCCGCGCCAGTGTGACCGGCAACGCCGAAGCGCGCCTGAAGCTGACCCTGCCCATCCATGCACTGGACAAGTCGACGCTGCAGGGAAGCCTGGTGCTGGCGGGCAATGACGTCCAGTTGTCACCCGACATTCCGCGCCTGGCGCGTGGACGCGGAACGGTCGGTTTCACCGAGGCCGGTTTTTCGCTGGCCGCAGTGCAGGGCCGCATGTTGGGCGGCGACGTGCGTCTGGACGGTGGCACCCTGGCGGTGGCGCCGTCCAACACGTCGGCGACGCGCCTTGCCCCCAGCGTGGCGATCCGGATCCAGGGCGTTGCGAGTGCCGACGGCCTGCGCCAGGCGCGCGAACTCGGGCTTGTCGCGCGTCTGGCACAACGCGCCAGTGGCAGCGCAGCGTATGTGGCGAACCTGGCGCTGCGGGCATCGGTGCCGGAGATATCGGTGTCCAGCTCCCTGGTGGGCATGTCGCTGGACCTGCCGGCCCCGCTGGCCAAGACCGCTGACGCGGCCCTGCCGATGCGGCTGGAGTCCGCGCTGGTGCGCGAATCGCTGCTGCCGGGCCCTGGCGGGCGTGTGCGGCTGCAGGACCAGCTCGTGGCCGATTTCGGGCGCGTCGGCTCGGTCACCTACGTGCGCGACCTGTCGGGTGCCGAGCCACGGGTGTTGCGCGGCGCGATCGCTGTCGGGCTGTCGCCTGACGAGTCGGCGCCGCTGCCTGCGGAAGGCGTGGTGGCCAATATCAATCTGGGCAGCGTCGACGTCGACGCCTGGGGCGCCGTGCTGGCCGAGGCCGCCGGCACCAGCCTGGCCGAGCTGGATCCGGCGGCCTCTGGTGGTGGGCAGAGTGTCGCGACGCGCACCTACCTGCCCACGGTCGTCGCGGTGCGCGCGCGCGAACTGCGCACCGCCGGGCGGCGGCTGCATGACGTGGTGCTGGGCGGTGCCAGGGAGGGTCAGGTGTGGCGCGCAAACCTGGACGCGGCCGAGCTCAACGGTTACGTGGAGTACCGCCAGCCGGTGGGCCCGGGCGCTGGCCGCCTGTTTGCCAGGTTGTCGCGCCTGACGCTGGCACCGGCGTCGGCCAAGGAGGTGGAGACCATGCTGGACGACCAGCCGGGCAGCATTCCGGCGCTGGACATCGTCGTGGAAGACCTGGACCTGCGCGGCAAGCGGCTGGGCCGGGTGGAGATCGACGCTGTCAACCGGCTGGTGGCGGCGCGTGACGGTGGCGTGCGCGAATGGCGGCTGAACAAGTTCGATATCACCCTGCCCGAGGCGGTGTTGCGCGCGTCGGGCAACTGGGCGGCGATCAATGCGCAGGCGGGTGCCGGTGCGCCGATCGCCGGTGGCGCCGCGGAGCCGCGGCGCACCGTCATGAATTTCCGCCTGGACGTGGCGAATTCGGGGGATCTGCTGGCGCGTTTTGGCATGAAGGATGTGGTCCGGCGCGGCAAAGGCAGCCTGGAAGGCCAGGTGGCGTGGGCCGGGTCGCCGCTGACGCTGGATTACGCGTCGCTGGGCGGTGCCTTCAATGTCAATATCGAGAACGGCCAGTTTCTCAAGGCTGACCCGGGTCTGGCCAAGCTGCTGGGGGTGCTGAGCCTGCAATCGCTGCCGCGGCGGCTGGCGCTCGATTTCCGGGATGTCTTCACCGAGGGTTTCGCGTTTGACTTCGTGCGTGGTGATGTCCGGATCGAACGCGGCATCGCGTTGTCCAACAACCTGCAGATGAAGGGCGTCAACGCCGCCGTGCTGATGGACGGCAAGGCCGACCTGTCCCGCGAAACCCAGGACCTGCGCGTGGTGGTGGTGCCGGAGATCAACGCCGGGACCGCGTCGCTGATCGCCACTGCGATCAATCCGGCGATCGGCCTGGGTTCCTTCCTGGCCCAGATCTTCCTGCGCCGGCCCCTGATGGAAGCTGCCACCCAGGAGTTCCATGTTGACGGCAGCTGGGTCGATCCCAAGATCACCCGGGTCGCGCGCCGGACCGTGCCCGGCGACGCGGACGCAACCAGCGCGGAAGCTGGCGACAAGAAAACCGGAGAAATCAAATGAAGCTGGCAACGATCCAGATGGTATCGGCGACCTCGGTGCAGGCCAATCTGGCCAGCGCCCGGGCATTGCTGGCACAGGCGGCCGAGTCGGGCGCCGAACTGGCGGTCTTGCCCGAGTATTTCTGTCTGTTGGGGCAGCGCGATACCGACAAGCTGGCGATTCAGGAAGCCTACGGCAGCGGGCCGATACAGGAATTCCTGGCCGATGCGGCGCGGTCTCTCGGACTGTGGATCGTCGGCGGCACGCTGCCGATTTCCTGCGACGCCGTACCGCAGGCGCCACCCGCCGATGCGCCGGAGGCGCGCGTTTTCAACAGCTCGCTGGTGTTCTCGCCGCAGGGCCGGTGTGTGCAGCGGTACGACAAGATCCATCTGTTCCGTTTCGACAACGGTCGCGAGCGGTATGACGAATCGCGGGTGTTGCAGCGCGGCGCACAACCGGCGAGTTTCGAATTGCCGTCCCGCGACGGGCATTCCTGGCGGATCGGCCTGAGCGTGTGTTACGACCTGCGTTTTCCGGAGTTGTACCGGCATTACGCCGCCGCCAACGCAGATGTGCTGCTGGTGCCCAGCGCCTTCACACACACCACGGGCATGGCCCACTGGGAACTGCTGCTGCGCGCGCGCGCGATCGAAAACCTCGCCTATGTGGCGGCGCCAGCGCAGGGCGGCCTGCACGACAACGGCCGGCGCACCTGGGGCCATTCGATGCAGGTTGATCCCTGGGGCGAGGTGCTGAGCGACCGCGAAGAGGGTCCTGGCGTGGATGTGGTGGAGCTCGAACAGCAGCGCCTGCGCGAGGTGCGGCTGCAACTGCCGTCCCTGGACCATCGGGTGTTGTGAGGCGACGCATTGCGCTGGCCGGCGTGCCGGCGTGGTCTGCCACACGCCGCTGGGGGCTGTGGGGCCTGCTGGTCACGCTGATCGTGGCATTGCTGGCGATGCTGGTGTGGCTGGCCGCGCGGTACGAGTCCAGCCAGGTGCAGGACCGCCTGGACCGCGATGCCGCGGAGGCGGTCAGCGATATCCGCAGCGGCCTGCTGCGCAATGTCCAGTCGCTGCAGGCCTTGCAGTCGCGCAATCCCGGTCAGCCGGAACGCTGGGTCGCGGAGGCCGCGACGATGCTGCGCGAGCACCGCGAATTGCTGCGCATCGAATGGCGCGACCGTTCGTTTGGCACTGTCGCGCAGGCAGACACGCCGTACCGTGCGCCGCTGTTCGAGCGCTTGGGCCGGGCCAATGCGCTGCCGGATGTGCAATTGGCGTGCGCCAACGCCCTGCGCGCCAGCGGGCCGGCGTATTCGCGAACCTATTTCGTGCCCCAGGACGACGGACTGGGGCTGGAGGTGATGGAGCTGTGCGTGCCACTGGCTGCGGCCGGACCGGAGGCCGGCTACCTCGTCGCGACGTATGCCTTGAACGAGGTGCTGACCGAAATGGTGGGGCGGCAGCTCGCGCGCAACCAGGATGTCATGTTCAACGAGCCCGACGGTACGCGACTGGCTTTCCATGGCGTCGCCCGGCGCGGCAACCGTTCCTATTCGGCCACCCAGCTGATGGACCTCCCCGGCCACACGCTGGTGCTGCGCCTGGACAGCTGGCGTCGCGGACCGGACCTGTTCCCCAACTTCCTGACTGCGATGGTGGCCGCCATGACGCTGGCGCTGGCCTCGGTGCTGGTCCTGCTCGGCCGCGATACCCGGCGCCGGCTGAGCGCGGAGCGTGGCCTGGCCGACGCGCTGGCCTTTCGCAAGGCGATGGAGGATTCACTCGTCACCGGGCTGCGGGCGCGGGACCAACTGGGTCGAACCACCTATGTGAACCCGGCGTTCTGCCAGATGGTGGGGTTCACCGTGCAGGAACTCCTGCGGCCTGAACTGGATGCGCCGTACTGGCCGCCGGAACTGGCGCAAGAGTACCGTGAGCGCCAGGTCATCCGTCTGGCCGGTGCGTCGCCGCCGCGCGAGGGGTTCGAGTCGGTCTTCATGCGCAAGGACGGGACGCGTTTCCCGGTCATGGTGTTCGAGGCGCCGCTGATCGACGCGATCGGCCGCCAGGCCGGCTGGATGAGCGCGGTGCTGGATATCAGCGAGCAGCGCAGGGTGGAGGAGCTGTCCCGCGCCTCCCAGGAGCGGCTGCAGGCAACCGCCCGGCTGGCGACCGTCGGCGAGATGGCCTCGCTGCTCAGCCATGAACTGAACCAGCCGCTGGCGGCAATTTCGAGCTACGCGGCCGGCTCGATCAACATGCTGCAGGATGTGCACGCACCGGAGCAGCTCGGGCTGATCACGCAGGCTCTGCAGCAGATTGCCGAGCAGGCGCAGCGCGCCGGGCGGGTGATCAAGAGCGTGCACGACTTCGTGCGCCGGCGCGAGCAGGTGCGCGAATGGATCGCGCCGCAGTCGCTGGTCGATGCCATCATGCCGCTGGTCGCCCTGCAGGCGCGCAAGCTGTCGGTGCGCATGCAGATCCTCCTGGAGCCCGATCTGCCGGCGATCTGGTGCGACCGGACGATGGTGGAACAGGTGCTGTTGAACCTGGCCCGCAACGCGATGCAGGCGATGGATGTGCCGGGCGAGTCACCGCGCCGGCTGTCGCTGCAGGTGCGTCGGGCGCTGTCCGGAGACCGGCTCCCGGGCCCGCAGTCCTGGATCGGGTTTTCCGTCACCGACACCGGCCCAGGGATCCCGCAGCCCGTAGCCGCCAGGCTGTTCACGCCGTTTTTCACCACCAAGCCTGAGGGCATGGGCCTGGGCCTGAGCCTGTGCCGCACGGTGGTCGAGCAGCACGGCGGGCAGCTGACCTTCACCACCAGCCCGCAGGGGACGGTTTTCTGTTTTGCGCTGCCGGCGGCGCTTGTCCATTAGCATCGCGCCATGCAACCCGCAGCCGACGCCACCGTCTTCATCGTCGACGACGACGCCGATGTGCGGGCCGGGCTGGCCTGGCTGCTGCGCTCGCGCCACCTGCCGAGCCGGGAGTTTGACAGCGCCGAGGCCTTCGATGCCATGTTGCGGGCGGGCCATTCCCAGCTGCAACCCGGTTGCCTGCTGCTCGACGTGCGCATGCCCGGCATGAGCGGGCTGGCCTTGTTCGACAGCCTGGCCGAACGCGGCCTGGTGCAGATGATGCCCGTGATCTTCCTGACCGGGCACGCCGACCTGCCGACCGCCGTGGCCATGGTCAAGCGCGGAGCCTTTGACTTCTGCGAGAAGCCGGTGTCGGACAACGCCCTGGTGGACCGTGTCGAGCAGGCGATTGCGCAATCGGCGCAGCATATCGCGCAGCGCGACAGGCAGGCGGCGGTGGCGCGCCGACTGGACGACCTCACCGAGCGCGAACGTGCCGTCATGCGTCTGGTCGTGGAGGGGCTGCCGAACAAGCTGATCGCGGACCAGCTCGACATCAGCGTGCGCACGGTGGAGGTCCACCGCGCCCGGGTGTTCGACAAGATGGAGGTGAAGTCGGCGGTGGAGCTGTCCAACCTGCTCCAGCAACGCTGAGTCAGCGCTCTCCCTCGGTTGGTTTCGGCGGTGCCCCGGTACGTGGCGTCACTGGGGGTTCCGGCTCCGCCAATGCCTCGTCGGCGGTAGGCAGCTCTCCATGCTTGCGCCCGGAAAACATCGTCCACCACACGATCAGGAGCAGCAGGATCAGCGCACCCAGCGCTTCAAGCAAAATCAGAACCATGAATCGACTCCCGGGGCGTGTTGCCCGTGTCTGGGCCGTGCTGGCCATTGTAGGAATGCTGTGGGGCTGCGCCAGCGGTCCTCCACCTGCAGCCGGCCCGTCGTCAACCGTGCCGGCCACGGCGCCTGCCGACCCCTCTGCCGTGATCCCGCCATGGGTCGATGACGGCCCGTTGCCGCCGACCTTGTTGCAGCCCAGGAGCCGCTGGGTCGCGGCCCGCTGGTCGGAACTGCCGGGGTTTTCGACCGATACGCTGCACGAGGCCTGGAACGCCTGGACCCGGTCCTGCGAGCGCCCGGCGGCGGCGTTCGCTGCGTTGTGCCCGGAAATCCGGGTGCTGAGCCTGGCGTCCGGCGATGAGCAGCGCCGCTGGATGCTGCAACGCCTGCAGCCCTACCGCGTGGAAGCGCTGGGCCCTGCCACCGACGGGCTGTTGACCGGTTACTACGAACCCGTGCTGCAGGCGTCGCGTACGCGCCGCGCAGAGTACCAGGTGCCGCTGTACCGGCCCCCACCGGGCCTCGCCACGCGCAAGCCATGGTTCACGCGCAAGGAGATGGACACCCTGCCCGAGGCGATGGCGGCGCTCAGCGGGCTCGAAATTGCCTGGCTGGCGGACCCGGTCGACGCGCTGGTGCTGCAGATCCAGGGGTCCGGTCGCCTGCGTTTCGTCGATGCCGCAGGCAGCGGCCAGATGGTGCGGCTGGCCTATGCCGCAACCAACGACCAGCCCTATGGCAGCGTCGGGCGCTGGCTGCTGGACCAGGGCCAGCTGCGCGAGGCTTCCTGGCCGGCGATCAAGGGCTGGATCACCCAGAACCCGCAGCGTACCCGTGAGCTGCTGTGGAGCAACCCGCGCATGGTGTTTTTTCGCGAAGAGCCGCTGTCGGACATGGACGCTGCGTTCGGCCCCAAGGGCGCGCAGGGTGTGGCGCTCACGCCCGGGCGCTCGATCGCGGTCGACCGCGACAGCATTCCCTATGGCACGCCAGTGTGGCTGGCGTCCGGCGGGCCGGTGCTCAACCTGCAACGGCTGGTGCTGGCACAAGATACCGGCAGCGCCATCACCGGCGCAGTGCGGGCCGACTATTTTGCGGGTTGGGGCCCGCAGGCGGCGGAGGTCGCCGGACGCCTCAAGCAAGCTTTGCAGCTGTGGGTGTTGTGGCCCAAGTGACCGTCGGCTAGGCGGTGGCGCGCTGCCCCAGATGCGCCAGCGGGAGCGCTGTGCTGGCCTTCACTTCGCCGAGAGAGAAACTGGTGTGCAGGTCCTTCACGTTGGGAAGGTTGATCAGGCTTCCCAGCGCAATCCGTGAAAAGCTGTCCAGATCCTGCGCCACCACCTGCAATTCGAACGTGCCGGTGCCGCTGATGTAGTGGCAGGAGATCACCTCCGGCAATTTGCGGATGGCCTCTTCCAGTGCGCGTGTGCCGTCGCCGGTATTGCGCTCGGCGTCCAGACGCACAAAGGCCAGCACACCCAAGCCTATCTTGCGCCGGTTGATCTCGGCGCGGTAACCCGTGATGTAGCCACCCTCTTCCAGTGCCCGCACCCGCCGCCAGCAGGGCGCCGCGCTCAAGCCCACACGGTGCGCAAGTTCTGCATTGGTCAGGCGCCCGTCGCTCTGCAAATGATTCAGGATCGCGATGTCAAACTTGTCGAGTGTTTCCATTTGGCGTAATTTTAAGCAATATTCTTTCTTGAAGACCCAAAATCAGCGCATGGAAAGAAAAGACATATCTCGGCAACCGGCATACACTTTGCGCTGCCTTTTTGCCCGTGACGCCGCGCCCGCGTCTGGTCCCCGAGCCGCCCGAGCGGCAAGTCCCTGCATGGAGAACCGCACGACATGAACGCCCCGCTACCGGAACACATCCGCAAGGCCCTTGAAACCGTCACGCTGGACGACAAATATGCGCTCGACCAGGGGCGCGCCTTCATGAGCGGCGTCCAGGCGCTGGTAAAACTGCCGATGTTGCAGCGCGCCCGTGATGCACTGGCTGGCAAGAACACGGCCGGGTTCATCAGCGGCTACCGCGGCTCGCCGCTGGGCGGATACGACCAAGCGCTGGTCAAGGCATCCTCTTATCTCAAGGCGCAGAACATCGTTTTCCAGCCCGGTGTGAACGAGGAGCTGGCCGCCACCGCCTTGTGGGGCACGCAGCAGCTGGGTTTCGCGCCGCCCGGTACCAACCGTTTCGACGGCGTGTTCGGCAGCTGGTATGGCACGGGACCGGGGGAGGACCGCAGTTCCGATGTGTTCAAGCATGCCAATAGGGCCGGCACCACGCCCAGGGGCGGGGTGATCGCGGTCGCCGGCGACGACCATGTGGCCAAGAGTTCCACTGCCGCCCACCAGAGTGACCACATCTTCAAGGCCTGTGGTCTGCCGGTGTTCTTCCCGGCCGATGTGCAGGAAATCCTCGACCTGGGGATCCACGCCTTCGCGATGAGCCGCTTCTCTGGCGTGTGGGCCGGCATGAAGACGATCCAGGAGATCGTGGAGTCGAGCGCCACCGCGGTGATCGACCCGCACCGGGTGCAGATCCGCATCCCCACGGACTTTCCCCTGCCCCCCGGCGGGGTGCACATCCGCTGGCCCGACCATGCACTGGACCAGGAGGCGCGGCTGTTCGATTTCAAGTGGTACGCGGCCCTGGCCTACATCCGCGCCAACCGGCTGAACTACAACGCGATCGAGGGCCCGAACGACCGCTTCGGCCTGATCGCCAGCGGCAAGGCCTACAACGACACCCGCCAGGCCCTGATCGACCTGGGGCTTGACGATGCCGCCTGCCGCCGTATCGGCATCCGTCTGCACAAGGTCGCCGTGGTGTGGCCGCTGGAGGCGCAACTCACGCGCGAGTTCGCCACCGGCCTGCAGGAAATCCTGGTGGTCGAGGAAAAGCGCCAGGTCATCGAGTACCAGCTCAAGGAGGAGCTGTACAACTGGCGTGCCGACGTGCGGCCCAACATCTATGGCAAGTTCAACGAAGTCGAGGGCGACTTTTCCGGCGGCGAGTGGTCGATGCCCAATCCCACGGCCAACACCTTGCTGCGCGCCAATGCGGACTTGTCACCGGCGATCATCGCGCGAGCCATTGCCCAGCGCGTGAAGCGCCTGGGGGTGGACGGCGACATGCTGGCGCGCATCGAGGCGCAATTGGCCATCCTGGAGGCCAAGGAGCGCGCGATGCAGGTGCTGGACCTGGGCGCAGCCAAAGGCGCCGAGCGGGCGCCCTGGTTCTGTTCCGGCTGCCCGCACAACACCAGCACCAGGGTCCCGGAAGGGTCGCGGGCCATGGCTGGCATCGGCTGCCACTTCATGGCCATCTGGATGGACCGCAGCACAGTGGGCTTCACGCAGATGGGGGGCGAAGGTGTGCCATGGGTTGGCCAGCAGCCGTTTTCGACCGACCAGCACATGTTCGCCAATCTGGGCGATGGCACCTATTTCCACAGCGGCATGCTGGCGGTGCGCCAGAGCATCGCTGCAGGTGTCAACATCACCTACAAGATCCTGTACAACGACGCGGTCGCCATGACCGGCGGCCAGCAGGTGGGAGAGCGGCCCGAGGGGCATTCGGTGGCCCAGATCGCGCAGTCGATGCGCGCCGAAGGCGCAGCTCGCATCGTGGTGGTCACTGACGAGCCGGACAAGTATTCCGGCATCCGGCTGGTCGAGGGCGTGGCGGTGCAGCACCGCGATGAACTCGACGCGATCCAGCGGCAGTTTCGCGAGATCAAGGGCACCACCGTCATCATCTACGACCAGACCTGCGCCACCGAGAAGCGGCGCCGCCGCAAACGCGGCAGCCTGGTCGACCCGGCCAAACGCGTGGTGATCAACGAACTGGTCTGCGAAGGTTGCGGCGATTGCAGCGTGCAGTCGAACTGCCTGAGTGTGGAGCCGCTGGAGACGGCGTTCGGCCGCAAGCGCCAGATCAACCAGTCCACCTGCAACAAGGACATGTCCTGCCTCAAGGGCTTCTGTCCCAGCTTCGTCACGGTGGAGGGGGGTCAGTTGCGCAAGAAGACGCGCGACAAGGCGCCGTCGCCGTTTGAACTCGGCCCATTGCCGGAGCCGGTGCCGGCCAGCCTTGACACCCGACCGGGCCGCGCCTGGGGCGTGGTGGTCGCCGGCGTGGGTGGCACCGGCGTGATCACGATCGGGCAACTGCTGGGCATGGCGGCCCATATGGAGGGCAAGGGCATCGTGACCCAGGATGCCGGCGGACTGGCTCAAAAGGGTGGCGCCACCTGGAGCCACGTGCTGATCGCCGATGCCCAGGACGACATCCGGACCACGCGCGTCAGCATGGCCGCGGCCGACCTGGTCATCGGCTGCGATCCGATCGTGGCCGCCAGCAAGGAGACCATGCTGCGCATGCGCGAGGGGCGCACCCATGTGGCGCTCAATTCCAACAGCACGCCGACCGCCGCATTCGTGAAGAACGCCAATTGGCAGAATCCGGCCGAAGCCTGTGTGGCCGCGATCGCGACTGCCGTGGGGGCCGACAGCGTGTCGGCGTTCAACGCCGACGCTGCAGCCACGAAACTGATGGGTGACAGCATCTACACCAACCCGATGATGCTCGGTTTTGCCTGGCAAAATGGTTGGATCCCCCTGGGCCGAGACTCACTGCTGCGCGCGATGGAGCTCAACGCCGTGGCAGTGGACAACAACAAGGCGGCCTTCGAGTGGGGGCGGCGCGCGGCGCACGACTGGCCCGCGGTCGAAAAACTGCTGGCGCCGGCGCAGATCCTGCAGTTCAAGAAGCGCGAGTCGCTCGACGACCTGGTTCAGCGCCGGGTCGAGTTCCTCACCGGTTACCAGAACGCTGCGTACGCGCAGCGCTACAAGGTTTTTGTCGAGAAGGTCCGTGCGCGCGAATCGGCGCTGGGCAAGACGGTGCTGGCGGAATCCGTGGCGCGGTACCTGTTCAAGCTGATGGCCTACAAGGACGAGTACGAGGTGGCACGCCTGCACACCGACGGCAGCTTCCTCGAGCGCGTCAACACGATGTTCGAAGGCGACTTCAAGGTCCACTACCACATGGCCCCGCCGCTGCTGGCCAAACGCAATGCCAAGGGCGAGTTGCAGAAGCAGAAGTTCGGCCCCGGCATGTTGACGGTTTTGCGCCTGGTGGCCCGGCTCAAGGGCTTGCGCGGTTCACCGTGGGATGTATTTGGCCGGACGCAAGAGCGCCGCGAAGAACGCGCCCTGGTGGGCGAGTACATGGCCAGCATCGACGAGGTGCTGAGGACACTGGCGGTATCGAACCTGGATGCGGCAGTGGAGATTGCCCGCATTCCCGAGACGATCCGGGGCTACGGCCACGTGAAGGCGCGCAGCCTGGCGGCGGCGCGCGTGCAGTGGCAGGCCTGCATGGGCCGCTGGCGCGCACCGGCAGCGCCAGTGCAGGACTCACCACAGATGGTCGGTGTCGGACGGGGATAACACGATCGGCTGGCCGTGCGGCGTGCGCGCCGCTGCCGCTTCCCATGCGTGTTCCAGTGCGTGGATCTGGTCGGGCGTGCCCAGTTTTTCCTGGATGACCACATGCTCCAGGGCATGCAGCCAGTGCTGGTAATAGGTATTGCCGTCGTCCGCCGCGCCGTCGGCCTGCGCGCGCCGGATCTCGGCCGCCAGCGCCGATGCCCATTGGGGCCAGGTGAACACCCCGCGTTCGTGCAGCAACAAGGTCAGTGCAAACGCATGCGCCTGCCAGGGCTCGCTGAAGGAACCCGAAGGCGCTTCGCCCCCGGGCAGCGGCAACCGGGGGCCACCGTGGGCCGCGCAGGCGTCGGCGACCTGCTGCAAGGTCAGACGGTGCGTCACGCCAGGCTCTCCAGATAGGGCTCCCAGGCATCCACACTGACCTGTGCGGACGGATCAGCATGTGGGCCCCACAACGCGCGGGCATCAAAGACCACGGTGTAGAGCCAGTGCGCCGTGTCGTCGAACGGCGGCAGGCTGCGACCGGCGTGGCTGTCGGCAAAGATATGCGCGCCGTGCACACGTTGCACCGTGCCGGCGTGGCCGCGCACATAGCGAGGCAACCGGGTGTGGCCCTCGGGATGCAGGTTGCGCGCCATGACGCGGTCACCGGTGCGAAACCGTGCGGGTCCGCTGGCCGGGCGTTCCGTGGGGGACCCCCTGGCCAATGTGTCGGCCACCTGGTCGGCACGCAGGATGCGGGGCAAGGCCGTGCCAGGTGTGACCGCTACACCGGTGGCGCATTCGCCCGGCGCGACCAGGCCGCGCTCCTGCATCAGTACCTCCAGCGCACGGATCCAGATCTCGTAATAGCTGCTGGCCAGGTAGTCGGCGGGTGGCAGGGACTCGCGCGCAGCGCGGCTGAGGTCGATGTTCCACTGGCCCGTCGCGCCCATGGCCAGGGTTAGCGCCAGGGCGCGCTTCTCCCAGGCGGCATGAAAGAGAGGTTCATCGGTCTCCGGGAGCACCGGGCCGAAACACTGCAGGCCGCCCATGTCGTGGACGCCGTTCATGCAGAGGGTGCCTGTGCGGGCGGCGCCAGCGCCAGGCCGGTACCGATCATCGCGTCACGGGTGACCAGGCTGGCCAGCGCCGACTCGTCCATATGGCCGCTGCCGGCCGGGCGCATCGGGATCACCACGTAACGCACCTCGGCGGTCGAGTCCCAGACGCGCAGCGCGGTGTCCGCCGGCAGTTCGACGCCGAAGTCGCGCAATACACCGCGCGGGTCCTGGACCGCCTTGGCGCGGTAGGGTGCACTCTTGTACCAGACCGGCGGCAGGCCCAGTATCGGCCACGGGTAACAACTGCACAGCGTACACACCACCATGTTGTGCACCTGCGGCGTGTTCTCGACCGCCACCATGTGCTCGCCCTGCCGTCCGCCAAACCCCATCGACGCAATCGCCGCAGTGGCGTCGGCCAGCAGCCACTGCCGGAACGCGGGGTCGCTCCATGCACGCGCCACAACGGCTGCCCCATTGTGGGGGCCGATGCGGGTTTCGTAGGTTTCGATGATCGCGTCGAGCGCGGCCGGGTCGACATAACCCTTGCGCGTCAGCAGCGTTTCCAGGGCGCGCACGCGCACGTCCATGGCGTCCAGATGGGAGTGGTCGTGTTCATGTCCGTCGTTCTGTGCCATGGTGAGCTTTCCTGGTGGATTCCCGACGACAAGCCTTACAAGCCCCGGGGCCGCTGCAGCGCCGCTTACAATGCAAAGTTACCTGCCAGACGGTGAAACACTGTTGCGCGCGGATCCAATCAACTGTTTGTCGTGGAGTTCCCTGTGTTCATTTCTTCCGCTTTTGCCCAAACCGCCCCTGCTGCTGCCGGTGGGGACATGCAGTCATCGCTCATGAGCATGCTGCCCCTGGTGCTGATGTTCGTCGTGCTTTATTTTGTCATGATTCGCCCCCAGATGAAGAAGCAGAAGGAGCACCGGTCCATGATCGACGCCCTGGCCAAGGGCGATGAGGTCGTGACCGCCGGAGGCCTTCTGGGCAAGGTTGCCAAGATGGGCGACAGCCACCTCGGCCTCGAAATTGCCAACGGTGTCGAAGTGCAGATCCAGCGCAGCGCAGTGGTCCAGGTGTTGCCGAAGGGAAGCATCAAGTAGGCGACGCCACGGCGTCCAGGAATTCCCATCATGAACCGTTATCCGGTCTGGAAATACGCGGTCAGCCTGATCGCCTTGCTGGTGGGTATCTTCTATACCCTGCCCAATTTCTTTGGCGAGGCGCCGGCAGTGCAGGTGTCTGCGGCCAAGGCCACGGTCAAGGTAGACACCGCGACCCAGGGCCGGGTGCAGGAAGCGCTCAAGGCCGCCGGCATCGTCGCCGACGCGATCACCTTCGAGGGTACGTCCATCAAGGCGCGTTTCGACAACACCGACACCCAGCTCCAGGCCAAGGACGCCATCCAGAAGGCCTTGATCCCCGATCCCTCAGACCCGCCCTACATCGTCGCCCTGAACCTGCTGTCGCGTTCGCCAAAATGGCTTTCCGCGCTGGGCGCTGCGCCGATGTACCTGGGGCTGGATCTGCGCGGCGGCGTGCACTTCATGCTGCAGGTGGACATGCAGGCGGCCCTCACCAAGAAGGCCGAATCGCTGTCCGGTGACCTGCGCACCGTGCTGCGGGAGAAGAACATCCGCCACGGGGGCATCAGCCGGGTTGGCCAGACGATCGAGATCCGGTTTCGCGATGCTCAGACCCTGGAGGCGGCCAAACGTATCCTGGCAGACCAGTTCGCCGAATTGCAGACAGTCGAGGCGCCCGATGGCGCCGAGACCAAGCTGACAGCCAGCATCAAGCTGCCGGCGGCGCGCACGATCCAGGAGCAGGCGCTCAAGCAGAACATGGTGACGCTGCACAACCGGATCAACGAGCTTGGCGTCGCGGAACCGGTGATCCAGCAGCAGGGTCTGGACCGCATCGTGGTGCAGCTGCCCGGTGTGCAGGACACTGCCAAGGCCAAGGACATCCTGGGTCGCACGGCAACGCTGGAGGTCCGGCTGGTGGACGAGAGCGCCGAAGCCCGGGCGGCCGAGTCCGGCAGCGGCCCGGTGCCGTTCGGGTCCGAGCGCTACCTGGAGCGCAACAGCCAGCCGGTCATCGTCAAGAAGCAGGTGATCCTCACCGGCGAGAACCTGACCGATGCCCAGCCCGGTTTCGACACCCAGACGCAGGAAGCGGCCGTGCACCTCTCGCTGGATGCCAAGGGCTCGCGCATCTTTCGCGATGTGACGCGTGAAAACATCGGCAAGCGCATGGCCATCCTGCTGTTCGAAAAAGGCAAGGGCGAGGTCGTGACGGCCCCGGTGATCCGCAGCGAGATCGGCGGCGGGCGGGTGCAGATTTCCGGGCGTATGACAACCGTGGAGGCGAACGACACTGCCTTGCTGCTGCGCGCAGGCTCACTGGCGGCACCGATGGAGATCATCGAGGAGCGCACGATCGGCCCGAGCCTGGGAGCCGAAAACATCGCCAAGGGCTTCAGCAGCGTGACCTGGGGCTTCCTGGTCATCGTGGCCTTCATGTGCATGTATTACGTGATGTTCGGCGTGTTTTCCAGCGTGGCGTTGGGGGTGAACCTGTTGCTGCTCGTGTCTGTGCTGTCGATGCTGCAGGCTACGCTGACGCTGCCCGGCATGGCCGCGATGGCGCTGGCGCTGGGCATGGCCATCGACTCCAACGTGCTGATCAACGAGCGGGTGCGGGAGGAACTCCGCAACGGCGCCTCGCCACAGGCGGCCATCAACACCGGGTACGAACGGGCCTGGGGCACGATCCTGGATTCCAACGTGACGACCCTGATCGCCGGGCTGGCCTTGCTGATATTCGGCTCCGGCCCGGTGCGCGGCTTCGCGGTGGTGCACTGCATCGGCATCCTGACCAGCATGTTCTCTGCGGTGTTCTTCTCCCGTGGCCTGGTGAATTTCTGGTACGGGCGGGTCAAGAAACTCAAGACCGTGTCGATCGGAACGGTCTGGCGGCCGGATGGCGGCACACCGGTGGCCAAGGCCACGGAAGGAAAATAGCCATGGAATTCTTCAAGATCCGGCGCGACATCCCGTTCATGCGCCATGCGTTTTTGCTCAACGTGGTGTCCTTGGTGACTTTTCTGCTGGCCGTTTTCTTCCTGGTCAGCCGTGGCTTGCACCTGTCGGTCGAGTTCACCGGTGGAACGGTGATGGAGGTCGGTTATTCGCAGCCTGCTGACGTGGGCAAGGTGCGCGGCGTGATCGCGGGCCTCGGATACACCGACATCCAGGTGCAGAATTTCGGCACGGCACGCGACGTGATGATTCGCCTGCCGGCACAAAAAGGTGTCAGTTCAGCACAACAGAGCGAGACGGCGTTCGCGGCCCTGAAAAAGGTGGATCCGGATGCGACTCTGCGGCGGCAGGAGTTCGTCGGCCCGCAGGTCGGTGAAGAACTCGCCGTGGACGGGCTCAAGGCGCTGGCGATGGTTGTCGTCGGGATCATGCTGTACTTGGCGGTGCGCTTCGAGTGGAAGTTTGCCGTAGCGGCAATTGTTGCGAACTTGCACGATGTGGTGATCATTCTGGGGTTTTTTGCGTTTTTTCAATGGGAATTCTCGCTGCCAGTACTGGCGGCGGTACTCGCGGTGCTGGGCTATTCGGTCAACGAATCGGTCGTCATCTTCGACCGGATTCGAGAGAATTTCAGGCGCTACCGCAAGATGAATACGGTGGAGATCATCGACAACGCGATCACGTCCACCATCAGCCGTACTATCATTACCCACGGTTCGACCCAAATCATGGTGTTGTCCATGCTGCTGTTTGGCGGTCCAACGCTTTACTATTTTGCGTTGGCGCTTACCATCGGTATCTGCTTCGGCATTTATTCGTCGGTCTTTGTGGGTGCTGCGATTGCGATGTGGTTGGGCATCAAGCGTGAAGACCTGATCAAAGGGACGCCGCAGAAGAACGTAGATCCCAACGATCCAAATGCCGGGGCCACAGTCTGAAACCTTCCTGATCCATGGTGTCTAAACCCTTCTCGACGCAGCACAGCCGGGTGGCCCAGGAAACGAGGGAGCGCTTTGTCGCGGATGCCGGGCGCACGATGGTTGAGATCGTGTCGGCGGTCCAGGAGCGGCTGACGGTGTTGATGGGCGAGGCGGCGTCTTCGCGCGACATGCAGGTCCGACGCGACGCCTGGACTTTCTACCAGCGCGTGAAAAACACCTGGCGCGAAGCCACGGTTGCCGGGTGGCAAAAAGCGCTGCAGCCGGCACCCGCATTCGCCAAGACCGACTTGCAGGACATCGACGGCCTGCAACTGGTCGGCACCGAGGTGGTGGAAAACAAGATCCTCGCTTCGCGCCTGGTGTTGCGCATCATGGACAAGGTCAGCGCCGAACTCGACGACCTGCGGCTGCGGATCCGCCACCTCGACGGTTCCGAGGACCTGGATCGCAGCGACATCCTGCGCCCCGAGGTGCTGGTGCTGGAACTGGTCGAGCAGTGGGCATCGGCCGGCATGCCCTCGGGCAGCTGGCCGCTGGTGAATGACGTCGTGCAGGGGCTTCTGGTGGAGCGCTTGCGTCAGGCCTACCACAAGGCCAACGAGTTCCTGATCGAACGCGGGGTGATGCCGACGATCGAACTGAAGGATCGGGTACGCCGCTCCGGTGTGCAGGGCAGCGCGGCGCGTCCATTTCCGTCCACCCGGGCGGCAGCGGATTCGGTTCTTCCGCAAGACCACCACGACGAAGCCGGCCACAGCAGCGGTTATGGCCGCCAGGCGGGCGATGGCGGTGGTTCGTCGCGCGGTGGTTTCCAACCCAGCGGCGGTGCCCGCCCGGCGGTCGGACCAGCCCATGACGGGCCACGCCCTGCGCAGCCAGCGGGTGCACAAACGCCCATGCGACCGTCCTGGGCCCGGGATCCGACGATGGAAACCGGTGCCCAGCAGTTGGGTTCTCGGCAGGCGCCGGGGCCGATGGGGCATCCGATGACCCATGACGAGACCCGGATGATGACCTCTGCGACACCGCTCGCACGGGCGCGCAGCCGGGCGCAGGGGGTGTTGGGGCAGCTCAAACGCCTGCTGATCGGCCGGGTCGGCCCGGAATTCGACGCCACTTCGTACGAACCGGCTTCACCGGCCCTGGCAGCAGCCATTTCGGCCCGGGTGGAAAACAACGTCGCGGCCTACGGTGCCAGCGGCACCATGATCGAGGATTACACCCCGGCTGGCGTCGCGCGGGTCGCAGGCCAATTGCGGGAGCAGACGGCCGAACTCAAGAACAAGGCTGAAACCAAGGGCGAAAAGGCCACCATCGAGATCGTCGCGCTGATGTTCCAGGCGATCCTGCAGGAGGAACGCATCCCGCCGGGTATTCGGGTCTGGTTTGCCCGCTTGCAGATGCCGGTGTTGCGCGTCGCGCTGGCGGAACCCGACTTCTTCGGAACGGCGAACCATCCGGCGCGGCAGTTGATCGACCGCATGGGTTCGTGCGTGATGGGTTTTGACGCCAGCGGGATCCAGGGCGGCGCGCTCGAAAAGGAAATCAAACGCGTCGTGCAGGTGATCGAGCAGTATCCGGAAACCGGCAAGCGCGTATACGAACTGGTTTATGCCGAGTTCCAGAAGTTCCTGCAGAAGTTCCTGGCTGGCAGTGGTGCGACCCAGAAGGTGGTCAGCGTGGCGCAGCAGGTCGAGCAAAAGGAAACGCTCACGATCCAGTACACGATCGAAATGCGCAACACGCTCAAGGACGTCCCGGTGCGTGAAGAAATCCGCACCTTCCTGTTCAAGGTGTGGGCCGAGGTGCTGGCCGTGGCGGCGATCCGCAAGGGTGTGCAACACGCGGAAACGCTGGACCTCAAGAAAACCGCCACCGACCTGGTGTGGGCCGCCAGCGCCAAGCCCAACCGCGTCGACCGCGCCCGGGTGATCCAGGATCTGCCCAAGCTGCTGCAGCGCCTGCGCAGCGGCATGACCTTGCTGGGAATGGCGCCCAGCCAGCAGGACATCCACATCAAGACGGTCAGCGATACCCTGGCCGATGCCTTCCTGTCCAAGACGCAGGCGATTCCGCAGGCCCAGATCGAGGCGATGGCCAAGCGCCTCGCCAACCTGGAGGACTTCGTCAGCGAAGACGGCATGGGTGACCTGCCGCTGGATGCCGAAAGCATCGAGCTGATGCTCGGCATCGATCCTGCAACCATCGACGTCGTCGCCAACGGCGGGTCCAAACCGACCAACGCGATGCTGGCCTGGGCGCAGGAACTGGAACTGGGTGCGTGGTTCACGCTGGACCACAGCGGGCGGGTCACCAAGGTGCAGTTCGCCTGGCGCAGCGAACGCAAGCAACTGCATCTGTTCGCGTCCAGCGACGGTCACACCTACCTGATTCAGGCTGGTCGCCTGGCGGCCTACCTGCAGGCGGGGCTGTTGCTGCCGCAGGAAGAGGAAGCGCTGACCGTGCGCGCCACACGTGACGCGCTGGCCAAGATCGAAGCCAACCCGGAACGGCTGCTGGGCTGAACAGACCGCAGCCGGCCGGTCAATGGGCGATGCGGTCTTCCGGGTCGTCGCACAACTCGTCTAGCACCAGCGCGTCGGGTTCCTGGCCGAAGCTCCAGTAGACCATCAGCACGATGATCTTGAGGTCCTCGAGCCCCAGCATGTCGCTGCTGGAGGCCATCGCGCGATCGATCACCACTTCGCGCATCGCCGCCGGGAGCACCTGGGCCGATTCCATGAAGTGCAGGAAACCCAGGCATTCCGGGCCGAGCCGGTTTTGCTCGTCGACGGAATAGACCCGCATGCTGTGGGCGGTGGCGCTCTGGGCAAGCAGGTGCGGATCCTGCGCCGCAGGGCTCTGGGTGGCGGGGTGTTGCGCCCCGCGCGTGGCCACGGTCAAGCCGGTCAGCCAGGCTAGTGCCTCCTGGATTTCCTCGGGTTCGAATCCAACCGCACTCAGTTTGCGACCGAGTTGCTCCCATTGGGGGCAGGCGTCGCCGCGCCAGTAGTTTTCGTAGACGAACACCAGGACTTCGAACATGGCCTCAATATAGCGCAGTTGCGCCGGACGGGCCGCACCGGCTGCACCTGCTCAGGCGGAGCCGATCCGCTGGAACACGCCCCCGGGGAGGCGTGCGACGTGGCCGTCGAGTTCCAGTGCCATCAACTGCGCCTGCAGGTGCGCTGTGTCCAGGCCGGTGCGTGCCAGCAGCGCGTCCAGGCCTACCGGGTCGAAGCCGAGGGCTTCAAGAAGATCGCTGTCCGGCGCGGCCGTGTTGCCGCTGGCCGCTGGGGACGCGCTCGCCCAGCCCCATTCTTCCAGCACATCCTGTGCCGACTCCACCAGCTTGGCTCCTTGCTTGATCAAGGTATGGCAACCGCGCGACTGGGCCGAATGGATCGAGCCAGGGATGGCGAACACATCCTTGCCCTGTTCCACCGCCAGACGCGCCGTGATCAGCGAACCCGATTGCAGTGCGGCTTCGACGACCAGCGTGCCGCGCGTGATGCCGGCGATCAGCCGGTTGCGTCGGGGGAAGTTGGGCGCCAGGGGCGGCGTGCCGATCGGGTATTCGCTGAAGATCAGCCCGCGACGCGCGATCAGTCGCGCAAGCTCCAGGTGGCGTTTCGGGTACACACGGTCCAGCCCTGTTCCGACGACCGCGATGGTGGCCGCTCGGCCGGAGTCTGCAGCCACACCCTCCAGCGCCCCCCTGTGGGCTGCGCCGTCCACGCCCAGCGCCATTCCGGACACCACGGTCAGGCCGGCTTCGGCCAGCGCCTTGCCGAACGCGTGGGCGTTTTCCGCCCCCTGGGGTGTCGGATTGCGGCTCCCGACAATCGCCACGCTGCGGCTGCAGGCCTCGTTGAACCACGCAATCGTCGCGTCGTCCGGATCGGCACCGCCCCTGGGGTCGCCGGCTGGCCCGCCCAGGCAATAGAGCAGCAGTGGCGGATCCTCCATGGCCAGCAATCCTGCCGGATATCGCGGGTCCCCCAGGCAGACCAGGTTGCGTGCGGGGTCGTCAGTGGAAGCGGCTGCCGGACCGAGCCAGTCCAGCGTGGCCTCCACCAGCGCGGACAGTTGCGGGACTTGCGCAGCCAGGGCACTTGCCTGGGCCGGGCCCAGCACCTGCAGCACGGCGTCCTCGGGCTGCCGGAACACCGCTTCCGGTGAACCGAACGCGGTCAGCAGGCGGCGCGCCGCGGTGTTGCCCACGCCTGCGGTCAATGTGAGCCGCAGCCAGGCGGTCAACTCGTCACGGTCGATCATCGGCGCAGGCAGCAGGGGCGCGCGGTGTGCTCAGGACAGCAAGGACGGACCACGCGCCACGCGGCGTGGTCAACGCGGGTTGATCAGCCGGTCGCCAACCTTGACACCATCGGTGATATCGAGGACCAGTGCATACGACAGCCGGTCGAAGGTGCGAAACACCATCAGCAAGCCATTGCGCTCGTCGGGCAGTTTCATCGCCGGTCTGGTTGCGTCGGTCTTGTCGACCAGACGTTCACCGTACTTCTGGATCGCCAACACCGTGCCGCGTTCCATGCCGTCGCGGCTGCCCTTGTTGATCACCACGACCTGGTTTTGTGCGGCGTTGACGACGGCGCTGCCATAGACCGACACGATGCGTCCGTCCACCGAGCCGCTGGGTGCGCGTGGTGCATAACTCAGCAACTCCCGGGCCGGCTCCGGCAACAACCGGTCGCCAACCCGCATTTCTTCCTTGGCGGCCAGGATGTCGATCGTGGCAGGAACGATCTCCGTGCTCTCCTTGCCGGCCTTGTCGGTGACGCTCTGGGTCGACTCGCTGCGCACCAGCACCGCCTTGCCGACGTACTGGGCCTCGTAGCCGAGGATTTCGCCGGTGGTCGGGTCCTTGAGCGGCGTGGCATTGCGGAAGATGCGGAACTCCAGCTGTTTGCCAGGCGCATCCAGCAGCGGCGTACCGGTCTGGCCGCGTGCGTAGGCGCGGTCGCCGCGGGTCAGCAGAACGCGACCGTCCTGTGCGGCGACGATACGCGGAGCATTTTGCAGGCCCAACTCGTCCACGATCACCGGCTCGGCCAGGAAAGGCTCGATC
>JANMZX010000172.1:0-9528 GCA_031383745.1 Rhodoferax sp. | reverse complement strand
GCCTCCGAGGCGCCAGCCTGGTTGGCATCGATCGTCGGCTGGAAATTGGAACTATCGGCCGAGCTTTCCCCGGTGTGGACGGCATCGTCGCCATGATTTGCTGCAGGCGCGGGCTTGTTTTCTTCTGTCATGGCGGGCTTTTCCAACGATCTCACAAACTCTTGAAGCACCAAACCCGCAACGTCGGCGGGTTTGGCATCGAACTGCTATATTTTTTGAAGCACTAGATCCGCATCGGCATCACAACGTATTTGAAGGTTGCGTTGTCGGGAATCGTGAACAGGGCGGAACTGTTGCCGTCGGAGAGCTCCAACTTCACCATGTCCTGGTCCATGTTGCTCAGCGCATCGATCAGATAGGTCACGTTGAAGCCGATTTCGATGCTGTCGCCCGCGTAGTCGATGTCGATCTCGTCCACCGCCTCTTCCTGCTCGGCATTGTTGGATGCAACTCGCAGCGTGCCCGGCTCGATGTTCAAGCGCACGCCCTTGAACTTGTCGCTGGTCAGGATGGCGGTGCGCTGCAAGGTCGCAAGCAGGGGCAGGCGACCCAGCGTGATGCGGTTCTTGTGGTTCTTGGGAATGACGCGGTTGTAGTCGGGAAACTTGCCTTCAACCAGTTTGGTCACGAACTCCATGCCTTCAAAAGCAAATTTCGCCTGGTTGTTGGCAAACTGCATCTCGATCGCGCCCTCGGCATCATTGAGCAGCCGCTGCATTTCGATCACCGTCTTGCGCGGCAGGATCACTTCCTGGCGGGGGACTTCCACGTCGAGCAATGCAGACGCGAAGGCCAGGCGATGGCCATCGGTGGCGACGAGACTGAGTTGCTTGCCCTCGGCAACAAACAGAATCCCGTTGAGGTAGTAGCGGATGTCGTGCACCGCCATCGCGAACGACACCTGGCTCAGCAAGTCTTTGAGCGTCTTCTGCGGAACACTGAATGCCGGACCGAAGCCCGGGGATTCCTGCACTACCGGGAAGTCCTCGGCCGGCATGGTCTGCAAGGTGAACTTGCTCTTGCCGCCCTTGAGGATCACCTTGTTCTGGCTGGACTCCAGCGCCACAGTCTGGTCGGCGGGCATGGTGCGCAGGATGTCGATCAATTTGCGGGCACCGACAGTCGTGGTGAAGTTGCCCGCATCGCCGTCGAGCTCTGCTGTTGTCCGGATCTGGATCTCCAGATCGCTGGTGGTGAACTGCAGGGAACTGCCGGTCTTGCGAATCAGCACATTGGCAAGAATCGGTAACGTGTGCCGACGTTCCACTATCCCGGATACGGACTGAAGAACAGAAAGTATCTTGCCTTGCGTTGTTTTCATCACGATCATGTCAACCTCTTCTTTAATTTCTCTAATTTAGATTAGTAGTAGCAGGTAAGGGTAGCGGGTTGCTGTGGATAGCAGCATTTTCCCCTTTTTTATCAAGCACTTGGAATGCCTTGAACGGTGTGGGTATCCGTGATCGCGGGGCTGTCGCCGAATATGAACAACTTATCGGAAACGCCCATCCCTGTGGACAAGTACCTACTTGTGCCATAACTGTCCCCAGGTTTCTACCGGTAAGGGAGGGCTCGTCTACATACATCGAGGCATCAGCCTTTGAGTGTCTGTTCGAGTACATGCAGTTGCTGGTTCAGTTCAGTCAACTGCTGGCGCTCTCCACCGATCTTGCGCACTGCGTGCAATACCGTTGTGTGGTCGCGACCGCCGAACAATTCGCCGATTTCCGGCAGGCTTTTTTGCGTGAGTTCCTTTGCGAGGTACATCGCGATCTGCCGCGGGCGAGCGATGCTGGCTGGCCGCTTTTTCGAATACATGTCGGCGATCTTGATCTTGTAGTAGTCGGCGACGGTCTTTTGAATGTTCTCGACCGAGATCTGCCGGTTCTGGATTGACAACAGGTCGCGCAGGGCCTCCCGGGCCAACTGTATCGATATTTCCTTCTGGTTGAACCGCGAGTAGGCGAGGATCTTGCGCAACGCACCTTCGAGCTCGCGCACATTGGAGCGGACGTTCTTGGCAACGAAAAAGGCGACTTCCTCAGGCATCTCGCTGTCTTCGGCGCGCGCTTTGTTGATCAGGATGGCCACGCGCATTTCCAGTTCCGGCGGCTCGATGGCGACAGTCAAACCGGAGTCGAATCGCGACACCAGGCGTTCGTGGATATCCGCCAGCCCTTTTGGATAGGTATCGCTTGTCATCACGATGTGCGACTTCTTGGCCAGCAGCGCTTCGAAGGCGTTGAAGAATTCCTCCTGGGTCCTTTCCTTGTTGGCGAAGAACTGGACGTCGTCGATCAACAGCAAATCGAGCGAGTGGTAATGGTCCTTGAACTCATCAAAAGTCTTGCGTTGGTAGGCCTTAACCACATCCGACACAAATTGTTCAGCATGGATGTAGAGAACTTTGGCAGATGGCTTGTTGACCAGCAGTCGATTCCCCACCGCATGCATCAAATGGGTCTTGCCCAGACCCACGCCGCCATAGATGAACAAGGGGTTGTACAGATGCCCCGGCATGTCCGAGACGTGCATCGCCGCTGCGCGGGCCATGCGATTAGCCGAGCCCTCGACCAGCGTGTCGAAGGTCAGCGCCGAGTTGAGCCGGTTCCGCTGCCCTTGAAGGACTTTTTCTTCCGCCAGATCGGGCGGTTCCTCAATCGGTGGCCGTTCCCTTCCGGGAGTCGAAAAGCCACTCTTTACAGTTAGTTCACGAGGAGCAAGCGCTAACTCAAGATGAACGTTTTGACCATAGATCTTTTCCAGCATGCCCGATATTCGACTGCTGTACTGCGCACGTATCCAGTCAAGCTTGAAGCGATTTCCAACAAAGATGGTGACCTTGGACAGGTCGTCCGACACGCTGGCCGACAAGGGCTTGATCCAGGTGTTGAACTGCTGTTCCGGCATTTCCTGCGCGAGTTGCTCGATGCAGGTTTGCCACAGACTCTCCCCTGCCCCGCGGCCCATGCCCTCTGCACGGACGCCATGTTGTCCCTCTGCCATCTTGTCTTTCTGATTCTGTGGATATTTGTTTTTCGGGTGGCCCGAAAGTGTACGTTATCAAGAATTTATCCACAACGTGCCTGGCGACGCTTGTCAGTCTGTCCGCAGTTCTTGTGAAGTCCTTCGATTCGCATGCAAGACCTTGCCGGCATTGATAAAAATGGCGATAATCGGCGGTTCACTTCAAAGCTTTCTAGGACATCAAGATGAAACGTACCTACCAACCTTCCAAGATTCGCAGGGCACGTACCCATGGTTTCTTGGTTCGCATGAAGACCCGGGGCGGCCGCGCCGTGATCAATGCCCGCCGGGCCAAGGGCCGCAAGCGCCTTGCAGTCTGACCAAGAACTACCGCACGTATGACCGACGGTCATAACGCGGTTGTTGTTGTTTAGTGCTTCACCTCAAGACGAGGAACCAGTTTCAGGCCGTATTGGCGGGCAGCAAGCTGGCAAGCACGGCGCATTTCGTTGTGCACTACCTGGCACCGGAACAATGGATCTTGGCCTCGGACACACGCGCTGCCCGGTCGAACCTGCGCAAGCCATTGTTTTCGCATTCCGATGTGTGGCTGGGGCCGCTGATTCCCAAGCGATTGGCAAAGCGGGCGGTCACACGAAACGCAATCAAGAGACAGATCTTCAACGTGGCCCGTGACTTCGAATCCGTATTGCCTTTGGGTGCCTATGTCGTGCGTCTGCGTACCGAGTTCGTCCGGAAGCAGTTTCCCAGCGCCAGTTCGGAGTCCCTCAAGCAAGCAGTGCGGGTGGAACTCGGGCACTTGCTGTCCAAACTGCCGGGCGCGAACTCCCGCACTCCCCAACACGGGCGGGCGACGTAGATGATCAAGGCCATGTTGATCGGCGCTGTGAAGTTGTACCGGCTGCTGCTCAGTCCCTGGATCGGCGCCGGTTGCCGTTTTGAACCAAGTTGTTCGGCCTATGCATTGCAGGCCCTCGATTTACATGGTGCAGCGATTGGCAGCTATCTGACGTTGGCGCGCTTGGTGCGCTGCCATCCATGGTGCGAGGGAGGTTGTGACCCAGTACCCGCCACCAGACCCAGACTGTTCACGAAGTTGCTGGCCAACTCTTCTCAAAAGAAACCCTCATGAATGATATTCGTCGCACCATTTTGTGGGTGATCTTTGGCTTTTCCATGGTGCTTCTGTGGGACCAGTGGCAAGTGCACAACGGCAAGCAGGCCACCTTTTTCCCCGGTCCCATCGGCAAGCCACCAGTGGCCGCCGTCCAGCCGGCAACGCCGGGATCCGGCGCGGTGCCCGCACCCGTGGTGCCGGCAGCGGCGATTCCGGCAGGACAGGCCGTGGCGACAGTTCCGGTGACCCCGGCCCCGGTTCCGGCAGCCCCCAGAGAACAAGTGGTCGTGACCACCGACGTCATGAAGTTCACTTTCGACAGCGAAGGCGGATCGCTGGTTCGCACCGAATTCCTGAAGTACAACGACATGCAGGACAAGAACAAGCGCTTTGTCCTGCTCGATGAAAGCAAGGAGCGGGTCTATGTTGCGCAGACTGGGTTGATCGGTGGCGTCGCCGGTTCGGTGTTCCCCACCCACAAGACGGCGATGAAGGTAACAGGGCCGCGAGAACTCAAGGACGGTGAAAACGAACTCGTGCTCAGTTTCGAGTCACCTGACATCGGTGGCGCCAAATTGGTGAAAACCTACACCGTACGCCGCGGAGCCTATGACCTGGCCGTCCGGCATACGGTGACGAATCTGGGTGCCGCACCACTGTCTGCGCAGTTGTATTTCCAACTGGTTCGCGACGGCAACAAGCCTCCGGGGGAGTCCTCTTTCTACTCGACCTTTACCGGGCCGGCGGTGTATACCGAGGCCAAGAAATACCAGAAAGTCGAGTTCGCCGACATCAAGAAAAAAAAGGCGGACTTCGAGGCGCAATCCGCCAATGGATATGTGGCGATGGTCCAGCACTATTTCGCAAGTGCATGGGTATTGCCTGACGGCCTCAAGCGCGCCATATCGATGGATGCCGTCGATATCGGCTCTACTGTGGCTGACTGCTGCTACCGGGCGACGATGATCACGCCGCTGGAAACGATCGCTCCCGGCAGCACGCGCACCGTCGAAGCGAAGTTTTTCGCTGGGCCCCAGGAAGAAAAGGTGCTGGAGGCGCTTGCGCCCGGCCTCGAACTTGTCAAAGACTACGGCTGGCTGACCATCCTCGCCAAACCCTTGTACTGGCTCCTCGACAAGTTGCACAGTTTCATCCTGAACTGGGGATGGTCGATCGTGGGCCTGGTTCTGCTGCTCAAGATCGCCTTCTATTGGCTCAACGCCAAGGCCTATGCGAGCATGGCCAAGATGAAGGCCATCAACCCCAAGGTGATGGAGATGCGGGAACGTCTCAAAGACAACCCGCAGCAGATGCAGCAGGAAATGATGAAGATCTATCGCGAGGAAAAGGTCAACCCGATGGGCGGCTGCTTCCCCATCATGATCCAGATCCCGGTGTTCATCGCCCTGTATTGGGTGTTGTTGTCGAGTGTCGAAATGCGCAATGCGCCCTGGGTCCTGTGGATCCACGACCTGTCTTCGCCAGATCCGTATTTCATCCTGCCGATCGTGATGACCTTGACCACCATGTTGCAGACCGCCCTGAATCCGACGCCGCCGGATCCAATGCAGGCCAAGCTGATGTGGTTCATGCCGCTGATTTTTTCCGTGATGTTCTTCTTCTTTCCTGCGGGCCTGGTCCTGTACTGGATCACCAACAACATCCTTTCCATCGCACAGCAATGGCTGATCAATACGCGCATGGGTGTGCCACCGCAATTCAACCTGCCGAAGTTCTGACGCCAGGGGCGTCGACGCATCGCAGGGAGGCGCGCTGATGTCACCGCAGCATGGTGACCCCATCGCGGCCGTTGTGACTGCCCCCGGGCGCGGCGCCGTCGGCATTGTGCGTGTATCCGGCCCGGATCTGTCCGCGCTGATAGCGCGGGTCTGTGGTCAGACGCTGCGCCCTCGACAAGCAACCTACCTGCCGTTTCTGGATGCGGCAGGACAGGCCATCGACCATGGGCTGGCGATTCATTTTCCGGCGCCAAACTCCTATACCGGCGAAGACGTACTGGAGCTGCAGGGGCACGGTGGCGCGGTGGTTCTCCAATTGCTTTTGCGACGGTGCCTGGAGGCCGGCCAAGGCCTGCGCCTGCGACTGGCGCAGCCCGGCGAATTCACGCAGCGGGCATACCTCAACGACAAGATCGATCTGGCCCAGGCCGAGGCGATTGCCGACCTCATCGACGCCAGCACGGAGGCGGCGGTCCGAAGCGCGAACCGGTCCCTGTCCGGAGTCTTCTCCGGCGAGATCGACGCGCTCTTGGCGGCCTTGACGGACGCGCGCATGCTGGTGGAGGCCGCGCTGGACTTCCCCGAGGAGGACATCGACATCCTGCAAAAGGCCGATCTGGGGGGCCGCCTTGCAGCCATTGCTGAAGGGCTGGGGCGGATTTTCCACAACGCCACACAGGGCGCCCTGTTGCGCGAAGGCATCAGGATCGTCCTGGCCGGGCAGCCCAACGCGGGCAAGTCGTCCCTGTTGAATGCCCTGGCCGGAGCCGAACTGGCCATCGTCTCGCCAATCGCCGGTACCACGCGTGACAAAGTCCAGCAGACGATCCAGATCGAGGGTGTCCCGGTCCATGTCATCGACACAGCCGGATTGCGGGACAGCAACGATGCGATCGAGCAGCTCGGTGTGGCCAGGGCATGGGAGGAAATCGACACGGCCGATGCCATCGTGTTCCTGCATGACCTGTCGAGAATGCATCCGCCGGATGGTCCGTCCCCCCAGGCCCAGGCCGAAGTGCTGGCCTACTCCAACGCCGAGGCGGCGCTTGCGTCGGCGTTTCGGTTGCGCCTGAGGTCGAAGGTCGCGCTGATCGATGTATGGAACAAGTGTGACGTGGTGGGGCCGTCACACCAGAAGGCGCCGCCGAATGGAATTTACCTGTCGGCTAAAACCGGTGAAGGCCTGGCGCAATTGCGGTCGGCGCTGTTGCAGGCCGTCGGCTGGCAACCCGCCACGGAAGGCAACTACATGGCCAGGGAGCGCCACCTGCAGGCCCTGGGCCGGGTTTCCGGGCATCTGGGCCTTGCGCAATCGCATCTTGATGCCGCCCCACCGCCGCTGGACCTGCTGGCCGAGGAGTTGCGATTGGCGCAAAATGCGTTGGGCGAGATCACCGGCGCATTCGGCGCCGACGATCTGCTCGGCGTGATATTTTCGAGATTCTGCATAGGAAAATGAGTCTCCCCATGAGCACCACTTTTTCGGCGCACGACAAGCCGGACATCAAGGCCCTGCTGGAGGCGGTGACCAGCAACCCCAATGACCCGACGTTGAGCCATATGCTCACGTCGGCGCAGTGGAGTGTGCTGAGTGGCTATATGCAGGCATCTCTCCTGGCTCCGGGGCAGATTCTGATCACGCAGGGGGCTGAAGACCGGACGTTGTATTTTGTCGAATCCGGCATGCTGACCGTGCACTACGAAGACCCTAACGGCAAGATCCGGTTGGCCGCAGTGGGGGCCGGTTCGGTGGTAGGTGAGGGGGGGTTTTTTTCCTATATGGCGCGCAGTGCCACGGTGCAGGCTGGAAGCGCCTGCAAGTTGTGGTCCCTGACGCCGATGCGGTTCTCGGAACTGTCGAATCGACATCCGCTTGTCGCGCTCGCGCTTGCAATGGCGCTGGGTGCGATCATGGCCAAGCGGGTGGTGAGCAACCGAAGGCGCATCGCCGTCACCTGACGGCACGTCGGCCGGCGCGCCGTCAATGCCCTGCGAAGTCGACCAGCGTGAAGAGGGGCAACCCGGACGCACGCAGCTTGGCCGAACCACCCAGCTCCGGCAGATCCACGATGGCTGCTCCTTCCATCACCGTTGCGCCCAGTTTTTCCAGCAGTTTCTTGCCTGCCATCATGGTGCCGCCCGTCGCGATCAGGTCATCCATCAGGAGGACGCGGCTGCCGCGCGCTACAGCGTCGGTGTGCAACTCCACTGTGGCACTGCCGTATTCCAGTTCGTAGGTTTCTTCCACCGTCGTGTAGGGCAGCTTGCCTTTCTTGCGTATCGGGACAAAACCGACGTTGAGCTCGTAGGCAACTACCGACCCCAGAATGAAACCCCGGGCGTCCAGCCCGGCGACCACGTCCGGCCGCATGCCCGCATCCATGTAGCGGTGCACGAAGGCGTCGATCAGGACGCGAAACACCTTGGCTTCCTGCAGCAGCGGCGTGATGTCGCGGAACTGGACTCCTGGTGCGGGCCAGTCCGGCACCGTCCGGATGTGGTTGCGCAGATACTGGTTGACACTCAGGTTTTGCATGGTCGGGCACGGACGGTCGGGGCACTCATTGTGCCCGGATCAGCTTTTGCTCGGCGATGGCGAGGTTCTCCGGGACCCCGGACAGCACCAGTGTGTCGCCCGTGGCCAGCACCGTGTCGTCATCGGGTGGCACCGCCTTGCCGTCGCCTCGGCGCAGGCTGACCACCCGCACGTCCAGCACATGCAAGGCCAGGTAGCCGAGAGTCCTGCCTACGGATTTGGCCCCGATCGGCATCTGGAACGACGACAACCGCGCGTGGTGCATCTCGTCGACACTGTCGTCGTCGGCCCCGTGGAAATACCCGCGCAACAGGTTGTAGCGCGCGTCGCGCTGTTCCTGCACG
This sequence comes from Rhodoferax sp., assembly GCA_031383745.1. Taxonomy (GTDB): domain Bacteria; phylum Pseudomonadota; class Gammaproteobacteria; order Burkholderiales; family Burkholderiaceae_C; genus CAISIP01. The sequence continues at coordinate 804 of JANMZX010000172.1, read as the reverse complement.
ATCCGGATCACCCGGCGCATCGGGACGCCAACCAGTGCCAGCGCATGGCTCGCGAGCATCAATGAGCCTTCGATGGCCTCCGGCACCACTTCGGCTGCACCGGCCGCCTGCAGTTTTTCCAGGTCGTGGTCGTCGCGGGTACGAACAATGACCGGCACATGCGGCGCATGGGCCCGGGTGTGGTCGAGCACCTTCAGTGCGCCCTGGACTTCGACATAGGTCACGACCACCGCGCTGGCGCGTGCCAGGCCGGCCGCCATGAGCGCCTGCAGGCGTGCCGCGTCCCCGAACACGACCGAATCACCGGCCGCGGCGGCCTGGCGCACGCGGTCAGGGTCCAGATCCAGGGCCATATAAGGAATGCCCTCGCCCTCCAGCATGCGCGCCAGGTTCTGCCCGCTGCGCCCATAGCCGCAGATGATCACATGCTTGTTCGCGTTGATCGACTTGCGGGCGATGGTGGTCATCTGCAGCGACTGTTGCAGCCATTCACCGGCCACCAGTTTCATCACGATGCGGTTGCTGTACATGATGATGAACGGCGTCGCCAGCATCGACAGGACCATGCTGGCAAGTATCGGGTTCAGCAGCGCAGGTGGTACCAGGGCGTTGCGCTGCGCGAGCGTGAGGAGCACAAAACCGAATTCACCGGCCTGCGCCAGATACAGACCGGTGCGAATTGCAATGCCCCAGGTACTGCCCAGGCCCCGCGCGAGGAGTGCCACCAGAACCGCCTTGAAAATCACCGGGAGGGTGACCAGCAGGAGCACCATCGGCCAGCGTTCCAGCACGAGGCGCCAGTCG
>JANMZX010000164.1:0-3232 GCA_031383745.1 Rhodoferax sp. | reverse complement strand
GTCACCGAAGCTGTCGGCCATGCACACCACCATCGCGTCCTTGCCGAGTTCGTTGCTCTTGGCGTCCGGTGCGGCCAGGCCGAAACCCTTCAGGAAGCCGTTGTGGCGCTGGGCGCCGACCGGGTGGCCGGGGAACAGGTCCAGCGTGGCGATCTTGGCCGGCTTGCCGCCGAGCGCGGCCTTGGCGTACTGGCCGATCAGTTCGCCGGCCTTGTAGTTGTCGGTGGCGAACAGCGCGTCGGTGCCGGTGACCGGATCGGTCGGGCTGTCGAGCGCGATCACCATCACGCCCTTGTCCTGGGCCTTCTTGATGGCGGGCAGGATCGCCTTGCTGTCGCTGGGCGTGATCAGGATGGTCTTGGCGCCGGCGGCGATCATGTTCTCCATCGCGGTCACCTGGCCGGCGTTGTCGCCGTCGGTCTTGCCGGCGCCGGTCAGCAACTTGGCGCCGAGTTTCTTGGCTTCGGCCTGCGCGCCCTCTTTCATCTTGACGAAGAAGGGGTTGGTTTCGGTCTTGGTGATCAGGCCGATGACGGGTTCGGCGGCGAAGGCGGACGAAGCGGCGAAGCCGAGAATGGCCAGGGCCAGGGTGGACTTTTGCATGGTGTCTCCGGAATGAAGAGGTGGGTAGGTGAGGGATTTTTCTACGCTTTACGTTGCAGCGCGGGTGCAGTATATTCCGGGCAGACTAATTAAATCAAGTTGTTTTAGTTATGGAAAACCCTAATATGAACCCGATCGCCCAGATTCAGGTTGCCACCGCCGGAGAGGCCCTGATCGACCTGATTTCCCAGCCCGATGGCCGGCTGGAGCCCTGCCTGGGGGGCGCCGTTTTCAACCTGACCCGCGCCATCGCCCGCCAGGGTGTGGGGGTGAGCTACCTCAACCCCTTGTCGGCAGACCGCTTCGGCCGCCAGCTGGCGCAGGCGCTGCTGCAGGACGGGGTGGTGCTCTCCCGCCCGCAGCCCGTGCCGCTGCCGACCTCACTGGCGGTGGTCGCCGTCGATGACCACGGCCATCCGGACTACGCCTTCTACCGCGAGGGTGTGGCCGACCGCGCCACCAGTGCCGCGGCGCTGGCGCAGGCATGCGCCGCGCTGCAGACACTCGAACTGGTGTGCAGCGGCTGCCTGGCACTGGCCCCCGACGACGCTCCCACCTACCTGCCGTGGTTGCGCCGCCAGCGCGCACTGGGCAAGACGGTGGTGGTGGACGCCAACCTGCGGCCCTCGGTGATGCCCGACCTGGCCGCCTACCGGCGCAACGTGCACGACGCGCTGCAACTCGCCGACATCATCAAGGCCAGCGACGAAGACCTGGAAATCCTCGGCGCGCCGGGGGCCGACCCGCTCGACCGCGCGTCGCGGCTGTTGCAATCGACCTCCGCCCACTGGCTGGCGCTGACGCTGGGTGCGCAGGGCGCCTGCCTGCTGGCGCGCGACGGTTCGGTATGGCGTGCTGCCGAGGCGCAGCCGGTCGCGGTGGTCGACACTGTGGGCGCGGGCGACTGCTTCCTGGCCGGCCTGCTGGTGGCCTGGTTGCGGCTCGGGCCGCGCGGGGTGCCGGTGATGGACACGCTGGACGATGCCCTGGCAGCCGGGTTGCTGGCGCATGCGCTGGCCAGTGCCACCGTGTGCGTGATGCGCCGCGGGGCGCAGCCGCCAGACTGGAACGAGGTGCGCCAGCGCGTGACGCAGGTGCCGGCTCAGATCGAGCGGTTGCGCGCCAGCGGCGGGTTCCTGGCGAAATAGCGCTCGATGCCGCGCAACAACGCGTCGGCCAGTTGCTGCTGGTAGGCGTCGCTGTTGAGCTTGGCTTCTTCTTCCGGGTTGCTGATAAAGGCGGCCTCGACCAGCACGCTCGGAATGTCGGGCGCCTTGAGTACAGCGAACGACGCCTGTTCGACGCGCGGCTTGTGCAGCTTGCCCACGCGCCCGATCTCGCCCAACATGGCGCCACCCAGCATCAGGCTGTCCTTGATCTGGGCATGCGTGCTCATGTCGAACAGCGCGCGCTGCACCTCGGCATCCTTGGCGGCCACGTTCAGCCCGCCGACCAGGTCGGCCTTGTTTTCCTTGTCGGCCATCCAGCGCGCGGCGCTGCTGCTGGCGCCGCCCTGGCTCAGGGCGAACACGCTGGCGCCCTGCGGCCGGGGTGTAAAGAACGCATCGGCGTGCAGGCTCACCAGCAGGTCGGCCTGCACCCGGCGCGCCTTCTGCACCCGTACATGCAGCGGCACGAAAAAATCCGCATCCCGCGTGAGGTAGGCGCGCATCGCATTGCCGTTCACGCTGGTGGCGTTGATGCGGTCGCGCAGCAGGTGGGCCAGGCGCAGCACCACGTCCTTCTCGCGCGTGCCGCCGGGGCCAATGGCGCCGGGGTCTTCGCCGCCGTGTCCGGGGTCGAGCGCGATGATGATGAGGCGGTCGGTGCGTCCCGCCGTGGCGGGCCTGGGGCCCGCGGCTGCGACAACGCTGCGTGCCGCGCTGGCAGGTGACGCGGCGGGCGAGCCGCCGGGTGCAGGCGCCGACGCCGGAGCGGCGGCCGGCCGGGTGGTGCGTTGCGCGATCAAGGTGCCCAGCGGATCGGGTTCGGAGGCGTGGGCGGCCGGTGTGGTGGGCGGCGTCGCTGGCGCCGATGCGGCGGCAGGCGGCGCGGCGCGTTCGCGCAGCCGCTCGGCGATCAGTGTCTCCAGCGGGTCGGCCACCACGCTCGGATAGAGGTCGAACACCAGCCGGTGCTGGTACGCTGCCACCGGAGGCAGGCTGAACACCTGCGGCAGCGCGGCCTGTTTCAGGTCGAGCACCAGGCGCACCACGCCGGGGGCGTACTGGCCGACCCGGATGCCGGCAATGGTCGGGTCGTCCGAACGTACCTTGGCCACCAGTTCGCGCAGCGCGGCGTTGAGTTCGATGCCCTCGATGTCCACCGCCAGCCGGGGCGGGTTGGCGACAAAGCCGTGGCGCGCCTTGAGCGCGCCGTCGGACTCGATGGTGACCCGCGAGTATTCGGGCGCGGGCCACACCCGAACCGCCAGAATGGTGGCGCCATGCGCGATATGCGCGCGGCCCAGCAGCAACACGAGCGAGCTGGCCTGCAGCAGTGGGCGGCGCTTCATGCCTGCGCCGCGTCGAGCAGGCTGGCCCCCACCGGCGTGCTGGCCACCAGCTGCACCTGGCGGCTTGCGTCTGGCTGGGGCTCGATGCGGATGGCGAGGTCCGGCCTGGGCAGC
>JANMZX010000153.1:0-34993 GCA_031383745.1 Rhodoferax sp. | reverse complement strand
CACCTGCAAGCGCAAGGCGCCGGACGCAGCGTTGTTCGTGGGCAGCGGCAAGGCCGACGAGATAAAGCAGTTGGCGGCTGAGGTCGGCGCGACCGAAATCCTGTTCGACCAGAGCCTCAGCCCGGCCCAGCAGCGCAACCTGGAACGCCACATGGAGTTGCCCGTCAATGACCGTACCCTGCTGATCCTGGAAATATTCGCCCAGCGGGCACGCAGCCATGAAGGCAAGCTCCAGGTGGAACTCGCCCGGCTGCAATACCTCAGCACCCGCCTGGTGCGGCGCTGGTCGCACCTGGAACGGCAGCGCGGCGGCATCGGGACGCGTGGCGGACCCGGCGAAACCCAGATCGAGCTGGACCGACGCATGATTGGCGAGCACATCAAGCGAACCAAGGAGCGCCTGCACAAGGTGAAGCGCCAGCGCCAGACGCAGCGCCGCCAGCGTGACCGGCGCGACGCGTTCAACATTTCGCTGGTGGGTTACACCAACGCCGGCAAGTCCAGCATCTTCAACAGCCTGGTGAACGCCCGCGCCTATGCGGCGGACCAGTTGTTCGCCACGCTCGACACCACGACGCGCCAGCTCTACCTGGGCGACGCGGGGCGATCGGTGTCGCTGTCGGACACGGTGGGCTTCATCCGCAACCTTCCGCACGGTCTGATCGACGCTTTCGAGGCCACGCTGCGGGAGGCCGTGGACGCCGACGTGCTGCTGCATGTGGTCGATGCCTCCAACCCGCACCATCCCGAGCAGATGCACGAGGTGGCGCGCGTACTGGCCGAGATCGGCGCCGATCAGGTTCCACAGATTCTCGTTTTCAACAAACTCGACGCCATTGAAAACGGTCATCGGCCGCCACATCTGGAGGATGTGTACGGGTTGGACGGTGTGCCGACCCACCGACTTTTCGTGAGCGCGCGTACCGGGGAGGGTCTCGATGGCCTGCGCCGCCATCTGGCGCGCCTGGCGGCCCGCCCCGGCCACGGCGAGCCGGAGCCGAACCATTCCCTTGAAGAGCCTGAGGGCGCCACCGCGTTGGGCACAATCGCACCATGACAAAAATGAGAACCGGGAACCTGAGATGAAATTCCAACACCCCCTGACGAACCGGGTGGCCCTGTCGACTCGCCTGCGCGGCATGTTCAACCTGAACGATTCGCGCTGGGGCCGTGGCGACGACAAGCCGGCCGACGGTGCCAAGCCGGATGGCGCGGCACAGGGTGAGCCCCCCACACCGCCGCCGGCGCCGCCACCGCCAACTGGCCAGGCCGGTCGCGGGCGCGGGCAAGGCCCCAACCAGGGGCCGCCGGATCTGGACGAACTGTGGCGTGATTTCAACCGCAAGCTGGGCGGGATCTTCGGGGGTCCACGGGGCGCGGGGCGGGGCAACAATGGCGGCGGTACCGGCGGTGATGGCCCGGGTGGATTCCAGCCGGACATGAAAAGCGCCGGTATCGGCGCCGGGCTGATCGCGGCGGTCGCCGTGCTGATCTGGCTGGGTACCGGCTTTTTCATCGTGCAGGAAGGCCAGCAGGCGGTCATCACGCAGTTTGGCAAATACAAGAGTTCCGCAGGCGCAGGTTTCAACTGGCGCCTGCCGTACCCGATCCAGCGCCATGAACTGGTTTTCGTGACCCAGATCCGCTCGGTGGACGTGGGCCGGGACACCATCATCAAAGCCACCGGGCTGCGCGAATCCGCCATGCTGACCGAAGACGAAAACATCGTCGAGATCAAGTTCGCGGTGCAGTACCGGCTGAGCGACGCACGGGCGTTCCTGTTCGAGAGCAAGAACCCGACCGACGCGGTTGTCCAGGCCGCTGAAACCGCGGTGCGCGAAGTGGTCGGCAAGATGCGCATGGATTCGGCCCTGTCCGAAGAGCGCGACCAGATCGCGCCGCGGGTGCGGGCCCTGATGCAGTCGATCCTGGACCGCTACAAGATGGGTATCGAGGTGGTGGGTATCAACCTGCAGCAAGGTGGTGTGCGCCCGCCCGAACAGGTGCAGGCGGCATTCGACGACGTGCTCAAGGCCGGGCAGGAGCGCGAACGCGCCAAGAACGAGGCGCAGGCCTACGCGAACGACGTGGTGCCGCGTGCCGTGGGTTCCGCATCGCGGCTCAAGGAAGAAGCCGATGCCTACAAGGCCCGCATCGTCGCCCAGGCCGAGGGTGATGCCCAGCGCTTCAAGTCGGTGCTGGCCGAGTACCAGAAGGCGCCGCAGGTCACGCGGGACCGGATGTACCTCGACGCCATGCAGCAGATCTACGGCAACGTGACCAAGGTGCTGGTCGACTCGCGGCAGGGCTCGAACCTGCTGTACCTGCCGCTGGACAAGATCCTGCAGGGCCAGGGCGTGCTGCCGTCAGATGCCACCGGCCAGCCTGGTGTGGCGGTCGCGCCGGCCACCGGCAGCACTGCGCCGTCGGGGGCCGTACCGGCCGACACGCGCTCCAGAGACACCTCGCGTTCACGTGAACGCGACACACGTTAGGACAACCGCCATGAACCGGCTTGGATTTGTATTTTCTTCGCTGTTGCTCGCGCTGGCCATTGCCAGTTCGATGTTGTTCGTTGTCGACCAGCGGCAATTCGGTGTTGTCTACGCGCTCGGACAGATCAAGGACGTGATCACCGAACCCGGCTTGAACTTCAAGCTGCCGCCGCCGTTCCAGAACGTGTCGTACATCGACAAGCGGCTGCTGACCCTCGACACCACCGACACCGAGCCGATGCTCACTGCCGAGAAGCAGCGGGTGGTCATCGACTGGTATGTGCGCTGGCGCATCACCGAGCCGACCCAGTACATCCGCAACGTCGGGCTGGACGAAGCCGCAGGCGCCAATCAGCTCAACCGGGTGGTGCGCAATGCGTTCCAGGAAGAGATCAACAAGCGCACCGTCAAGGAAGTTCTGTCCACCAAACGCGAAGCCCTCACTGCCGACGTCAAGGCCGAGGTGCTGGAGAAGGTCCGCGGTCAGAAGCCGTGGGGTATCGACGTGGTGGATGTGCGGATCACCCGTGCCGACTATGTCGACGCCATCACCGAATCGGTGTACCGCCGCATGGAGGCAGAGCGCAAGCGCGTCGCCAACGAGCTTCGGTCCACCGGTGGCGCCGAGGGCGAGAAGATCCGCGCTGACGCAGACCGCCAGCGCGAGGTGACGATCGCCAACGCCTACCGCGAGGCCCAGAAGATCAAGGGCGAAGGCGATGCGCAGGCGGCACGGATCTATGCCGATGCATTTGGCCGCGACCCGCAGTTCGCGCAGTTCTACCGCAGCCTGGAAGCCTACAAGACCAGTTTCGCCAAAAAGAGCGATGTGATGGTGCTGGATCCGTCCACGTCGGAGTTCTTCAAGGCGATGCGTGGCGGGGCTGCGCAGCTTCCGGCACCGGCCAAGAAGTAAGGCTTGGACAGCGACACGTTCTGGCTGGCGCTGGCGCTGGTGCTGGTGATCGAGGGCTTGTTCCCCTTTGTGTCGCCGGCCGGCTGGCGCCGCATGTTCCTGCAACTGCTACAGCTGCAGGACGGCCAGGTGCGCTTCTTCGGACTGTGCAGCATTCTGGCGGGGCTGGCGATGTTGTGGTTCTTCGCGTGAGCTGTGCGCCCGGGCGAGCCCGGTAAAATCCGTGTTTTAACAGCGTTCCACTTCCATGTCTGCCTGGGTCCTGCCGGATCATATTGCCGATGTCCTGCCGTCCGAGGCGCGCCACATCGAAGAATTGCGCCGTGACCTGCTGGACATGGCGCGCTGTTATGGCTACGAACTGGTCATGCCGCCCTTGCTCGAGCACCTGGAGTCGCTGTTGAGCGGCACCGGCGAAGCGATGGACCTGCAGACCTTCAAGCTCGTGGACCAGTTGTCCGGCCGCATGATGGGACTGCGCGCAGACAGCACGCCGCAGGTGGCCCGCATCGATGCCCACCTGCTGAACCGCTCCGGCGTCACGCGCCTGTGTTATTGCGGCCCGGTACTGCATACCCGTCCGGACAAGCCACACGCCACCCGGGAGCCGCTGCAGTTCGGGGCCGAGATCTACGGGCACGCCGGCACCGAGGCGGATCTGGAAATACTCCTGCTGGCGCTCGACTGCCTGAAGGCGGCCAAGGTGGAGCAGCCCAGCGTCGACCTGGCCGATGCGCGCATCGTGCGGGCTTTGCTGTCGGCTGGACCCATCGACACCGCAACGCAGGTGCGCATTCACCGCGCCCTCGCGGCCAAGGATGCCGAGGAACTGCGCCAGCTGACGGCCGGCCTGCCGGCTCCCACACGCCAGGGCCTGATGGCACTGGTCGGGCTGTATGGCGACGCCACGGTGCTCGATGAGGCTCGCCGACTGCTGCCGCGCCTGCCTGCCATCGATGCAGCTTTGACCGACCTGCGCTGGCTGGCCGGCCAACTGGGCGACACCAAGACCAGCTTCGATCTGGCCGACCTGCGCGGGTACGGCTACTACAGCGGGGCGCGATTTTCCATTTTTGCGCCCTCGGCCAGCGACGCGCTGGTGCGCGGCGGACGGTACGACGAGGTGGGTGCGGTGTTCGGTCGCAACCGGCCGGCGGTCGGTTTCAGCCTGGACGTCAAGGCGCTGGTGCGCGCGGTCGGGCCGCGGGCCCTGCATGCCGCGATCCGCGCGCCCTGGGGTGAACAGCCGGAATTGCGCCGCGCTGTGGCCGGCTTGCGTGCCGCCGGGCATACCGTGGTCTGTGTGTTGCCAGGCCATGAAAGCGAAGTAGATGAGTTCCAGTGTGATCGCGAGTTGCTACAAGTTGCGGGGCAGTGGGTTGTGAAAGCCGTTTGAGAACAAGCCCGATGAATACAACCAAGGGACGCAATGTCGTTGTCGTAGGAACCCAGTGGGGGGACGAAGGCAAGGGCAAGCTGGTGGATTGGCTGACCGAGAGCGCGCAGGGGGTGGTGCGTTTCCAGGGCGGCCACAACGCCGGCCACACGCTGGTGATCAACGGCGTCAAGACCGCGCTGCACCTGATTCCGAGCGGCATCATGCGGGCCGGTGTGCGTTGCTACATCGGCAACGGTGTGGTGCTCTCGGCAGCCAAGCTGTTCGAGGAGATCGAGGGCCTGGAGCGCGCCGGTGTTGAAGTCCGCTCGCGCCTGCGGATCAGCGAGGCCTGCCCGCTGATCCTGCCGTTCCATGCGGCGCTCGACATGGCCCGCGAGGCGGCCCGCGAGAAGGGCGGCAACGCCAGGATCGGCACGACAGGGCGGGGCATCGGCCCGGCCTACGAGGACAAGATCGCGCGGCGTGCACTGCGGGTGCAGGACCTGAAGTTCCCGCAGCGGTTCGCCAGCAAGCTGCGGGACCTGCTGGATCTGCACAACCACGTGTTGTCCAGTTACCTGCAGTCGGCGCGCTTCGACTTCGGCGACATGCTCAAGCCGTACATGGTCGATGGCATGGTCCGGTTCGATGCGGTGTATGACGAGGCGATGCGCCATGCCGAGCTGCTGCGGCCGATGATGGCCGACGTCTCGCGCGAGCTCAACGAGGCGCACGAAAAGGGCGCCAACCTGCTTTTCGAAGGCGCCCAGGGAACCTTGCTCGACGTGGACCATGGCACCTACCCGTACGTCACGTCAAGCAATTGTGTGGCGGGCAATGCGGCCGCCGGTTCCGGCGTCGGGCCCGGCATGCTGCATTACGTGCTGGGGATCACCAAGGCGTATTGCACCCGGGTCGGCGGTGGACCGTTCCCGACCGAACTCGACTGGCAGACGCCCGGGACGCCGGGTTACCACATGAGCACGGTGGGCGCCGAGAAAGGCGTCACCACCGGCCGGTCGCGGCGCTGCGGCTGGTTCGATGCTGCGCTGCTCAAGCGGTCGGCGCAGGTCAATGGCCTGTCGGGGCTGTGCATCACCAAACTCGATGTGCTCGATGGCCTGCATGAACTCAAGCTGTGCACCGGCTACGAGATGGATGGCGAACTGATCGACATTCTTCCCATGGGGGCGGATGACATCGAACGCTGCACCCCTGTCTACGAGGTGATGCAGGGCTGGAGCGACAGCACAGTCGGCGTCACCCACTACGACGCGTTGCCGGTGGCTGCCAGGTTGTACCTGCAGCGCATCGAGCAGGTCACCGGCGTGCCGATCCACATGGTGTCGACCAGCCCGGACCGCGACCACACTATCATGATGCGTCACCCCTACCTGGCCGATTGAAGGAACAGCCCATGTTGACTGAAGATGGAAAGCACCTGTACGTCAGTTACGACGAGTACCACAACCTGATCGAAAAGCTTGCCATCAAGATCCACCAGTCGGCGTGGCGGTTCGATACCATCCTGTGCCTGGCGCGCGGCGGCATGCGGCCCGGCGATATCCTGTCGCGCATCTTCGACAAGCCGCTGGCGATCATGTCCACCAGTTCCTACCGCGCCGACGCGGGCACGCAGCAGGGCAACCTGGACATCGCCCGCTACATCACCACGCCCAAGGGCGAAATCGCCGGCAAGGTGCTGCTGGTGGACGATCTGGCAGACACCGGGCATACGCTCAATTCGGTGATCCACCAGCTGCGCAACAACTACCAGCCGATCACCGAACTGCGCAGCGCCGTGTTGTGGACCAAGGGTGTGTCGACGTTCACCCCGGACTATTCGGTGGAGTTCCTGCCGACCAACCCCTGGATCCACCAGCCGTTCGAGGGGTACGACGCGATGCGCCCGGAGCAGCTGATCGCCAAGTGGAGCGTCTGACGATGGGTGCCGCCTGCCATGCGTGAGCCGCCCACCGCGCTGATCCACCACCCGTACGTCGCACCGGCGGGTTTTGCAGCGCCACAGCCGGGCGTGTTCAAGGCGTCGACGGTCTTCTTCAAGGACGTCGCTGCCATGCGCAGCGTCGAGTGGAAGGACAAGACAGGCTACACCTACGGGCTGCACGGGACGCCCACCACCTACGAACTCGAAGAGCGCCTGTGTGCACTCGAGGGGGGCCTGAAGTGCCTGCTGGTTCCCAGCGGCCTGGCCGCCATCGCCACGGTGGCCATGTCCTTGCTCAAGGCAGGCGATGAAGTCCTGATTCCCGACAACGCCTACGGTCCGGGCACCGTGTTTGCCCGCGGCGAACTGAATGCCTGGGGTATCACCCATGCGTTCTACAACGCCATGGACCCGCAGGACCTGGCTGCGCGCATCACGGCGCGAACCAGGCTGGTCTGGCTGGAGGCAGCCGGTTCGGTGACGCTGGAGTTTCCCGACCTGCAGGAGATGGTGCGCATCTGCAGGGCCCGTGGTGTCGTGTCGGCGCTGGACAACACCTGGGGGGCGGGCATCGCGTTTCGGCCCTTCGACCTCAGCCCCGGCCAGGGACCAGCGACAGGCGTCGACATCTCGGTGCACGCGCTGACCAAATACCCCAGTGGCGGCGGTGACATCCTGATGGGCAGCATCATGACCCGGGATCCGTCCCTGCACATGAAGCTCAAGCTGACCCATATGCGCCTGGGCCTGGCGGTGGGCGCAAACGATGCGGAAGCGATCCTGCGCGGCCTGCCAAGCATCTTCCTGCGCTACCACGCCCACGACCAGGCCACCCGCGCGCTGGCGCAATGGTGCCAGGGGCGGCCCGAAGTGGCCCAGGTGCTGCATCCATCGCTGGCGGACTCCCCGGGCCACGGCCACTGGAGGGCACTGTGTACCGGAACGCAAGGCGCAGCGGCCGGCATATTCAGTGTGATCCTGCAGCCGCGCTTCAGCCAGGAGCAGGTTGACCGTTTTTGCGATGGCCTGCACCTGTTCAGGCTGGGCTACAGCTGGGGTGGGCCGATCAGCCTGGTGGTGCCGTACGACCTCGAAACCATGCGCCACGGCTGGCCGGCGCATCTGCAGCGCGGAACCGTGGTGCGGTTTTCGATCGGCCTCGAATCCGTGGCGGACCTGCAGGCCGACCTGCTGCAGGCGCTGATCAACGCATTCGGCTGAGTTGGTGTATCCCAGGGTTGCCGCGCGGCGCTGAACCGGCTACTGTGCTACACATGGCAACCGGAACACCTGGCGCATCCCGCGACATCCCGCCCGAATCCATGCCTCCGGAGCCGCGCCAGGAACCGGTGCCGCCGCCGTATGTGCCGCCGCCCCCGGAAGGCCCGCAAAAGACGATCCTGCCCTTGGGTTTCGCCGCGCCATTCCGGTGGCTGCTGCTGGGCTGGCGCGACCTGACCGCGCACATGGGCATCGGTGTGTTCTACGGCATGTGTTTCTGGGCCATGGGCCTGACCCTGGCCGCGGTTTTCAGGGCCAGGCCGGAGTATGTGATGTCACTGGTGTCGGGCTGCCTGTTGCTGGGGCCTTTCCTGGCGATGGGCTTGTACGAGGTGAGCCGCCGGCGCGAGCGCGGCCTGACCCCCGACCTGGCCTCGTCATTGACCTGCTGGGACTCGCACCTGCGCAGCGTCGGCATGCTGGTGCTGGTGCTCATGGTGCTCGAACTGCTGTGGGGTCGCGCGTCGCTGGTGGTTTTCGCCGTGTTCTTCAATACCGGCATGCCGTCCACGACCGGCGTTCTGGCGGCGGTGTTCAACCCGGAGAACTGGGAATTCGTAGCCGTCTACGTGGTGGTTGGTCTGGTGTTTGCAAGCATCGTCTACGCCATGTCCGTGGTCTCGATTCCCATGATCCTGGACCGAGACACCGACGCCATATCGGCTGCGATCGCGAGCCTGCAGGTGGTTGTCGAGAACACCGCGGTGATGGTGTTGTGGGGCATGATCCTGACGACCCTGGTCGTGGTCGCACTGGTTCCCTGGGGGCTGGGGCTGCTTCTGGTGGGGCCGTGGCTGGGACACGCCACCTGGCATGCCTACCGCGGGTCGGTCCGCTGGCAGGATGATCCGGGCGTTGCCAGCGCTGCGCCCTGAGCCCACAATAGCGCCAACCCCTCCCTTCCCTGGTGCACACGAACTGGTACAGTGGCACCAACTACCAGAAAGCACAAATTGGCAACTCCCAATTACGGATACGAAAAGCGCCAGAAAGAGCTGGCCAAAAAGCGCAAGAAGGAAGACAAGCTCAAGCAAAAGGCCGAGCGCAAGGGGCCGGGCGGCGAGGGCGACAATACGCAGTCCGAAGACGGGCAGCCGCCGCGGGATCCCTCCGCCGCCGGGTCGGCGCCTCCAGCCTGATCGGCATTCCGAGCCGCCGGGACTAACCCGGACCGCTGCCCAGGATGCGCTGCGCCAGCGCATCCATCGCCCCTGGCGAGCGGTCCCGCGGGCTGATGTCTTCTGCCTGGCTGAACAGCACGAAGTTGCGCTGCATCGACTGCAGGTAGACCGGATCGTAATGCAGCGTCAGCAGTTGCTGCACCACGTCGGAGATGTGGCCGCTGGCCACCTGGTCTTTCCAGTGCTGCACCGTCGCCTTGCCGCGGATTTCCGCCAGTACATCGAGCCGGCCGCAGAACTCCGCGGTATTGCGCACGAAGAAGTCATAGTCTTCCATCAGCAGAGCCACGCGCTCGGCTTCCTCCAGCACCAGGTTGAGGCAGGGGCTGCGGCGCATGGCCTCCATCAGCGCGGTCGGCACGGCGACGTTGCCGACCTTGCGGCTCTCGCTCTCCACGAACACCGGGCGCGCCGGGTCGCAGCGCCGCAATGCGTCCCAGACGCGGGTGTCGAAGGCCTTCTGGCTGGGCTGCGGCTGGCCGGGCAGGGCGCCGAGTACCGAACTGCGGTGCACCGCCAGCGCCTCGAGGTCCAGCACCTGCGCGCCGCGGCGCTGCAGCGCGTGCAACAGGCGCGTCTTGCCGGAGCCGGTGGTGCCACAGACGACGCGGAACACAAGATGCCCGGCCATACGGGCGCTGTCGGCCACGATGGCGGTGCGAAACGCCTTGTACCCGCCTTCGAGCAGGGTGACCCGAAAACCAATCTGCCCCAGGACCAGCGACAGCGAACCGCTGCGCTGGCCACCACGCCAGCAATAGGCCAGCGGCCGCCACTCCTTCGGCTTGTGCATGAGCTCTCGCGTGATGTGGTCGGCGATGTTGCGAGCCGCGATCGCCGCCCCGCGTTTACGTGCTTCGAACGGGTTGACCTGCTTGTACAGGGTGCCGATCTCATGGCGCTGCGCGTCGTCGAGCGTCGGCCAGTTGACGGCGCCGGGAAGGTGGTCGAGCGCGTATTCCGATTCGCTGCGCGCGTCGATGATGGCATCGAACCCGTCGAGTTTTGGCAGCAGATCCTGCGCCGTGATGGTGCTGACCGACATCAGGTACGCTCCGCGCACGGCGGCTCGGCTTTCGATACCCGGCAAGCGGTCGGACCGGTCATGACAGCAGCTTGCGCAGTTCCGGCCAGACATTGGCCAACATGGTCGGGTGCGCCTCTTCGCGCGGATGGATGCGGTCGGCCTGGAACAGCTTCATCGGCTCGGCACTGTCGGCGATGCCCTTGAGCAGGAAGGGCACCAGCGCGGCCCGGCGCTCGCGGGCCACGGTGGCAAACAGGCTCTCGAAACGCCGCGCATACTCGGCGCCATAGTTGGGTGGCACCTGCATGCCGACCAGCAGCACCTTGGCGCCGGCCTCCTGGGCGGCCCGCGTCATGCGGGCCAGGTTGTCCTGCGTCATCTGCAAGGGCAGGCCGCGCAGCGCGTCGTTGCCGCCCAGTTCGATGACCACGTGGCTGGGGCGGTGGGCCTTCAGCAGCCCGGCCAGCCGGGATTGCCCGCCGGACGTGGTGTCGCCGCTGATGCTGGCATTGACCACGGTGGCGGCAATGCGCTCGCTGGCCAGGCGCTTCTCGAGCAGTGCGACCCAGCCGCTGCCGCGTCGCAGGCCATACTCGGCGCTGAGCGAATCACCCACCACGAGAATGGTGCGGGCCGGGGTAGCGGCCCATAGCCCCACAGGGAGGCTCGCCGCAGCAGTCAGGATAAAGTGTCGTCGATTCAAAACTGAGCCTTTCATGCCCTCAACCAGTATTCCAGCGATCATCTCGGTCAACCATGTCTTCAAGTCCGTCACGGATTCCACCGGCACGCTCGACATTTTGCGTGATATCGATTTCGCACTGGCACCGCGCGAGACGGCGGCAATTGTCGGTGCGTCCGGTTCGGGCAAGAGCACCCTGCTGTCGATCATCGCCGGGCTCGACACACCGACCCGGGGCACGGTGATCCTGGCCGACCAGGACCTGTTCGCCATCGACGAGGACGCCCGTGCCGCCCTGCGCGCCCGCAAGGTCGGTTTCGTGTTCCAGAGTTTCCAGCTGATGGGCAACCTGACGGCCCTCGAAAACGTCATGCTGCCGCTGGAACTTGGGGGCAGAAAGGATTCCCGCAAGGCCGCCTCGGAGATGCTGTCCCGGGTCGGTCTGTCGCAGCGCCTGGGGCACTATCCCAAGGTGTTGAGCGGTGGTGAGCAGCAGCGTGTGGCACTGGCGCGCGCCTTCGTGGTGCAACCGGCGGTGCTGTTGGCCGACGAACCCACAGGCAGCCTGGATTTCGCCACCGGAGAGACCATCATGCAACTGATGTTCGACCTCAACACCGAACTGGGCACGACCCTGGTGCTGGTGACCCACGACCAGGCCATCGCACAGCGTTGTTCGCGGCGCATCACGATCGAGGCGGGGCAGCTGGTCGACGGCCGATAATCCGGCGATGTCCTCCCCCAAAGTCCTGTTCGGTTTTCATGCCGTGGGCGTGCGTCTGCGCACCGCGCCGCAATCTGTGCTGGAAGTCCACATCGAGGCCAGCCGGCGCGATGCCCGGATGCGCCAGTTCATCGAGCGTGCCCAGGAGGCGGGCGTGCGGCTGGTCGAATCCGACGGGCTGCGCCTGTCCCGGCTGTGCGGCAGCCATGCCCACCAGGGTGTGGCCGCGCGTGTCAAGGAGATCGCCCAGGTGCATTCGCTCGACCAATTGCTGGAGACACTCGAGGAATCCCAGGCCGCGCTGCCGGAGTCTGAACGCACGCAGCCCTTGCTGCTGGTGCTCGACGGCGTGACCGATCCGCACAACCTGGGCGCCTGCCTGCGGGTGGCCGACGGCGCCGGCGCGCATGCGGTGATCGCGCCGAAGGACCATGCGGCGGGCATCAACGCCACGGTGGCGAAAGTGGCCAGTGGCGCGGCCGAGACCGTTCCCTACTTCATGGTCACCAACCTGGCGCGCACCTTGAACGAGCTCAAGGAGCGCAATATCCGGATCGTGGGTACCAGCGACGCCGCCGGCAAGACGCTCTACCAGGCGGACCTGACCGGGCCGGTGGCGCTGGTGCTGGGCGCCGAGGGGGCGGGCATGCGCCAGCTGACTGCCAAGACCTGCGATGAACTGGTGCAGATACCGATGCGCGGCGCAGTCGAAAGCCTCAACGTCTCGGTGGCCAGCGGGATCTGCCTGTACGAGGCGCTGCGCCAGCGCGGCTGATGGTGCCTCAGGTGCCTCAGGCGCCTTCGTCGCTCGCGGCGTCGAGTTCGGAGAGATCTTCCAGGTCGAGCCGCAGTGTCGCGGCGGCGACCAGGTCGGCCAACTGCGCCAGCGACGTCGCACTGGCAATCGGCGACGTGACGCCCGGGCGCGTCAACAGCCACGCGATGGCGACGACCCCGGGGCGGGTCTGGTGCCGCGCTGCCACACCGTCCAGCGCCGCCAGGATCTTCAGCCCGCGCGAATTCAGGTACTTGCGCACCACATTGGCGCCGCGCGGGCTCTTGCCCGCGTCGGATGCGTCGCGGTACTTGCCGGTCAGGAAGCCGGCGGCGAGTGCGTAGAAGCTGACCACGCCCACGTCGCGCCCGACGCACACGGCCTGCAGTGCGTCTTCGAACACCGCACGGTCGGACAGGTTGTAGAGCGGCTGCAGGCTTTCATACCGGGCCAACCCGAGACGCTCGCTGGTATCCAGCGCCAGGGCCAGGCGCTCGGCACTGTAGTTGGACGCGCCGATCGCGCGCACCTTGCCGGCGCGCACCAGCGCGTCGAACGCGCCCAGGCTGTCTTCCAGCGTCGTGTCGGTGTCGTCGTCATGCGACTGGTACAAGTCCACATGGTCGGTCTGCAGGCGCCGCAGCGAGGCCTCCAGGGCGCTGCGGATGTAGGCGGGGTGCAGCCCCTTCTGGTCAGGCCCCATCGGTTTGCCGACCTTGGTGGCCAGCACCACCCGGTTGCGCTTGCCGCTGATCCTCAGCCATTTGCCGATGACGGTCTCCGACTCGCCTCCGCTGTGTCCGGGCACCCACGCGGAATACACGTCGGCCGTGTCGATGGTGTTGAAGCCGGCGTCCAGCCAGGCGTCGAGCAGCGAGAACGAGGTTGCTTCATCGACCGTCCATCCAAAGACGTTGCCACCGAATGTCAATGGCGAAACATGCAGGCCGGAGCGCCCGAGCGGTTTGGTGTTCATGGTGTCCTTGCAGCAGCAGGCAGTCGTGCGTTCATACCCATCCCAGGGCACCCAGCAGCGCGCCGGCGCCCAGCAGCCACAGCAGGTGGATGCGGGTGCGCCACACCAGCAGGGCCGATACCACGGTCAGGGCCCACAGGGGCGCATCGCGTCCCGGGCTGCCGTGGTTGGCGGTCAGCAGCCAGGCGGTCGCGACCATCAGCGCCACGACGATCGGTCCCATGCCCTGCTTGAAGGCGCGCACCGCACGCCGTTCGCGGTTCCGGTGTCCCCAGCGCGCGGTCAGGTAGGTCAGCAGGGAGCTTGGAAGCAGGATGCCCGTCAGGGTGATCGTCAGGCCCAGAAGGGCCAGCCCGTAACCCCCGTTGTTGAGGCCCACGTTCCAGCCCAGCAGGCCGACGAACAGGACGTTGGGCCCTGGCGCCGCCTGCGCCAGCGCGATGCTCGAGGAAAACTGCGCATCGGTCAGCCACAGGCGTTCACCGACCAGGTAGCGGTGCATGTCCGGCGCGGTGGTGATCGCCCCGCCCACCCCCAGCAGGGACAAGGTGGCGAAGTGCGCCAGCAAGGCGAACCACTCGTAGGCCGTCATCGACAGTGTCATCGTCCGGCCCCGGGTGCCGTGTGCGCGGCCAGTTGCCCCAGGCGGTGCCAGGCCCACAGGCTGGCCAAGCCGCCCAGGCCCAGCAGGACCCCGACCAGCGGCAGGCGCAGCAATGCTATCGCCAGGAAGGTCGCAACGCAGAACACGCCGCAAGCCAGCTGGCCCATTACGTTCTGCCGCAAGGCACCGAGCAGGCGCAGGCCGGTGGCCGCGATCAGGCCGGCCACGGCAGCGCCCATGCCGCGCATGGCCCCCTGCGCCATCGGCAGATCGGAAACGCCGGAGAAGACCATCGCCAGGGCCAGCACGATCAGCAAGGGAAAAGCCAGCAGGCCGGCCATCGCCGCAAGTGCACCGCGCAGGCCGAAATACCGATCGCCGAGCATCAGCGAGAGGTTGATCACATTGGGGCCGGGCAGGATCTGCGCCACCGCCCAGTCTTCGACGAACTCCTCGCGCGTCAGCCATTGCTTGCGCTCGACCAGCTCCCGTTGCACCACTGCCACCACACCACCAAAACCCTGCAGCGCGAGCGCGGTGAAGGACCAGTACAGATGCGCGACCGATGCAGGCCGGGCACGCGGCTGGGACGCATGGGGCAAGGGGCCGCCATCCATCAGCAGGCCTCCGCCCGGCGCGCTGCGCATGCGGGAACCGTCACGCTGTGGACGGCCTGGCGGCCGCCTGGTCCCGGGGATGGACGCCCGACAACGCGGCAACCAGCACGTCCACCTCGTCCAGCCATTGCTGCAAGGGGCCGGGAAAAGCCTCGCCAGGGGTGGCATTCCAGCGCCGGCGGGCCTGCGCGGCCAGCGCGCGAAGCTGCCAGGAAGCCTCGCGCGTGAGCAGCGTCAATTCGCACATGAGTGCGTCATCCAGCGCCTCGCCGTGCAACATCTGCAATTGCTCCGGCACTGCGCCGACACCCGCAAGCACGCGCTGGATCTGCAGCGCCTCGGCCGCCATGAACTCCAGCGTCGCCAGCCTGGCGGCACCGATGTCGCGCTCTCCCTCCCACTGCAGCGGCCATTGGCGCAGCAGCCGGGTGATGTCGACCAGCCGGGCGATCGGGTCATCGAGCAATTGCACCTCGGCGCTCATCACGTCGAGTTGCGGCTTCACCAGTGTCAGCACCTGCATCGCCATCGCGTTGTCGTAACGGTGCCAGGTCATGCGCAGCAGCACCGACAGCCGCATCTCAGGTGAACTGCGCCCCGGGGCGAACATGGCCGCCACCACCTGCGCAAGCGACAGCACTTTGCCCAGCGGGCTGATGGCGTCGCCCGCCAGGTTGCGTGGGTATCCCGATCCGTCCAGGCACTCGTGGTGTTCGCCAACCGCCCTGACGACTTCGGCCGGATACACCGACAGGCGCTCCAGCGTGGTGGTGGATACCAGTGGGTGGGCCACCAACTGGCGCTGCTGTTCGCGGGTCAGCACATGGCCCGGGTCGAGGATCTGCGGGTCGACATGCAGCATGCCGATGTCGTGCAGCAGGCCCGCTGCAGCGGCCATGGACGCGTCGCACCGCGTGAGGGCCGGTGTCCTTGCCAGCCAGGTGGCCGTGATGGCGGTGCGCAACAGGTGCAGGTAGATCTCCGGTCGGGTGTCCTGCGCGCCGGCGAGCTGGCGGGCCACCGTCTCGGGCAGGGGCACACCCGCGATGGCGTCGAGCAGTTGGTCGCGGGCTTCTTGCCCTTCGGCCATGCGGCCGAAGAATGGCACGTCATCCAGTATCCGGGCGGCGCTTTGGCGCATGCTGTCGCGGTCGACCCGTCCGCCGTCAACTGTGGGGCCGCCCTCGTCGGCAGTGGGCGGTTGTTCGGGCGCGGTCATTGCAGAAAGCATAACGCAGGATCACGCTCGGGTGTCCGGTATCGAACCTACGACCGCGGTGTGGCGCTACGATGCAACACCGGGCCCCGGTAAGCCCCGGGCTGGAGTCCTGAAAATGAGCATCGTTGTGAATCTGGTGGCCACGCGCTCGAAGGATGGCGACCACCCCGGCTTGTTGCGCTGGTACCACGACCATGTACATCTGCTGATGGGATTTGCCGCCTTGCAACGCGCGACGCTGTACCGCCAGTGCGACGGCGACGCGACAACCGGGCCGGAGTACCTGTGCCTGTACGAATTCCCGAGCTACGCGGATTTTCTGGCTTTCGAAGCCAGCCCGGCCCGGGCCGAGGCGCAGCAGGTGGTGTTGACCGGCTGGGCCCGTGACGGCATCGAGATCGTCCAGCGCACCCAGTATCTGCGGCTCGGCCAGCGCACCGGCGCGGCAGGCCTGCCCACCGGGGACACCGTGCACCATGTCCAGTCACTCGGGCTGGGTGCCGGTCCGGTCCACGGTGTGGCGCGCTGGCTGGCCGACCGGTTGTACTGCAGCCTGGGCCAGGGTGGGTTCGGGCAGGTGGCGTGGCACCGTGCCTGGGACGCCACACAGGATGGTGGGGACGCGTTGGTCCTGGCGCAGTCCCCTGGCGTGGACGCGGCCTTTGGCACCGCGCTGGGGCCCGGCCCGGCGGCGGAGCCGGCGTTCGGGCAATGCCCGGCCACGGTGGTCTCGCGCTGGTGCGGGGCCTACCGCAGGCTGGCCTGCTGGACGCACTGATTCCGGTGTGTATGACCGATTTCCCGACACGTGCAACCGCGTACAAACCATGAGAGCCGAATGCGGATCTGCTGCTATAAATCTTCCAGAGCATGCGGCGCCAGACCCGTGCCTATCCAACCTGGAGACAAACCCATGAAAAAGCGTTTTGTGTTGTCGGCTGCACTGTCTGCCGTCTGTATGGTGCTGGCTAGCGACATGGCCATGGCACAGGACAAGAAACCGGTCGAACTGCGCTACAGCTCGGGCGCGCCGCCGACCGGCAACCCGTGGGTGATGCAGATCAACCGGTTCGCCAAGGACGTCGAGGAGGAAAGCAAGGGCGAGATCAAGATCCAGCCCTTCGTCGCCTCGCAACTCGGCAGCGAGCAGGACACGGTGCAGCAGGTGGCGCGCGGACGCATCGACATGGGCGGCTATTCCGGTGGCTCCGCGGCCCTGATCGTTCCCGAAATCGGCCTGTTGCTGATGCCCGCCTATTTCAAGTCGCTGGCGGAATTCGACTGCGTGCTGGACAACCACATGACCAAGACCGTCACCGACCTGTTTGCCAGGAAGGGCGTGCAGTTCCTGGGCTGGACGGAGGTCGGCAACATCGACCTGTGGGGCAAGAAGGCCTACCTGACCCCCAAGGATCTCAACGGCGTCAAGGCCGCAAGTTACGCCAACAAGACGCAGCAGCTTTTCTATACCTCGCTGGGCGCCAACCCGAATCCACTGGGCCTGCCGGAGTGGATTCCTGCCTTCCAGACCGGCCTGGCCGAGGTCGTGCTGACTCCGATCACGTTTGCGCTTCCGTCCGGACTGACCAAGGTGGCCACTGTGGCCACGCGCGGGTTTTACGATTCTCCCGGCCTGACCCTGATGAACAAGGCGACCTACGACAAGTTGTCGAAAGACCATCAGGACGCGCTCAACCGCGCCAGCGCGCGCCATGGCTCGCCCAAGATGCGCGGGGAGGTCCGCGGCTTCGAGAACACCCTGTTCGGCATGCACGAGAAGGCGGGCGGCCAGGCCGTGACCCTGACGCCCGAGCAGCGCGCCGTGTGGCGCAAGGCGCTGGAGCCGGTGTATCCGCAGATCGTCAAGGACACCGGCGGTGATTCCGCGGGTTTCTTCGCCCAGATGGAAGCCGGTATCAAGGCCTGCGCCAAGTAGGCGATTCGGTGGCCGACCACTCCACTGCGTCGCCGGCCATGGCGGCGACGGCCCCCGGGTGGGCAAGAAGCCTGACCGGCGGCTGGCACCGGGCGGAGTGCCTGATTGCCGTGGCGGCATTCGGCATGATTGCCGTCCTGCTGATCCTGGACGTCGCCGGGCGCGAAATATTGGGCCCGATCTACAAGATGCTCGACGTCAAGGGCGCCACCGGCGTTTACGGTGCCCAGAAGCTGTCGGTCTATCTGCTGGTGCTGGCCAGTTTCTGCGGCATCGGCATCGCCACCGCCACCGGGAGCCACCTGCAGCCGCGCATCGGATTCGGCTGGGTGCCCGAGGCCTGGGGGCCGGTGATGGACCGCCTGGCAGATGTGCTCACCGGCCTGTTCATGCTGGGTGTGGCCTATTACGGTTATGTGTTCATCGGCTCGACGATGGCCTCGGGGCTGCGGGCACAGGCCTTCAATCTGCCGGTGTGGCCGTTCCAGCTGGCCATTCCGCTGGGGTTCCTGTCGGCGGCCGTGCGCTATTTCCTGTATGCGGGCTGGCCCGCCCTGCGGCCCGTGCCGCCCGCCTTCCAGGAGTAACACCCGATGACCTACGGACTGATTCTCCTGGCCATCGTCTTTGTGCTGCTGCTGCTGCGCCAGCCGCTGATCGTGATCCTGCTGGGCATCTGCGCCTATGTCCAGATCGTCTGGGGCAAGGGTCAGCTCGACTACATCATCGAGGACATGTGGGTCGGCCTGGACAAGGAACTGATCCTGTCGATCCCGCTGTTCATCCTGTGCGGCAACGTGATGACGCAGGGCTCCACGGCCAAGCGGCTGATCGACATCATGGCGGCCGTCACGCGGCCGTTGCCGGGCGGGCTGGCCGTGTCGGCGATCCTCAGCTGTGGCGTGTTTGCCGCGATCTCGGGCTCGAGCATCGTCACCATGCTGGCCATCGGCACCGTGATGTACCCGGCCATGCGTGCCGGCGGGTACGACAACAAGTTCTCGCTCGGCACGATCATGTCGGGTGGCACACTGGGCATCATCATCCCGCCGTCGATTCCCATGATCATCTACGGCCTGGTCACCGAGGCGTCGGTGGTCGACCTGTTTCTGGCCGGGGTCGGGCCGGGCATCCTGATATTGACCGTGTTGTCGATCTACGCGGTGTGGTTCAACCGCAAGATGCCGGCGCAGCGTTTCAGCTGGTCCGAGTTCACCACCGCCTGCCGCAATGGCGTGTGGGCGGTGATGATGCCGGTGATCCTGTTGGGCGGCATCTACAGCGGCTTCTTCACCGCCACCGAGGCGGCGGCCGTCGCCTTGCTCTACGCCGTGGTGATCGAGACTTTCGTGCACAACGAGATGCGGCTGCGGGACTTCTACCAGGTGGTGCTGGACGCCTCCAAGCTCGGTGGCTCCTTGTTCCCGGTGCTGGCGGTGGCACTGAGCCTGAACATCATCCTGATCGAGCACCGCGTGCCGGCATCGCTGGTGCAGTTCATGCAAGGCTACATCTCCAGCCCGCTGATGTTCATGCTGCTGGTCAACCTGCTGCTGCTCGGCGTTGGCTGCCTGATGACCACCGGCGAGGCGATCCTGATCCTGGCGCCGCTGCTGGCCCCGATGGCCGAGGCCTACGGCTACAACAAGATCGTGTTCGGCATCATCATGATCCTGAACCTGGAGATCGGTTTCCTCACGCCGCCGGTGGGCCTGAACCTGATCGTGGCAATGTCCGCCTTCAAGCAACCGTTCGGGCTGCTGATCAAGGCGGCGGTGCCGTTCATCCTGATGATGCTCTTCTGCCTCGCGCTCGTGGTGTGGCAACCCTGGATCGCGATGTATCTCGTCAACGGCAAGTTCTAACCCTGGCCCCTTACCATGAACCACCTGAGCGGCGTCGATGCGACCTTCCTGCACCTGGAGTCTCCCGAAATGCCGATGCACGTCGGCGCCCTGAACGTGATGGACCTGCCCGACGGGTACACGGGCGATTTCTACGAAGACGCCAAGGCGTACCTGGCGCAGCGCATGCACCTGGCCGACGTGTTCACCCGCAAGCTGGCCCTGATGCCCTTCGACCTCTCGAACCCGGTCTGGGTCGAGGACGAAGACATCGACCTGGACTACCACGTGCGCCATGTAACACTGCCGGCGCCCGGCAGCAACCGCCAGTTGCAGCAGTACGTGGCGCGGCTGCATTCGAGCCTGCTCGACCGCAGCCGGCCGCTGTGGGAGTTCTTCATCATCG
Organism: Rhodoferax sp.; assembly: GCA_031383745.1. Taxonomy (GTDB): domain Bacteria; phylum Pseudomonadota; class Gammaproteobacteria; order Burkholderiales; family Burkholderiaceae_C; genus CAISIP01. The sequence continues at coordinate 14,984 of JANMZX010000153.1, read as the reverse complement.
ACGGCCTGAAAAGCGGGCAGGTCGCGCTCTACACCAAGGTGCACCATGCCGGCATCGACGGCCAGGCCGGTGTCGCGCTGGGCAAGGCGATCCTTGACCTGGAGCCAACCGGGCGGCACATCCGCCCGCCGCGCGCACGAGCCCGGCGCAACCAGTACCAGCTGGGTATCGCCGAACTGCTCGGCGCCGCGCTCAGCAATACCTTCCAGCAGTACGTCAAGCTGGTGAAGGCGGTGCCGACGATCGTACGCACCGCCAGGGGCGTGCTGGTGCCGCCGAAGGACGAGAACGGCAAGCGCAACTGGCTGTTGCCCAAGAACCTCAAGCTGTTCGCACCGCGCACGCCGCTCAACGTCGCGATCACCAACCAGCGCAGTTTTGCAGGGCGCACGGTGCCGCTGGCCGAGGTCAAGCAGATCGCCAAGCTGGTGGGGGTGTCCCTGAACGACGTGGTGATGGGCACTGTGGCCGGTGGCCTGCGCGACTACCTCAAGAACACCAATGAACTGCCGGCGAAACCGCTCTCGGCCGCGGTGCCGGTCAGTCTGCGAGAGGCCGGCGATGACACCGCCAACAACCAGGTCAGCATGGTGATCATGAACCTGGCCACCGACATCCGGGACCCGATCGCGCGCCTGCGCAAGATCAATGAATCGTCGACCAGCAGCAAGGCCATGATGAACCGCTTGCGGGCCGCCATTCCTACCGATTTTCCGATGCTTGCCGCACCCTGGCTGATGTCCGGTCTGGCCTCGCTGTTCGGCCGCTCGCGGCTTGCCAATGTGATACCACCCGTGGCCAATGTGCTGATCTCCAATGTGGCGGGGATCCCGGTCCAGCTGTATTTCGCCGGAGCCAAGGTCGTCAGTTATTACCCGGTCTCGATTCCCGCGCACGGCATGGCCCTGAACGTGACAGTGCAGAGTTACAACGGTCGCCTGGACTACGGCCTGATCGCCTGCCGCCGCGCCGTGCCCGATGTGGCGGAGTTCGCCGATGCGCTGCTGGCCGAACACCGCAAGCTGCTCGAACTCGCCTTGGCACTGCATGCGGCGCCAGCCGCGCCGGCTGTTGCCGCAACAGCGCCCAAGACAACTGCGCCGAAAAAGGCGGTTGTCCGACGCCGTGCGCCTGCCACCGGCGTGGCCCGTTCCGCGACACGGCGGGCTGCGCCATTGAAACTGGTCAGCGCCAAACCCGCCCGCCCTGCGCCGGCGCCGGTGCGCGCCGCAGTACGCAAGCGGGCGTCCCGCGTCGCGCCGGTGGCCTGACGCGGCCCAGCTTGCGCCGGCGCTCTGCAGGAGCGGTCTGCGCGGTGCCTCGCTTCAGGCCGCGGGTTGCGCCGCCGCATCTGCCGCCAAGGCAGTTGCCGCCGCCGCGGTGGCCGCTGGCAACGCGAGGGTTCCCGCCGGCTGTACCGTGATCACGCCGGCTGCAAACTCGATGCCATCCCTTGCGAACGCACCATGGATGCGTTTGAGTGCCTCGCGCTGGATGATGCTCGGGTTGGTCGGTTTGACCGTGAACTTCAGGCGTACCACCAGTGCGCTGTCGGCGATCTCGGCCATGCCCTGCAACTTGAGTGGCAGCAGGAACTCCTTGCCCAGCTCGGGGTCCTGCAGCATTTCCTGGCCCACCCGCTTGATCGTCTTGCGTGCCTTCTCCAGGTCGGACTCGCGGGCCAGGCGCAGGTTGAACTTGACGGTCTGCCAGTCGCGGCTGAAGTTCGAGATCGAATTGAGCTGACCGAAGGGGATGGTGTGGATCTGGCCGTTCTGGTGGCGCAGGCGCACCGAGCGCAGCGTGACGCGTTCGACCGTGCCCTTGAGCCGTCCAGTGTCGATGTATTCGCCGACCCGGAAGGCGTCGTCCGACATGAAGAACACGCCCGAGACGATGTCGCGCACCAGCGCCTGCGAGCCGAAACTCAGCGCCAGGCCGAACACCCCGGCACTGGCCAGCAAGGTGGTCACATCGACCCCGAGTTGCGACATGCCCAGGAAGGCCACCAGAAAGAGGATGGCTACGCCCGACAACACCCGCACCAGCGGCAACGCGGTCGTCAGCCGCGACGCCGGCTCCACCGCGATCTCTTCGTCCATCTGGGTCGGCGACAGGCCGCCGGATGCCGCACGCAGCCGCTCCTCGGTCCACAGGTCAAGATAGCGCCAGCCAATGAAGCCGGCAAACAGGGTGATGGCGGTGGTTTCCAGGGAATGGCGGATCGGCGTCCACTGCGCCATCGGGATCAGCCCCATGCGCTCGACCAGCCACAGTTCGGACAACATGATCGACAGGGCCAGGATCGCACCGGAGGCGATCGCGTGCTGGACCAGCTTGTACCACCACTTGGCCGTGGTCGACAGCTCGAAGATGTGGTAGGCGAAGTACGCGATGACGGCGATGCGCAGTGTGTAGACCAGCGAGTGGTAGACGGCGAACTCGAGTGTCACGACACCGATGCTCCATGCCAGCAGGATGGCTGGCGTGAGCACCAGGCCAAGGCGAATCCAGAACCGCGCCATTCCACCGGCGCGGTGTTGGGACGCGGCATAGGCCAGCACCCCGAGCAGGCAACAGGCGGCCACGAACACACTCACCACCAGCACGATCAGTTGCCCGGAAGGCACCGGAAGACCAGCGCGCAGTGCCACCGGAGCCATCGAAATATTGAGCATGCCGACAAACGTGCCAGCACCAAAGAACAGCTTCATGGTGCGCGCCGCACGGTCCGACATTGGCAGCAGCCGGAAATCGGGCAGGTCGGGCCGCAGGATCACGCCCAGGAATTTCCAGAACAGCAACCAGCGCAACACGCCCCACAAGGTCGCAACACCCATCAGCGAGTGGAGGTCTTGCGCGTCGAACCAAACGCGGATCGCCAGGTAGGCGGTGACCGAAACCACGGCGTAGTGCCCCAGGTCCAGCAGGATCAGGCCGATCGCGCCACGCGAGCGGTTGCCATCATTGACACGGGCGGCGCGCCAGCCGCGCGTCGCCCGTTTGAAAACAACCCCGACGGCCACCATCAGCGCCAGCACCGCCAGCGTGGTCAGCGTGCTGACGGCCATCTCCTGGTGGTCACGGCCGGCGGCAAGCGTCACCCGGACCTTCTCCAGATCGGCCGGCAGGTTCGGCACGGCCTGCGCGATCTTCGCCAGCGAGGTTTTGACGCCCGCCAGTTCTTGATTGAGGTGGGACAGGCCACCACCGACAAGGTTCAGGTCGCCACCGACCTTGGTCGCTTCTTCGGGTGTCAGCGCGGCCCCGGCAGAGCCACAAACCGCCAAGAAGAACCACAGCGCCAACAGCTTCGCGCAGGCCTGGAATGCGCGCATCATCAGGCTCCGATCCCGCTCGTGAAAAGCGCCAGGCAGCCGGTCTGCTCCAGCATCCGGTCGATCGTGCGGCGCTGACCGTCAGCCAGTGCATCGCGCTCCTCGCGCAACCAGCGCACACACTTGCCCTGGTAGGGAAAAGCCTGCTGGCGCCAGGCGATGCCGTCGACAACACAGTTCACCTCCTTGTCACCGCGCGCGAGGGCATGCGCGTTCGCGAGCATGACCGGCACGTAGGTGCGGGCCGCCTCCCGCAACAGCGCCAACAGGGTGTCGGGTGGCTGCGCCGGGTCGAGCCAGTCGTCGGCTTGCGGCTCGGCGCCGCACAGGTCTTCCACCAGGTCGACCCAGGCAAACACCCGGGGCGCGGTCGTCAGCGCCACGGCCATCGGCGTCGGGTCGAAGTGCGTGAGTTGCGTGAGTTGCCCGAAGACGGCGAAATCGGACGCGCTCGGCCGTTGGCCCAGCAGGAACGGCAGCTGGCGGAAGTGGTCTTCCATCGCCCGAAGCAGCCGCTGGTAGCTGTCCTCGATCAGCTGCCAGGTGGCTTGGTTCGAGCCGACCACCCACAGACGGTCGATCTGGCGCTTCGAGAACAGCGCATTCAGCTCGGCAGCACGCGCGTCTGATGCCGTGATGCCGCGCCAGCGCGGCAGGATGTCGCCGGCGCGGTCGATGTCGGCCTGGTAATGCCAACGGTAGTGGAACATCGCCTTGGTCAGCCATTCGTCGGCGTAGTCTTCCAGCAGGCTGTCGAGCAGGGCCAGCACCGGGTCGGCGGGGCGCACCCGTCGCTCGGGGAAGGCGGCATCGAATTCACGCAGCAAGGGGCTGGAGTCGGTACGCGCCTGCATCACACCCGCTGCATCGGCCCAATAGAACGTCGGCAACAACTCGACCTTGGGCACCGGCAGACCTGCCAGCTGCGGTGAACCCGCCACCAGATAGCGGTAGGGCAGGCGGCGGTAGCGCAGCAGCGCCAGCATCTTTCGAGTGTAGGGCGAGCCGGGCGCGCCTTTGAGAACCAGGGGCAGGGGAATGGTCATGGCATTTCGTCGCGGGTTCAGGCCGGATTCTGACGCGCCTTGTCGGCATCGGCCAAAGGCTTCCAGTGCAGCAGCCCGTACAGCAGCGTCAGCACGATGCTGATGCCCAGCGGGCCCTTGTACAGGCGCACATGCCGGAACACGAACACCAGTTCGAGCAGGTGGACGGCGAGCAGGATCAGGCTGACCCGGCGCAACATCGGCCCCGCGTCGAAGGGCAGTGGTAAGAGCAGGCTGGCGATGGCCAGTGCGTAGGTGGCGAGCAGCAGGGTCTTGAGGAAAGGGTTCACGGGGTTTCCTGGTGGTTCGGGTTGCGGGCGCGGCCGGCTGTCGCGGGCGCTATGTGGCCGGGGTGCGGCTGGCGGACGCAAGCTGGCGTCGCCTGGCCAGTTCGCTGACCCAGGCCGACGCACGCGCGGGCGCCAGCCGATAGACCCAGTCGATGATCTTCGCGTCGGCGCCGATCATCAGGCGCGTCTGGCCGGTTTCAATGGCGCGTACGATCGCCAGGGCCGCCTGCTCGGGAGAGGTGCGCGCGTTCAGTGCGAAATTCTCGCGCAGTTGCTGGGCAGGGATCTGCTGCAAGGACAGGTCGGCCATGCGTGCGTTGTCCACGATATGGGTCCGGATGCCGCCCGGGTGCACACACAGGACGCTGACCGGCGACCCGCGCAGCTCTTCGCGCAGCGCATCGCTGAAACCGCGCACCGCCGCCTTGGCCGCGTTGTACATGCTTTGCGACGGTACCGACACCATGGCGAAGATGCTGGAGATGTTGACCAGCGTCGCCTGGGGGCGGGTGCGCAACAGCGGCAGGAAGGCGCGGCAACCATGCACCACGCCCCAGAAGTTGATGTTCATGAGCCACTGGGCATCCGCGGTCTGCAGCTTCTCCACCGATGACACCAGTGCCACGCCGGCATTGTTGACCACCACGTCGGCGGCACCGTAGAGGGCCTGGCAGGCTTGCGCCAGGGCGAAGACATCGGCTTCGCTGCCCGCATCCATGCGCTGGCTGTGGCTGGTAATACCCAGCGCGTGGAGCTCGGCCGACAAGCTCGCGAGGCCGGGCGCATCCAGATCCGCCAGCAGCAGGCGGGCGCCGCGCCGGCCACACGCGTGCGCCAGCGCACGGCCTATGCCCGATGCCGCGCCGGTGATGACGACGACCTTGTTGTTGAGTGTGTGCATGGTGTGGTGTTTCCAGCCCGGCGGAGCCATCGGGCAAGTGGATTATGGAACCAGTTCGCGTTGAAACCGCCAGGGTTTCGCGGCTACCATTCAGGCCTGCCACTAGACCTGTTTTTCCACACTACACCAAGGACAACGACGATGCTGCAGCCTGGCCTGATGATGGACCTTCCCCTGATGCTCTCCAGCATCATCGAACACGCCGCCGCACAATACGGCGACATCGAGGTGGTGGCGCGCGAGACCCACGGGCCTCTGTTTCGCTATACCTACGCCGATTGCGCCGTGCGCGCGCGCAAACTGGCCAATGCGCTGGCCGGCCTGGGCCTGGAGCAGGGGCACGCGGTGGGGTCGATCGCCTGGAACAACCACCGCCACCTGGAGGCCTACTATGCCGTCTCGGGCAGCGGCATGGTCATGCACACCTGCAACCCGCGCCTGCATCCACAGCAGCTGATCTACATCATCAACCATGCCGAAGACCGGGTGGTGCTGTTCGACGCCACCTTCGCGCCGCTGGTCAAGGGCATCGCGGCGCATTGCCCGCAGGTGCGCCACTGGGTCTGCCTGTCAGAGGCGGCGCACATGCCGGCCATCGACGGGGTGGCCAACGTCATCGCGTACGAGGACCTGATCGCGCCCCACAGCGAACTGTTCGCCTGGCCGCAGTTCGACGAGCGCACTGCGGCGGCGCTGTGTTACACCTCGGGCACCACGGGCAACCCCAAGGGTGCGCTGTATTCGCACCGCGCCATCGTGCTCAATGCGATCACCATCTGCAGTGCGAACGCGCTGAGCCTCTCCACCAAGCAGACCATCCTGCCGGTGGTGCCGATGTTCCACATCAATGCCTGGTGCATCCCGTATGCGGCGCCGATCGCTGGCACCAAGATGGTCCTGCCGGGCCCGAAGCTCGACGGCGCGTCCCTGTACGAACTGATGGAGTCCGAGCGCGTGACGGTGAGCGCCGGCGTGCCGACGATCTGGCAGGGCATGGTCGCCCACGTGGAGCAGCATGGGCTGCAGTTCTCCACCATGCGCCTCACCGCCACCGGCGGCTCGGCCATGCCGCAGTCGCTGATCGCCAAGTTCGCCGATACCTACAACGTCGAGGTGCGCCACGGCTGGGGCATGACCGAGACCACCGCAGTGGCCACCATGGGCACGCTGCAGGGCAAACACGCCGACTGGACGCCGGCGCAGAAACACGCCCTGGTGGCAAAGCAGGGCAAGAGCGTCTTCGGCGTGGAGATCAAGGTGGTGGACGAGAGCGGCGCCACACTGCCGCGCGACGGTACCTCGCAGGGCGAACTGATGGTGCGTGGCCACTGGATCATGCGCCAGTACTACAAGGCCGACACCTCGCCGCTGGTCGACGGCTGGTTCCCCACCGGTGACATCGCCACCATCGATGCCGAGGGCGTGATGCAGATCCGCGACCGCACCAAGGACGTGATCAAGACCGGCGGCGAATGGATCAGTTCGATCGACCTCGAGAGCGCTGCGGTGGCACACCCGGCGGTGGCGATGGCGGCGGTGATCGGGGTGAAACACCCCAAATGGGACGAGCGGCCCCTGCTGTTCATCGTGCGCAAGCCCGGGCAGACCGTCGAGAAGGAAGAGATCCTGGCCTTCCTGTCTGAGCGCGTGGCCAAGTGGTGGGTGCCCGACGACGTGGTGTTCCTCGACGCGCTGCCGGTGGGCGGCACCGGCAAGGTGCAGAAGGGGGATCTGCGCAAGCAGTATGGAGGGGTGTTCAGCTGACGATGACCGAACGCCGCCGGCAGCCGGGCGGCCCGGCAAACCGGCACCGGACCGCGCCCGATCACTGCACACCCAGGCCCGGCGTTCAGCCCTTGTGTGCCTGGCTGGTCGGGCCCGCAGCCTGTACCGGCTGCGCCGCGGCGATCGATTCCACCAACGGATCTGCGGCGATCTGGTGCAGCGCACCGATGTCGAATTCGCAGGTGAACAGGGTGTCGTCGATGCGGGAGCGTAGCGAGACACCCTTGGGCACGTGGCCCGGGCGCTTGACCTTCATGATCGCCTTGACCACCCCGGTGTCCGGCCAGTCCACAGGACTACCCGACACCTTGGCCGGTTGCTGCGGGATACTCTTGACGGTGAACATGCGCCCAATGTAGCGCAGCGGCCTGTCGCTGTCACCTGCGCCGGGTCGAAGCCGCCCGGGCGCGGGCCTCAGCCTTCGTTGGAGGGGGTTTGGAAGCCGCCTTGGCAGCCTGGCCTTTTTTGACCGTGGCCTTGCTGCGGCTGGCAGCTGTTGCGACGGGTTTTTTGCGGGCGACGGGCGGCGGCGCCGTGCCCATGAGTTGCACTACCGCGTCGCGACCGCAGATGCGCCCATGGCCATAGACCGGGTTCCAGGTGCCGGCCGCTGCGGGCGGTGTAGTCCGACAGGATTGGATGACGATCTTGCGGATCTGGGCCGCACTCAGCGCGAGCTTGCGCGCCTTGGCGCGCGCCATGACCAGGGCCACCATGCCACTGGTGGCGGGCGCGGCCATGCTGGTACCGGACATGGTCGTGGTGCCGTTTCCACTGGTGGATCGCGCCGCCACGACGGCGTGGCCTGGCGCAGAAACCTCGGGCTTCTGCCTGCCGTCACGGGTCGGCCCGGTGCTGCTGAACCAGGATATCGGCGTGCCGGCCTTGTGCGCGTCGTATGACGCCACCACAAGGCTCTCTTGCCCGGTCGAAATGGAACCCAGCGTGTGGCTGTCGACACGGTGGCTGGTGAATCTGGCCTGTGCGCTGTCGTTGCGCTCGATCCATGCGTGGAAGTTGGTCGCTGCCCCGGCGCCGCTCAGCCGCATCGTCCACTCACCCTTGGGCATGCCACGCGACAACCAGACGTTGATCATGTTGTCGCCGTTGTTGGGTTCGGCCAGCCGATTCGTCACGATGCCGACTATCTGGCCGGCGCCGTTGCGGATCTGCACGCTGGCACCGGGTGCGACCAGTGCCACCCGACGCCCATCAGGTGCCAGCAGTTCCACCGTGAGTTGCGTAGCGCCGCCAAACCACACCTCGCATTCGTCGTCCAGCGCCTGGGCTCCGGCCAGGGTGGTGAGCTTCAGGTCCAGTCCGGCGCCGGCTGGCACCACCCCCATCGCATGGATGCCATCCGCCTGCGAGTTGCTGGCGGCGATCACCACCGCCCGGTTGGGGGCGGCTCGGACCAGCCGGTCGATGCCTTGCTCGACCAGCGACGAGCCATCATGCGGTCCACCGTTGGTGCCCAGGCTCATGTTGATGACACAGGGCTTTGCGCCGGCCTGCGCAAAGATGAACTGCAGCGCCTCCAGCAATTGCACCGAGTCACCGAAGTTCGCGCCCACGGTGCCACTTCCGCTCCAGGGGATGTCGCTGGCGGCGAGTTCGACGAACACCAGATCGGCCTGAGGTGCCATGCCAGGCACACCGGTACCCCGCCCATTGCCGGCGGCGATGTCCAGCACATGTGTGCCATGGGCTTCGTCGTCGATCACATAACCCAGACTGGTGTAGGGAGCGGCCGTTTTCAACGCGGCATCGATCTGCGCGGGCCGGTACAGACGGCCATAGGCGGGGTTGCCGGCGCCGCCAGACGGTGGCTGGTTCTGGTCCCAGATGGCGAGAAAGCGCGTTTTTCCGGTGCTTTTGCGCAGGTTCTTGTGGGCGAAGTCGCCACCGAAATCAACCACGCCCATCACGACACCGCGGCCACCGCTCACGCCGCTCTTCTTGGGCAGGTCCGCCGGCCGCGACAGCGTCTCGCGCGTGGTGGCGTCCAGCAGCTTGCTGACGCGTTCGGCAGCTTTCAGGCTGATGACAAACGGCTGCGTGCGTACCGACTCGATGCGTTGTATCGGGATCCGGGCCGTCGTGATGACGCCACCATCGACATCCGGTTCACCGACCGTTATGCCCGGGCGGACCTCGCTCAGGGCATTCCAGGCTGCCAGGTCATTCACCTTGGCAATCACGGCCAGTTCGTCGGCGCTGGTCGAGGACGACGCCGTGCGTCGCCGGCTCGTCGTGAACAGAAATCCCGCCCGCAGCAGGCGAGGATCCATCTGCGGAGCGCCGGCGGGTGCTTCCACAGCGGTCAATTCGGAGATGGTGGTTGGCTCGATGTCGAGCGTCAGGCTGGTGACCATGGCGAGTACTCCAGAGTGAAACTGGATTTCAGTCTGGCCATGGAATACCCGCCATGCCATCCTCAACCAGATGGACGAACAGGTCGCAGCAGTGCGCCGCCGGTGACTGGGCTGCGCCGGCGGGCGGGTTCGGTGACGGCAGCAAATGGGGGCGTCGACCGACGCACCGACGCAGCCTATCCCGGAATCTGCACCGGCAACTGGGTATACCCGCGCACAGACGCCGAACGCACCCGGGTCGGCTCCCCCATGATCTCGATCACCGGGAAGCGCGGCAGGATCTCCTCCCGCAGAATCTTGAACTGCATCTCGGCCAGGCGGTTGCCCACGCAGCGGTGGATGCCGAAACCAAACGACAGGTGCTGGCGCGGGCGCGCGCGGTCGATGATGAATTCATTCGCCCGGTCGATCGCGTCTTCGTCGCGGTTGCCAGACAGGTACCACATGGCGAGCTTGTCGCCTTTCTTGATCTGTTTGCCGCCTGGTTCGCTGCCGGCCAAAGCGGTGCGCCGCATGAAGGCCAGCGGCGTCTGCCCGCGGATGATCTCGGGCACCATGCTCTCGATCAGGGCCGGGTTCGCGCGCAGCTTGGCAAACTCGGGGCGGGCATCACGGCGTCAGGGTGTGCTCAGCCTCTCAGACGCCAGGTCGCGGTTGACGGCGCCGTACCGCCAGGCCGACCAGACCCATTCCGGCGAGCAGCATTGCCACGGAGGCGGGTTCCGGGACGGGCGCGAGGGCGCTGATATGGATGCCATCGGGATCGAGCGACAGTGTCGAGCCAGGCCGCCCCGGGAAGTCGTAGCTCAGGTTTGCGCCATATTGCACGCTGCAGGCACCACCACAATCGAGGAACTGCAAGCCCAGCACATCGGCCTCGGTGACTCCCGCGCCGATCAGGAAACTCACCTGGCCGTCGAGGAAGAAAGACTGCGCGAGGACCTGGTCGTAACGGACAACGCCGGTCAGCGCGTCGCGCTCCACTTCCAGTTCGAGCACGCCGCCGGGAAGCAGCGAGAATGCGCCGTTGATCGTCATGGCGCCGGGGCTGGAGCCGGGCGTGAATCTGGCCGGTCCGGGGATGCTGCCCACAAACAGGTCGCCGTTGATGGTGCCGCCTCCACTGAGAACACCACCCAGCAACTGAAACGTGCCGCCGACGTTCTCGACCGTGCCGTTCACGATCACGGCTCCGGACTCGTTGACGAAGTCATTGACCTGTACCAATTGCCCGGCGTTGACCGAGAACGTCCCGTTGTTGATCACCTTGAGTCGGCCGATTTCAACGCCAAACCCATTTGATTCCGGCGCGATACTGCTGGAGAAGAAGCCGGTGTTCGAAATGAGGCCGCGAAACACGTACGGTCCGTGGCTACCGCTGACAACACCGCCACCGATTCCTTGCTCGAAGTGACCTGAATTCGCAAGGCTGCTGAACTGGGAGATGCGGACGTTGCCATCGTTGACGAAGGTGCCGCGCTGGTCCCAGACGCCCTCCTGCAAGCTGAGTGTGGATAAATTCGCCAGCCTCGTGACCCCCGGTCCCGTCACCACAGCGCCGTTGAACGAATGGGCACCTCGCAGCTCAATCTGTCCGGCCGGATTGCTCCCTAAGGGGTCGGCGACAAAACTGGCGTTCTGGTGATAACCTCCCCGGCTAAACACCAGCGAACCCATGGTCACCTCCACGGAGCCGCCATCCTGGTAGAACGCCGCATCGATGAAGCTGGCTCCGGTCCCCGCAGTTTTCTTGAAAACACCGGCATTGAAAAATGGCTTGAAGCCGAAAAAATCACCGGCCTGAAAACCCAGGTTATTCTGGATGTCGAAAACGCCACTGGTCTGGTTGTTGAACTGCACCGGCCCGAGCGTGGTGAGCTGGCCGGTACCGGACTGCACTAAAGTGCCACCATTGAATACTTGGAACCCGGTGCTGTCAAACGAGCTGGCCCGGATGTACATGCCGTCCGCAGGGAACGGCTCGACAAGGCCCCCAGCCAGACTGGTCGTGCCGTTGAAGGCCAGTACCGAGACGCCGGTCTGGGTGTAGGGGTTGTTGATGACGCCACGTTTCAGCGTGGCGTCAAGCATGATGACCGTCAGCGCCTGGCCCGTCGCACCATTGGATATCCGCAGGGTTCCACCGTCCATTTCCAACCGGCCCAATGGGGGATTGGCTGCCGAAAATACGGTGTCGCTGCTGACCTGCAGGGTGCTACCCACTCCGAGCGTCGTCTGCGCAAGGCCGGACGACGAGGCAAGAACCCCGAAGATCGCCACGGTCATGGCGCTCCCGCGCCACCGGCACACCTTCGATGGGGCAGTTGGATCCATGGCAACCTTCCCTAAAAGCGCGGTGACAGCGCGCTGAACCTGCTGGCATTTTGACCGGCTCAATGAAAAAGCCTGTGCGATTGATTGTCCAAAACGAGATCGCGTTGTCAACTGGTCCATTCGGGCTAGTCGAACAACGCTTTTCCGGTGCGACCGGCACGACAGACCAACCCGAATTGTCGCCGCCGTGTCAGCGTCAGCCCGGAATCCGCACCGGCAACTGCGTATACCCGCGCACGAACGGCGAACGCACGCGCGTGGGCTCGCCCATGATCTCGATCACCGGGAACCGGGGCAGGATCTCCTCCCACAGAATCTTGAGCTGCATCTCGGCCAGCCGGTTGCCGACACAGCGGTGGATGCCGAAACCGAAGGACATGTGCTGGCGCGGCCGCGCGCGGTCGATGATGAACTCGTTGGGCCTGTCGATGGCGCTCTCGTCGCGGTTGCCCGAGAGGTACCACATGGCGACCTTGTCGCCCTTCTTGATCAGCTTGCCGCCGACTTCGCTGTCGGCCAATGCCGTGCGCCGCATGAAGGCCAGCGGTGTCTGCCAGCGGATGATCTCTGGCACCATGCTCTCGATCAGGGCCGGGTTGGCGCGCAGCTTGGCAAACTGCTCGGGGTTCTGGCTCAGCGCCAGCAGGCCTCCGGTCATCGAGTTGCGGGTGGTGTCGTTGCCACCCACGATCAGCAGCACCAGGTTGCCCATGAATTCCATCGGGTTCATGTTGCGGGTCGCCGCCCCGTGGGCCAGCATCGACACGAGGTCCGTCTTCGGTGGTGCGTTGACCCGTTCGTTCCACAACTTGGTGAAGTAGGCCAGCATCTTGCCGAGTTCGGCCATGCGCTCCTGCGGCCCGAGTGCGTCGGGGTTGATGGCCTTGTTCATCGTGGCGACGTCCGACCACCAGGTCAGCAGGCGCCGGTCTTCGAGCGGAAAGTCGAACAGGGTGGCCAGCATCAGCGTGGTGAGCTCGATCGAGACTTTGTCGACCCAGTCGAAGGTCTCGTTGCGCGGCAGGCCGTCGAGCACCTTGCGGGTGCGCTCGCGGATCAGGGACTCCATGTTGGCCAGGTTGCCGGGCGCCACGATCGGACTGACCGCCTTGCGCTGGTCGTCGTGTTTGGGCGGGTCCATCGCGATGAACATCGGCAGCTGCTCGCCCGGCGGGGGGTTGGTCAGCGTGATGCCGCCATGGGTCCAGTCGGAGGAAAAGATCGCATGGTGGGTGTCCACATGCATGATGTCCTGGTATTTCGTGATCGACCAGTAGTCGCCGAAGAGCGGGCTGTGCGACAGGTGAACGGGATCGTCGCGTCGCAGCCGCTCGAAATAGTGACCGACCGTATCGTCGACGAAATACTGGGCGTCGCTCGGGTCGATCTGCTCCAGCGGCATCGACTGGGCGGCGGCCCGGGCCTGTTGTTGCCGGAGCGTTTTTTCGGTGCTGGCTGCTTGCATGGGGTTCTCCTGGCGGCGATTCAGTGCTGGCCTTCGGGCATGCTGACCACCAGCCCGTCGAGCGCGTCGCTGATCTGGATCTGGCAGGCCAGACGTGAGTTCGCCTGGGTCACGGCGGCGAAGTTCAGCATGTCTTCTTCCATCGTTGTCCGGCTGCCGGTGCGGCCTTCCCACGCCGGGTCGACGTACACATGGCAGGTGGCGCAGGCGCACTGGCCTCCGCAGTCGGCATCGATGCCGGGCACGTTGTTGTCGATAGCCGCGCGCATGAGCGACAGCCCGACGGTGCCTTCGACCGTGTGTTGTTTGCCGTTATGTTCGATGAAGGTGACTTGGGGCATGGCGTTGTTCCAGTGAGAGGGTGGGGAAGGGGGATTGAAACTGCTCAGTAGCTGGGCTGGTGCTTGCGGATCGACTGCTGCACTGCATCGGTCACCACAAAACCGGCGCCGAACTTGCGCGCGAGTTCTGCGGCACGCTGCAGGAAGGCGTCGACGCCCATGCCGTAGATGAACTGCATCGCGCCGCCGGTCCAGGCCGGAAAACCGATGCCGAATATCGAACCGATGTTGGCATCGTGCACGGTGGTCAGCACCCCTTCGCTCAGGCAGCGTGCGGTCTCGATGGCCTGGCGGTACAGGATGCGCTCCTTGACTTCCGTGATGTCCCAGGCCACACCGGGCTTCTCGAACAGGGGTTTGAGTTCGGGCCACAGGGTCTTCCGGGCGCCTTTTTCCGCCGGGTAGTCGTAGAAGCCACCGCCGCCGGCGCGGCCGGGGCGCTTGAATTCCTTGACCATGCGCTCCACCAGCAGTTGGCCGGGGCCAGCATCAAAGGTCTTGCCCTCCGCGGCCAAGTCCGCGCGCGTTTGGTCGAGCACATGCACACTGAGCGACAGCGAGGCTTCGTCGATCACTGCCAGCGGGCCAACCGGCATGCCGCACTGGATGCCGGCGTTCTCGATCACCGCCGCCGGGATGCCCTCGCTCAGCATGGTCGTGCCCTCGGTCACGAAGGTGCCGAAGGTGCGGCTGGTGTAGAAGCCCCGCGAGTCGTTGACCACGATCGGGATCTTTCCCAGTGCCTGCACGTAGTCGTAGGCACGGGCCACGGTCTCGTCGTCGGTCTGTTTGCCGCGGATGATCTCCACCAGCTTCATCTTGTCCACCGGGCTGAAGAAATGGATGCCGACGAACTTGTCCGGGCGGGCGCTGGCGGTGGCCAGGCCGCTGATCGGCAGCGTGGAGGTGTTGCTGGCGAAGAAGCCCCCAGGTGCGAGTTTAGGTTCGGCCTCGCGGGTGACACTGGCCTTGAGCGCACGCTGCTCGAAAACCGCCTCGATGATCAGGTCGCAGCCCTGCAGGTCTCCCATGTCGGCGGTCGGGGTGATGCGGGCCAGCAGTTCGGTCTGGTCGTAGGGGCTCATGCGGCCCTTGTCGACGCGGGGCTG
>JANMZX010000073.1:0-5458 GCA_031383745.1 Rhodoferax sp. | reverse complement strand
AAACCGCGCCTGGAACCGTTGCTGTAATTGCGGCGTGAGGTTGATCTCGGGCACCATGACGATCGCCTGGGCGTGGGGGTCGTCGCGCAGCAATTGCATGACGCACTGCAGGTACACCTCGGTCTTGCCGCTGCCGGTGCTGCCGAACAGAACGAACGTGCCCTGGCTGGCATGAAACCGCTCCAGCACGTCGCGCTGCTCCGGGCTGAGCTCGACCCCGGCCTCCGGTGCTGCAGCAGCGAAGCCCGCCACCGCGGGCGCAGCCTTGCGGCCCAGCCGGCGCTGCATCTGGCGCTCGCTGAGTTCGCGCAGTTGCGGCGGCAGGGCGGCCAGCGCCACTTCGCCCAACCCGCGCTGGTAGTACCCGGCCGCAAACGCCACCAGTTGCCGCCAGTGGCCGGACAAGGGCGCCAGCCCCGCCAACACGGGGCCGACGTCGCGCAACTTGTCGAGCGCCACATCGTCCGCGGCCGCCTGCACGCTGCGGTCCCACACGACGCCCAGAAGCTCACGCGTGCCCAGCGGCACACGGACCAGCGTGCCCGGCGTCAGTTGCAACTCACTTCGGTAGGTCAGGGCTCCGGCAAGCTGGCTGTGTGCCGGGGTTTGCACCAGAACCGAAACCAGATGGGTCATCCGATCTTGCCAGTTGGCCCCACATGTTGATGTGAACTTGTGAAACGCGGCTTAAGTGCTTGATCTGTAAGTACTTTAAGCTTCATCCCATGAATCTGTGGATAACTTTGTTGATATATACCTGCCGCCGACGTCAAAGCCTTGCAAATCAAGGCCTTGGCTGGAATGCCCGCGAAAAAAGCAATTCGGCAATCTCCATATGAATCAACCACTTGCGATCGCTATGGCTTTTGTAGCAAAGCGCAGCGGCACCCCGTCGCACTTGCGCAGCGCAACAAAAAATTTGTGCATAAGTCAGGGTTCACCAACCTTTTTGGGCCGATTTGATGGTAGGCGTCTGACCGGCCCGCCTACACCTTGCGCATGCGCCGCGAGCCAGCGTGCACGGCGTCTACAAGTGTTGCTACGTTTTCAGGAGGAGTGTGCTGGCTGATGCCATGGCCGAGATTGAAAATATGGGTCGGGCCGACCTGGTCCGGGTCCTGTGCAGGCGCCGTGTGGGGTACTCCGAAGCTTTGCAAGGTTCGCTCCACCTCGGCCTCGATCTGTTGTGGGCCGGCAAACAACACATTCGGGTCGATGTTGCCCTGCAGGGCCTTGCCTGCGCCACCCGCCGCTCCGCCGACCAGAGCCCTGGCACGCGCCAGGTTGACCGTCCAGTCCACACCCAGGACTTCGCAGTCGAGCTGGTTCATCTCGTCCAGCCACAGGCCACCGCCCTTGGTGAACACGATGCGCGGGATCCTCGCGCCGGCGTGTTCGCGTTTGAGCTGGCGCAGCACCCGGGCGGTATAGGCCAGGCTGAACTGTTGGAAATTGCCATCCGCCAGCACGCCGCCCCAGCTGTCGAACACCATGACGGCCTGCGCGCCGGCCTCGATCTGCGCATTGAGGTAGGCAGCCACGGCGTCGGCGTTGATCGACAGGATGCGGTGCATCAGGTCCGGGCGGGCGTACATCAGGGTCTTGACCAGTCGGTAATCGTCGGAGCCTGCCCCTTCGACCATATAGCAGGCCAGCGTCCAGGGGCTGCCGGAGAAGCCGATCAGCGGCACGCGGCCGTTCAGGGCGCGCCGGATCGAGGTCACGGCATCGAATACATAGCGCAACTTGTCCATGTCGGGCACGGCCAGCGCATTCACCGCCGCTTCGTCACGCACCGAGCGGGCGAACCGGGGCCCTTCGCCGATCGCGAAACTGAGCCCCAGGCCCATCGCGTCGGGCACGGTCAGGATGTCGCTGAACAGGATGGCCGCATCCAGCGGGTAGCGCTCCAGCGGCTGCAGCGTCACTTCCGTAGCGAAGTCGGTATTGGTCGCCAGCCCCATGAAGCTGCCGGCCTGGGCGCGGGTGGCGCGGTATTCGGGGAGGTAGCGTCCGGCCTGTCGCATCAGCCACACCGGTGTGTGGTCGGTGGCCTGGCGCAGGCAGGCGCGCAGGAAGGTGTTGTTCTGGAGCGGGGCGAAGGAATCGAGCGGAGACGGAACGGTCATGCGTCTATTGTGGCACCGCCGGTCGCCGCCAAATAGGCTGCGATGCACCCGACCGGGCGCTGCTTGCGCCTGCTGCCGGCCGCTAGACGACGCTCAGTGGTGCCGGCTGCGATGCAGCGAAAAGGGCCGCACTCTGGCTGCACTGGCCGTCGGCCGACTCGGGCCACCAGTCGCCGGCATTCCCGGCGCCCTCGTCCGGGCGGGTGGCGGCAAAATCGGAATGCGCGGCGTCGCCTGTTGCGTGCTCGTCGGCCTGAGCGGGCTGCGGCTCCGACGCCTGCCCGGTGGGTGAATTGTCCAAGTCATGCTCCCCGAAACTGCACGGTTGGCGCAGAACGGCCTCACTATAGCCGGGAATACCCTGCGTGACCAGCCCGGGCCTGGAAGCGCCACCCGTCCTACAGGCGCGCCAGCACCGCGCGAATCTCCTGCACGCTCAGCACCTCGGACAGCAGCACCGGTGCCTTGCCGGCCTGGTAGAACACATAGACCGGCACGCCGTTGCGACCCAGCTGGCGCAGTGCCGCGGTGATCGCCGGGTCGCGCCGGGTCCAGTCGGCGCGCAGAAGCGCGACCTTGTTCCGGGTCAGGTCGTCCAGCAGGGCCCGGTTGTTCAGCGTGGTCTGCTTGTTCACCTGGCAGGTCACGCACCAGGCGGCCGTGAAGTCAACGAAAACCGGCCGCCCGCCGGCCACCAGTTGCTCCACGCGGCCAGGTTCCCAGGCCTCCCAGCCGTGCGCCAGGCTGCTGCTTGCCGGATCGCCGCTGCGAGTGACATAGGGCCCGACGCCCCAGGCCAGCAGCACGAGCGAGACTACCGACAGGGCGCTGGCGATGACGCGGGTGCGTCCCGCCAGCCTGAGGCTCCATGCCACCAGCGCGAGCGCAAGTAGCAGCGCCAGCAACGCGCCGGCGCCGTCAATGCCGCTTTGCTGGCCCAGCACCCACACCAGCCACACGACGGTAGCGAACATCGGGAAGGCCAGGAAACGCTTCAGGATGTCCATCCACACGCCCGGGCGGGGCAGGGCGCGTGCGAAGGCCGGCACCAGGCTGGCCAGCAGGTAGGGCAGTGCCAGACCCAGGCCCAGCATCGCAAAAATCGCCAGCGCCTCGGACGCCGGCAACGCGGCGGCCAGACCCATCGACGCTCCCATGAATGGCGCGGTGCAGGGAGACGCGATGGCCACCGCCAGCACCCCGGTCAGGAAGGCATCGGCCGCCGGGTGGCGGGCCTGCAGGCTGGCAATTGACGAAGGCAGCACATGGCGGAACTCGAACAGGCCCGCCAGATTGAGACCGATCAGCGTGAACAGGGCCGCCAGACCGGCAACGACCGCCGGCTCCTGCAACTGGAAGCCCCAACCCAGGCTCTCGCCCGCACTGCGCAGGCCGAGCAGGGCCAGGCCCAGGGCCGTGAAGCTGAGCACCACACCGGCGGTGTAGGCCAAACCGCTCACGCGGTGCGCGCGCCGGTCACCGGCGTGCCGGGCGAACCCCAGTACCTTGATGGCCAGCACCGGAAACACGCAGGGCATCAGATTGAGAAGCAGCCCACCCAGCAGCGCCCCCACCATGGCCGCCCACAGGCCCAGCGTCGGCCCCGCTGGCGCGGCCATCACAGCAGGCAGCGCCACGCCAGCCGACCCAGGGGCGACGACGGCCGGCCAGGATCCCTGTACCGGCAATTCCGCGCGCACACCCTGGCCGCCCTGCGCCAGCACCACGGCCATGCGCTCGGGGCTGCGGCTGCGGTGCGGGGACAGCGGCACGGAGGCCGTCCAGACCGCGCCGTCCCAGGCCTGCGTCCAGCGGGCCGCTGTTTCGATGACCTCCGGTGTTTCGGGGAAGAACTCCAGGGTCTTGCCGCGCAGCGTGCCGGGCAGGTTCTCGAAGCGCAGGGTGATGGCCTTGGGGCCCACGGCGAGCGCGTTGCCAGCCGATGGCGCGAGGTCTCGTGGCTGCGCCTGCAGCGCGGCATCGAATGCCGCGCGCTGGCCGGCGGTGGAACTGCGGGCCGGAATCCTCAGCACGAAGTCGCCGTCCTGCGGAATGCATTCCTGCTTGCACACCAGCCACGAGGCGCGCAGTCTGATCTCCAGGTCGGCTGCCAGCAGGCCGGGCTGGAAGCCGGGCGCCACGGTCAGTGGCACCGGCAGCAACACCGTGCCCTCGTAGCCGTAGTTGGCCAGCGGGCCGATCGGGATCTTGTGCGGCAGCGGCCAGGCGATCTCGCCGGCGCTGATGCCGGATGGCAGCGTCCATTGCAACACCGTGGCCAGGCCCGAATCGCCCGAGTTCTTCCAGTAGGTATGCCATTGCGGCTGGTGTGCCAGTTGCAGCCCCACCCACAGGGTCTTGCCGGCCTGTACGCCGTCGGGGGCATGGGCCATCAATTCCGCGCGCACCTGTTCCGTGGTGACGACGGCGCCGGCCACGGCTCCGGTCTGCGCGGCTGCCGGGCCGGGAAGCAGCGCGAACGCCAGGATGGCCGAAGCCGTGCAAATCAGTCTGGAAAACAACATGTTGGGGGTGGGAGCCCAGGCGGCGGCTCAAAGTTCCGCTGCCGGACCGAAGACGGCAGGCCACCGGGTCGGCGCCTGGATGCGCAACTGCTTGTGGATCGTCTCCTGGCCGAACACCACCACGATCCGGCTCACCGGTACGCCGAACAGGGGAGCCAGGAAACGCACCATGTGCTCGGTGGCCTTGCCCCCGATGGGCGCTGCGGTCACGCTCACCTTGAGCTGACGCCCCATGGGCTTGCCGATCGCGTCGCGCAGCGCGCCGGGTTTGCCCAGGATGTTGACCACCAGGGTGTCGCCGTCCCAGGCGAAGAAGCTGTCACCGGTGCGGTTGCGCGGGCCCATGGCGGTGCCGGCATTCAGGCGGCGAACCCCAGCACCACCCGTCGCGTGGTGGCGCTCTTCTTCTCGATCCGGGTCACGACCACGGCGCCGATCTCGGCGGTATTGGCTACGTGGGTGCCGCCGCAGGGCTGCAGGTCGATCAGGGCGTCGCCGCCGATGCGGATGGTGCGCACGGTGCCGCTGCCGCGCGGTGGTTGCACACTCATGCTCTTCACCAGCGCCGGGTTGGCGTCGAGTTCGGCGTCGGAGATGGCGCCCACCACCACCGGCAGCGTCGCCGCCACCAGACGCGCGATGCCTGCGCTCAGGGTGTCCTTGTCCAGCGGATCGGTCATGTTGAAATCCAGCCGCGCATACTCGGGTGTGATCGAGCAGCCGTTGACCAGTTGTGGCACCAGGTGGCACAACAAGTGCGTCGTGGTGTGAAACCGCATCAGGCGGTGACGGCGCGCCCAGTCC
>JANMZX010000071.1:0-26877 GCA_031383745.1 Rhodoferax sp. | reverse complement strand
TCGCCGACGCAGTAGCCGTCCATGTTGCCGACGCGCATGTTGGCCACCATCTGCGGCGGCGGCACTGTGATCACCTTGGCATCCTTGATCGGGTCGATGCCGTTGGCAGCCAGCCAGTAGTACAGCCACATCGCGTGGGTGCCGGTGGGGAACGTCTGCGCAAAGGTGTATTCGCGCTTTTCGCTGGCCATCAGCTTGGCCAGGCCGGCACCGTCGACGGCGCCCTTGTCGGCCAGCTTCTTGGACAGCGTGATCGCCTGGCCGTTGTTGTTGAGGGTCATCAGCACCGCCATGTCCTTCTTGGGCCCGGAGGTGCCGAGATGCACGCCGTAGACCAGGCCGTACAACACGTGCGCGAAGTCGAGTTCGCCGCTGACCAGCTTGTCGCGCACACCGGCCCAACTGGCTTCCTTGTTGAGGACGAACTTGACGCCGTATTTCTGGTCGATGCCCAGCACCGACGCCATCACCACGCTGGCGCAATCGGTCAGGGGGATGAAGCCGATCTTGACCTCCTTCTTTTCCGGGGCGTCGGATCCCTGGGCGTAGACGGTGGCGCGTAATGCGGGGCTGATGCCGATGGCGCCCACGGCTGCGGATTGCAGCACCGCGCGCCGGCTCAGGCTGGTGGTCAGGAATGCGGACATGGCAGAACTCCCAGTAAATCGTGCAAATGAACAAGGCGTCCACATCACCCGGCTGCGCGACCGGGGTCGGCAGCAACCTGGGATGGGGACGCCTTTGTCCTTGGGTGAGAGACACCGCCCGCCATTGGGTGGTGCGCATCAAACGACCTTCGTTGGTCTTGCCTTCACTTACGCAAGTCGCGTGCCACCACTATTTGCTATGAAATGAGGAGCGACTTTGGCCCACATGCATTGAGCCGGCACCAGGTTTCTGTCCAGAGCGCGAGACGGCACCAGTTTTGTGCGCCGCACCAATTCAGCCCAGAAGATCCATCACATCGAGCACGCGTTGCGCCACGTCGGCCAGCCGCAGGCCCTTGTCCATGGCGGTCTTGCGCAGCTTGTCGTAGGCCTGCTGTTCCGTCAGGCCCTGGCGTTGCATCAGCAGGCCCTTGGCACGGTCGATCAGCTTGCGTTCATGCAATTCGGCGGTGCGCTGGTCCAGTTCGCTGCGCGTGTCGGCGAGTTGCTGGCGCAGGGCCTGTTCGTGCTGGAAGCGCGCCATCGCGACATCCAGGATCGGGCGGATGCGATCGGCGGACAGCCCGGCGACCACATAGGCCGATACGCCAGCCGCAACCGCATCGCGGACGTGTGACGTGTCACCGTCGTTGGTGAACATCACGATCGGGCGGCGCTCGTCGCGGGTGGCGACGACCACGTGTTCCAGGGCGTCGCGCGCGTCGCTTTCGGCATCCACGATGATCATGTCGGGCTGCAGCTGGCTCAGCCGCTGGTGCAGAAACGCATCGCCCGGCAAAACGGCGACGAGGTTGAAGCCGCTTTCCAGCAGCCCGATGCGCAGGCTGCGCGAGCGTTCGGCCTGGCTGATCGCGTAGTCATCCCCCGGATCCGAGATCGTCAGGTCCGGTGCCACCACCACGATGCGAAGCGCGCTGTCCATCACCAGCCAGCCGCAAGAATTGCGCCACCGACGGTGGCGTAGCAGGTGTGTCCCCTAAACTCGGGCCGGATGGAACATGTTCACACCGCACCGCTCGTCCTGGGCATCGAGTCCTCCTGCGACGAAACCGGGGTGGCACTGGTGCAGGCGCGCGGCCGCGGCGTTCCTGCCTTGCTGGCCCACGCGCTGCACAGCCAGATCACGATGCACCAGGCCTATGGCGGTGTGGTGCCGGAACTGGCCAGCCGCGACCATATCCGTCGCGTGCTGCCGCTGTCACGGCATGTGCTGGAGCAGGCGCGGCGCACGCTGGATCAGGTCGATGTGGTGGCCTACACCCGTGGGCCCGGCCTGGCCGGTGCGTTGCTGGTTGGTGCCGGCGTGGCATGCGCCCTCGGCGCCGCGCTGGGCAGGCCGGTACTCGGCGTGCACCACCTTGAGGGACACCTGCTGTCCCCCTTCCTGAGCACCGATCCGCCCGAATTTCCGTTCGTCGCGTTGCTGGTCTCAGGCGGACACACGCAACTGATGCGTGTCGACGGTGTCGGGCAGTACGTGTTGCTGGGCGAGACCATCGACGATGCGGCGGGCGAAGCCTTCGACAAGTCGGCCAAGCTGATGGGCCTGCCATACCCGGGCGGCCCTGCGCTGTCGCTTCTGGCGCGGGGCGGCGACGCGAAGGCCTTCAAGCTGCCGCGCCCGCTGTTGCGCAGCGGCGACCTGGACTTCTCGTTTGCCGGCCTGAAGACGGCCGTCATGGTGCAGGCCAAGAAGCTGGTGCAGACGCTGCAGGCCGTGTCCGGAGCGGGCGAGGTGGTGTCGTTTGCAGATCTGGGGCAGCAGTTGCAGGCGGATCTCGCAGCGTCGACCGAGGCGGCTATCGTGGAGGTGCTGGTGTCCAAGTCGCTGGCCGCGGTGCGGCAGAGCGGCCTGGCGCGGCTGGTGGTAGCCGGCGGCGTCGGGGCCAACCGGGTCTTGCGCGAGGATCTCGACCGGGCCTGCGCACAAGCCGGCATTCGCGTCCATTACCCCGAGCTGCACCTGTGTACGGACAACGGGGCGATGATCGCGCTGGCCGCCGCCATGCGGCTGCAGGCGGGCCAACAGCAGGCGAACACGGTCTACGCGTTCGACGTCAAGCCACGCTGGCCGCTCGACCAGCTATGAACACCTGGCCCGGCCAGCGCCGGGCTAGCGCGCGTCACAGCGTGTTGTGGTCGCGTTGCCCCGGTGGTCAGTTGATGGCGAGTTCGGTGACCTTGCTCACCGGCACCAGCTTGGCCAGTTTGAGGGTCAGCACACCATGCTCCAGTTTGGCCTGGCTGCCGGCCACATCCAGATCGGTCGGCAACTCGTAGGCGGCCTTGTATTTGCGTGGTGCGTCGTCCCGGGTGTGGATGCGCACGACACTGCCTTCGATGCCGATCGTGAGTTGCTCGCGCGTGATGCCCGGCACGTCGAAAGTCAGCGCGTAGGACGTCGCATCCTGCTCTACGCTGCGCGCCTGGTAACGGGAGGCCTGCACGGTGTCGTCAAGGAAACGATCGAAGGAGCGAGCGGCGGGGCGGAAGGCCTGGCGACCGGCGAGGCTGGGGGCGGTGGTGGCAAAAAACATGGTGTGACTCCTAGTACACTGCGCGGCGCTCAACGCTGATTGCCGCATGCATCGAACGTGTGTGCGATCGCGCCGTATTCAAGGAAATCCCCCGCATGTTTATTCTTCGCCCCCGGGGCTTGAAATTCCTCTGGCTGTTGTTATGTGGCCCGGTTATCGCATGGGGCCAGGCAGTGCCGGCACCGCCGGCGGCCGCGATCCGCATTGCGATGGTCGAAGGCCTCAGCGGCCCGTTTGCGAATACCGGCGAGGCCGTCCATCACAAGCTGCTGTGGGCGGTGGAACGGGTGAACCAGCGCGGCGGCGTCTGGATGCCGACGGCGCAGGGTGGCAACCGGCTTTTGCGCCTCGGCCGTTACGACAGCAAGGGACAGAACGAAGAGGCATTGTCGGCGTTGCGTTCTGTCATCGACGACGGCGCGCGGTATGTGGTGCAGGGGAACTCCTCGGCCAACGCCGCGGCGTTGCTCGACGCGATCAACAAGCACAACGAGCGCGAGCCGGCGCGGCGTGTGCTGCTGCTGAACTACTCGGCGGTGGACCCGGTCCTCACCGACGAGAAGTGCAGCTTCTGGCATTTCCGTTTCGACGCCCATGCGGATATGCGCATGGCTGCGCTGATGGAGGTGGTGCGCGAGGACAGCACACTCAAGTCCGTGTACCTGATCGGACAGGACTACAGCTTCGGTCAGTCCGTGCTGCGCGAGGCCCGGCACCAGCTTGCGGCACGGCGCCGGGATATCCAGATCGTCGGTGACGAACTGCACCCGATGGCCCGGGTCAAGGACTTCCTGCCCTATACGGCCAAGATCAAGGCCAGTGGCGCGCAGGCGGTGATCACCGGCAACTGGGGCAACGACCTGACGCTGCTGGTGAAGGCGGCCCTGGAGGCCGGGTACGACGGCAAGTACTACACGGTTATTGGCAACGCGCTGGGCGCGCCGGCGGCGAACGGGGAGGCCGGTGTCGGCAAGGCGGTGGCGGTGGCCGACTGGTTGCCCAACGTCCAGACGGCCGCCAGCGACAGCTTCTACCAGGCGTTCCGCACGCGCTTTCCCAGGCCGGCCGACGACTATGTCCACATGCGCATGCATTTGATGATGGAAGCCCTGGCGCAGGCCATAGAGCGTGCCGCTGCGTCCCCCGCCGGTGGCCTCGATGCGGCCGCCGTTGCGGCACAGCTCGAAGGCGCAGCAGTCAATTTCCAGGGTCAGGCAGGTGTCATGCGTGCCGCGGACCACCAGTTCCAGCAGGCGCTGGTGGTCGGCATCATCGACCGCCAGGGCACTGCGGGCGTGAAGTTCGACGTCGAAGGTTCTGGTTTCGGCTTTCGCGTGGTCAAGTCGATCAGCGCGAAGGCGGCGGAGTTGCCGACCAGCTGCAAAATGCAATGCCCCACTTCCTGATTCACTTTATTGAGAGCACCGATGCGAGCCACCATTGAAAACCTGCAGGAATCGCGGATCCGCGAAGTCGCCAACGCCGGGCTGGGCCGCAGCGATGTGCTGCCATTCTGGTTCGGCGAAAGCGACGAAGTCACACCGGAGTTCATCCGGCAGGCGGCCATCGATTCGCTGCAGAACGGCGAGACCTTCTACTCCCACAACCTGGGCCTGCCCGAGCTGCGCAATGCACTCGCCACTTACATGTCGGCCCTGCACGGGCCGATTGCCAGCGAGCGCATCGCCGTGACATCCGGAGGGGTGAACGCGCTGATGCTGGCGGTGCAGGCACTGGTGGACGCCGGAGACCATGTGGTGGCCGTGACTCCGGTGTGGCCGAACCTGACCGCGCAGCCGGCGATCATGGGAGCACAGGTGCAGTGCGTGTCGCTCAAGCCGGTGGGCGGCGCCTGGACGCTCGACATGCGTGAACTGCTTTCGGCCGTCACGCCGGGCACCCGGCTGCTGATTGTCAACGCCCCCAACAACCCCACTGGCTGGACACTGACCCGGGCCGAGCAGCAGCAGATCCTCGCGCACTGCCGACAGACCGGCACGTGGATACTGGCCGACGAGGTGTATGAGCGGCTTTACTTCGACGCCGACAGCCCGGCCGCTTGCGCGCCGAGTTTTCTGGATGTCGCGCAGCCGCAGGACCGGCTGGTGGTGATCCACAGCTTTTCCAAGAGTTTTCTGATGACCGGCTGGCGGCTGGGCTGGCTGGTGATGCCTGCCGCCATGACGCCGCAGATCGGCAAGTTGCTGGAGTTCAATACCTCGTGTGCGCCGGTCTTCGTGCAGCGGGCAGCCATCGTGGCGCTCGAGCGCACCGCCGAGGTGACGCCGCGGATCGCGGCCCACATGCGGCTGTGCCGCGATACCCTGTTGCCCCTGCTGCAGGCCATTCCCGGTGTGTCCGTCACGCCGGCCCGCGGTGGCATGTATGCGTTCTTCCGCTTGCCCGGCTCGGGCGACTCGCTCGAGACGGCCAAGCGCCTGGTGCGCGAAGCCGGGCTCGGCCTGGCGCCTGGCGCCGCCTTTGGCGCTGCGGACGAGGTGGGCGAGGGTGCGGGAAGCTGGTTGCGCTGGTGTTTCGCATCGCGTGACCCGCAGCGACTGGTGCTGGGAGTGGAGCGGCTCCAGGGCTGGCTGGCGCGTCGCTGAGCCGCTGAGCTGGCGGCGCTTCCGGCAGGCTATAATCGATCGGCTTGGCAGTTCGTGCCAGCGCACGTCGGGGGCAGTTCCAGCGCCCGGCGCAAGTTGTACCACCGGGGCACAGGCAGTTGTCTCTGCCGCCCTACCCACAGGAAAAATGAAATGATCGCATCCAGCATCAAGGCCGCTGTCGTCAAGGACAACGCGCGCCAGGCCGGTGATACCGGCAGCCCGGAGGTGCAAGTCGCGCTTCTGACCGCCCGCATCAACGAGCTCACCCCCCATTTCAAGACGCATGCCAAGGACCACCACGGTCGCCGCGGCCTGCTGCGCATGGTGAGCCGTCGGCGCAAGCTGCTCGACTACCTGCGCTCCAAGGATGCGGATCGCTACACCGCATTGATCGCCAAGCTTGGTCTGCGCAAGTAAGGCAAGGCACCCATGACAGGCGCCTGAGTTGGTTTCACTGGCTCAGGCGCTTCGTTGTTTGTTGGTAAAGCGGGGAATACAGGGGTAGAGCGAAGCTGTGTCATTCCAGGGGGATTTGCGCCGGATCGGCGAATATCGCTGGAATGGCATCGTGTTCTGCCATGTTGACTCCGGGCTTTGGCGAGGCGGCCCACGCCTCCCACGTTTGACCAGGAGATGAATGCCATGAGCATGTTCAACAAAGTAACCAAGACCTTCCAATGGGGCGCGAACACCGTGACCATGGAGACCGGCGAAGTCGCGCGCCAATCCGGCGGCGCCGTCATGCTGGACATGGACGGCACCGTGGTGCTGGCCACCGTCGTGGCCAAGAGCGAAGGCAAGCCCGGTCAGGACTTCTTTCCGCTGACCGTCGACTACCTCGAGAAGGCCTATGCGGCTGGCAAGATCCCGGGCAGTTTCTTCAAGCGTGAAGGCCGCCCCAGCGAGTTCGAAACCCTGACCAGCCGCCTGATCGACCGCCCGATCCGCCCCTTGTTCCCGGATGGCTTCTTCAACGAGGTGCAGGTTGTGATCCACACCCTGTCGTTGAACCCCGAAGTCGACGCCGATATCGCCGCCCTCATCGCCACCAGCGCCGCCCTGTCGATCAGCGGCATCCCGTTCAGCGGACCGATCGGCGCCGCCCGCGTCGGTTACATCAACGGCACTTATGTGCTCAACCCCGGCCAGACCGCGCGCAAGGATTCCGAACTCGACCTGGTTGTCGCCGGTACCGAAGCCGCCGTGCTGATGGTCGAATCCGAGGCCAAGCAGCTGTCCGAAGACATCATGCTGGGCGCCGTGGTGTTCGGCCACGAGCAGGGCAACATCGCCATCAACGCCATCCATGAACTGGTCCGCGACGCCGGCAAGCCGGTCTGGGACTGGAAAGCCCCGGCCAAGGACGAAGCCCTGATCGCCAAGGTGCAGGGCCTGGCCGGCGACAAGCTGCGCGCGGCCTACCAGATCCGCAACAAGCAGGCCCGCACCCAGGCCTGCCGCACCGCCTACTCCGACGTGATGTCCGCCCTGAAGGCCGATGGCGCCGCATTTGACTCGGTCAAGGTCGAAGGCATGTTGTTCGACATTGAAGCCGGCCTGGTGCGCAGCCAGATCCTGGCGGGCGAGCCCCGCATCGACGGCCGCGACACCCGTACCGTGCGTGCGATCGAGATTCGCAACAGCGTGCTGCCTCGTACCCACGGCTCGGCCCTGTTCACGCGCGGCGAGACGCAGGCGCTGGTGGTCACCACGCTGGGCACCGAGCGCGATGCACAGCGTATCGACGCGCTGTCGGGCGACTACGAAGACCGCTTCATGCTGCACTACAACATGCCTCCCTTCGCCACCGGCGAGACCGGTCGCGTAGGCAGCCCGAAGCGGCGCGAGATCGGCCACGGCCGTCTGGCCAAGCGCGCGCTCATCGCCGTGCTGCCGTCCAAGGAAGACTTCCCCTACACCATGCGTGTGGTCAGCGAGATCACCGAATCCAACGGCTCGTCGAGCATGGCGTCGGTGTGCGGCGGCTGCCTGAGCCTGATGGACGCCGGCGTGCCGATGAAGGCGCACGTGGCGGGCATCGCCATGGGCCTGATCAAGGACGGCAACCGCTTTGCGGTGCTGACCGATATCCTGGGTGACGAGGACCACCTCGGCGACATGGACTTCAAGGTGGCCGGCACCACCAACGGCATCACGGCGCTGCAGATGGACATCAAGATCCAGGGCATCACCAAGGAGATCATGCAGGTCGCCCTGGCACAGGCCAAGGAAGCCCGGATGCACATCCTGGGCAAGATGCAGGAAGCCATGGCCGAAGCCAAGACCGAGGTGTCGAACTTCGCGCCGCGCCTGTTCACCATGAAGATCAATCCGGACAAGATCCGCGACGTGATCGGCAAGGGCGGCTCGGTGATCCGCGCCCTCACGGAAGAGACCGGCACCCAGATCAACATCGACGAGGACGGCACCATCACCATCGCGTCGACCGACCCGGCCAAGGCCGAGGAAGCCAAGCGCCGCATTGCGCAGATCACCGCGGAAGTGGAAATCGGCAAGGTGTACGAAGGTGCGGTCACCAAGATCCTGGACTTCGGCGCGCTGATCAACCTGCTGCCAGGCAAGGACGGCCTGTTGCACATCAGCCAGATCGCGCACGAGCGCGTCGAGAAGGTCACTGACTACCTGAGCGAAGGCCAGATCGTCAAGGTCAAGGTCCTGGAGACGGATGAAAAAGGCCGGGTGAAGCTGTCGATGAAGGCCTTGCTCGACCGTCCGTCGCAGGACCGCGCGCCGCAGGGCGGCGGCAACGGCCCCGACCAGTCCTGATCTGCCACGCGGTGGGCCGCGGGCCTCGGCCCTCGAGCGAAGTGCCACCGCTGTCAATGGGAGAACGACCATGAACGTCATTGAGATCGCCTCGTTTGGCCCGCCCGATGTGCTGCAGGTGGGCGAGCGCCCCCTGCCCGTGCCCGGTCCGGGCGAGTTGCGCATCCGCGTGACCGCCAGTGGCGTCAACCGGCCGGATGTGTTGCAGCGCACCGGTAACTACCCAGTCCCGCCCGGGGCATCCGACATTCCTTGCCTCGAGGTGGCAGGTGTCATCGACCAGGGCGACGACACCGCCATGGCGCAGGCTGGCCTCCGGCTGGGCGACAGGGTGTGCGCCCTGGTGGCGGGTGGCGGTTATGCGCAGTATTGCGTCGCACCTGTGGGCCAGTGCCTGCCGGTGCCGCGGGGATGGTCCGACATCGAAGCCGCTTCGCTGCCGGAGACCGTGTTCACAGTCTGGACCAACGTGTTCGACCGCGCACGCCTGCAGCCGGGCGAGACGCTGCTGGTGCAGGGTGGCTCCAGTGGCATCGGGGTGACGGCGATCCAGATGGCCCGGGCCGCGGGTTGCACGGTGATCGTCACCGCCGGCAGTGACGAGAAATGTGCCGCCTGTGTGGCGCTGGGCGCCCACCATGCGATCAATTACCGGTCCAGCGACTTCGTCCTGGAGGTCAAGCGCCTGACCGATGGACGCGGCGTGGACGTCGTGCTCGACATGGTCGCGGGTGATTACGTCGCGCGCGAACTCGATTGCCTGGCCGAGGATGGCCGACTGGCGATCATCGCCGTGCAAGGCGGCGTGAAAAGCGCCTTCAATGCCGGACAGGTGCTGCGTCGGAGGCTGACGATCACCGGCTCGACGCTGCGCCCGCGTCCGGTGGAATTCAAGCAGGCGATTGCCCGCAACTGCCTGCAGCACGTCTGGCCGCACCTCGAGAGCGGGCGCATCCGGCCTGTGATCCACCGCGTGTTCGACGCGGCTCCTGCACAGGGACCCAGTGGCGCCGCGCAGGCCCATGAATTGATGGAATCGAACCAGCACATCGGCAAGATCGTGCTGGCCTGGGGGACACCATGAACCGCAAACTGATCGCCGGCAACTGGAAGTTGAACGGCAGCCTGGCGCTCAACTCGGAACTGGTATCTGCCCTGCGCGCCGGTTTGCCGGCGCCGGTGTGTGCCGTGGCCGTTTGCGTGCCGGCGCCGTACCTGGCGCAGGTCGGCGGCCTGCTCGCCGGCAGTGCTATCGACCTGGGCGCACAGGATGTGAGCGGCCACGAGGCTGGCGCCTACACCGGTGAGGTGTCGGGCGCCATGCTGCGCGAGTTTGGCGTGCGTTATGCGATCGTCGGTCATTCGGAGCGGCGCCAGTACCATGCCGAAACCGACCTGGCGGTGGCCGACAAGGTGCGGCTGGCACTGGCGTGCGGCATCACCCCGATCGTGTGTGTCGGCGAGACCCTGGCGCAGCGCGAGGCCGGCCAGACCGAAGAGGTGGTGAAACACCAGCTGGCCGCGGTGATTCATGCGAACGGCCACTGCATCAGCGAGGTCGTGGTGGCCTACGAGCCGGTCTGGGCCATCGGGACCGGCCGCACGGCCACGCCGGCGCAGGCGCAGCAGGTGCATGGTGTGCTGCGTGCGCAGCTCAAGGCGGCGACACAGCATGCCGAACGCATGCAGATCCTCTACGGTGGCAGCATGAATGCAGCCAACGCTGCCGAGCTGTTGGGCCAGTCCGACATCGATGGCGGCCTGGTCGGTGGCGCGTCGCTCAAGGCCGCGGATTTCCTGGCGATCATCGCCGCTGCAAGCCGTCTGGCGGCTTGATCACATTGCTATCAATCTAGGAGTTTTGATGAATATCGTGTTAACGCTGATCCTGGTGGTGCAGATGCTGTCGGCACTGGGCATGATCGGCCTGATCCTGGTGCAGCATGGAAAGGGCGCCGACATGGGGGCCGCCTTCGGGAGCGGCAGCTCGGGCAGCCTGTTCGGTGCCAGCGGCAGCGCCAACTTCCTGTCGCGTACGACGGCGGTGCTCGCCACGGTATTCTTCGTGTGCACGCTGGGCCTGGCCTACTTCGGCAACCTCCGCACCAGTGTCGGCAGCAGCAGTGGCAGCGTGCTCGAAGGTGCCGCCGGGACGGTTCCGGCAGCCGTGGCCTCCGCACCCGCTGCACCCGCATCCGGGGCGGCATTGATCCCATCGAAATAAGCTGCATTCGAATTGGTTGCAGGGCCAGGGGGCTTCTACAAATCAGGGTAAACTCTAATGTGTCCAGGGAGCAAAAGCCGCAAGGTTCCTCACGCAATCCGGGCATTTGAAAGCCGCCGTCGTGGTGAAATTGGTAGACACGCTATCTTGAGGGGGTAGTGGCGAAAGCTGTGCGAGTTCGAGTCTCGCCGACGGCACCAGAATAATACTGACCGACCCTGCCCGTTCCAGTTTGTCGGAAATCGTCCATCGAAGCTCCCCATGAACCTCGACCAGTACCTGCCAGTCCTGCTGTTTATCCTGGTCGGTATTGGTGTTGGTGTAGTGCCGCAGGTGCTTGGCTATATCCTGGGGCCGAACCGGCCTGACGCAGCCAAGAACTCCCCCTACGAATGCGGTTTCGAGGCGTTCGAAGACGCCCGCATGAAGTTCGACGTGCGCTACTACCTCGTGGCGATCCTGTTCATCCTGTTCGACCTCGAGATTGCATTTCTGTTCCCGTGGGCTGTCTCGCTCAAGGAAATCGGTGCCGTGGGTTTCTGGTCGATGATGGTTTTCCTGGGGATCCTCGTGGTTGGTTTTGCCTACGAGTGGAAGAAGGGGGCCCTGGATTGGGAGTGACACGATGATCGAAGGCGTATTCAAGGAAGGCTTTGCCACCACCAGTTACGACTCGGTGGTGAACTGGGCCAAGACCGGTTCGTTGTGGCCCATGACATTCGGCCTGGCCTGCTGTGCGATCGAGATGATGCATGCAGGTGCCGCGCGTTATGACATGGAGCGCTTCAGCATGTTGTTCCGGCCCAGTCCGCGCCAGTCCGACCTGATGATCGTGGCTGGCACGCTGTGCAACAAGATGGCACCCGCGCTGCGCAAGGTCTACGACCAGATGAGCGAGCCGCGCTGGGTGTTGTCGATGGGCTCCTGTGCCAACGGCGGCGGCTACTACCACTACAGCTACTCGGTCGTGCGTGGTTGCGATCGCATCGTGCCCGTGGATGTGTACGTCCCGGGCTGTCCGCCGACGGCCGAGGCGCTGCTGTACGGCATCATCCAGTTGCAGCAGAAGATCCGCCGCACCAACACCATCGCGCGTGCGTGAAGAGGTTGTCATGACCGGTTTTGCTGTTCATCCCGAGACCCTCAAGGCCGCCGTCGCAGCGGCACTTGGCGACAAGGCGCTGCGACTGACGGTGGCGTTCGGCGAGGTGACGGTCGTTGTACGTGCCGCCGACTACCTGGCCGCTGCCACCCTGCTGCGTGACGCGCCCGGGTGCCGGTTCGAGCAACTGGTCGACCTGTGCGGCGTCGACTACTCCGAGTACACCGGCGGTGCGGATGCCGGCCGGTTCTGCGTGGTGTCGCACCTGTTGTCGGTCAGCCTGAACCAGCGTGTCCGGCTCAAGGTGTTTGCGCCCGACGACGACGTGCCTGCAGTGGTGTCGTTGTGCGGCGTGTGGAACTCTGCCAACTGGTTCGAGCGCGAGGCATTCGACCTGTTCGGCATCGTGTTCGAGGGCCACAACGACCTGCGTCGCATACTGACCGACTACGGTTTCATCGGCCATCCGTTCCGGAAGGACTTCCCCACCACCGGGCACGTCGAGATGCGTTACGACGCTGAAGCCAAGCGGGTGATCTACCAGGGCGTCACGATCGAGCCGCGCGAGATCACGCCGCGCATCGTGCGGGAAGACAACTACGGGGGCCGGCATTGACGGGCCGCCCTGGAGCCGGTCGCACGGAAGCAACTTTTCATGGCTGAGATCAAGAACTACACCCTGAATTTCGGGCCGCAGCACCCGGCAGCCCATGGCGTGCTGCGCCTGGTGCTTGAACTCGACGGCGAGGTGGTCCAGCGCGCGGATCCGCATATCGGGTTGCTGCACCGCGCCACCGAGAAGCTCGCCGAGAGCAAGACCTACATCCAGTCGCTGCCCTACATGGACCGGCTCGACTACGTGTCGATGATGGCCAACGAGCAGGCCTACTGCCTGGCCATCGAGAAGCTGCTGCAGGTCGATGTGCCGCTGCGGGCCCAGTACATCCGCGTGATGTTCGCCGAGATCACCCGGTTGCTCAACCACCTGTTGTGGCTGGGCGCGCACGGCTTCGATTGCGGCGCGATGAACATCCTTATCTATTGCTTCCGTGAACGCGAGGCCCTGTTCGACATGTACGAAGCCGCCTCGGGCGCGCGCATGCACGCGGCCTATTTCCGGCCCGGCGGTGTCTACCGGGATCTGCCGGACACCATGCCGCAGTACCAGGTCAGCAAGATCCGCAACGCCAAGGCGATTGCCCAGCTCAACGAAAACCGCCAGGGCAGCCTGCTCGATTTCATCGATGACTTCTGCAAGAACTTCCCCGGGCAGGTCGATGAATACGAGACGCTGCTGACCGACAACCGCATCTGGAAGCAACGCACCGTCGGCATCGCCGTGGTATCGCCTGAACGCGCGCTGCACATGGGCTTCACCGGCCCCATGCTGCGCGGTTCGGGGGTCGCCTGGGATCTGCGCAAGAAGCAGCCCTACGACGCCTACGGACTGGTCGACTTCGACATTCCGGTCGGCAAGACCGGCGATTGTTACGACCGCTACCTGGTGCGGGTGGCCGAAATGCGCCAGTCCAACCGCATCATGAAGCAGTGCGTCGACTGGTTGCGCGCCAATCCGGGCCCGGTGATCACCGATGACCACAAGATCGCACCGCCTTCGCGCGAATCGATGAAGTCGAGCATGGAGGAGCTGATCCACCACTTCAAGCTGTTCACCGAGGGTTTCCACGTGCCCGCGGGCGAGGCCTATGCGGCGGTGGAGCACCCGAAGGGCGAGTTCGGCATCTATATCGTCAGCGATGGCGCCAACAAGCCCTACCGGCTGAAGATCCGGCCGCCCGGGTTCGCGCACCTGGCCGGCATGGACGAACTGACCCGTGGCCACATGATTGCCGACGCGGTGGCGATCATCGGCACCATGGACATTGTGTTTGGGGAGATTGATCGATGATTTCGGAAGCAGCGCGTGTGCGCTTTGCGAAGGAAGTGGCGAAGTACCCGCCAGACCAGAAGCAGTCCGCCGTGATGGCCTGCTTGACGATCGTGCAGCAGGAGCTGGGCAGCGTCAGCGCCGACAGCGAAAAGCTGGTCGCCGACTACCTGGGCATGGCCCCGATCGCCGTGCGCGAGGTGACCACCTTCTACAACATGTACAACCAGAAACCGGTGGGCCGATACAAGCTCAACGTGTGTACCAACCTGCCCTGCCAGCTACGCGACGGCGCCGGTGCGTTGCAGCACCTGGAGCGCAAGCTGGGCGTCGGCATGGGCGAAACCACGAAGGACGGCATGTTCACGCTGCAGCAAAGCGAGTGCCTCGGCGCCTGTGCGGATTCCCCGGTGATGCTGGTCAATGACCGCACCATGTGCAGTTTCATGAGCCACGAGAAACTCGACCAGCTGGTGGATGCGTTGCGCGCGGCGGAGGCCCCATGATGACCGCCGTCCAGGTGCTGGCGCAATTCAAGGCGACGGGTGTGGAGACCTGTTTCCATGATCGCCATATCGATCCGCAGATATACGCTGGTCTCAACGGCGCCAACTGGCGCCTCAAGGACTACGAGGCACGGGGTGGTTACCAGGCCCTGCGCAAGGTGCTCGCGCTGGACGGCGGCGAGGGCCTGACCCAGGACCAGGTGATCGCCACGGTCAAGGAGTCCGGCCTGCGCGGCCGCGGCGGCGCGGGTTTTCCGACCGGCCTGAAGTGGAGCTTCATGCCACGCCAGTTCCCGGGCCAGAAGTACCTGGTCTGCAATTCGGACGAAGGCGAACCCGGCACCTGCAAGGACCGCGACATCCTGCAGTTCAACCCGCATATCGTGATCGAAGGCATGGTCATCGCCGCCTATGCGATGGGCATCTCGGTGGGTTACAACTACATCCACGGCGAAATCTTCGACACCTACGACCGCTTCGAGGAGGCCCTGGAGGAGGCACGAGCCGCCGGCCTGCTGGGCGACAAGATTCTGGGCAGCGGATTCAGCTTCCAGCTGCACGCGGCGCACGGCTTCGGCGCCTACATCTGCGGCGAGGAAACAGCCCTGCTCGAATCGCTCGAGGGCAAGAAGGGCCAGCCCCGCTTCAAGCCGCCGTTTCCGGCCAGCTTCGGCCTGTACGGCAAGCCCACGACGATCAACAACACCGAGACCTTCGCGGCGGTGCCCTGGATCATCCGTCATGGCGGTGCGGCCTATCTGGCCTGCGGCAAACCCAACAATGGCGGAACCAAGATCTATTCGGTCAGCGGCGACGTGGAACTGCCGGGCAACTACGAGGTGCCGCTGGGCACGCCATTTGCCAAACTGCTGGAGCTCGCCGGCGGCGTGCGCGCCGGCCGCAAGCTCAAGGCGGTGATCCCGGGGGGCTCGTCGGCCCCTATCCTGCCTGCATCCATCATGATGGAGTGCACGATGGACTACGACTCGATCGCCAAGGCCGGCTCGATGCTGGGTTCCGGCGCGGTCATCGTGCTGGACGACAGCCGCTGCATGGTGAAGTCGTTGCAGCGGCTGAGCTACTTCTACATGCACGAGTCCTGCGGTCAATGCACGCCCTGCCGCGAGGGTACCGGCTGGTTGTCGCGCATGGTCGACCGGGTCGAGAACGGCCAGGGCCGCCCGAGCGACATGGATCTTCTCAATTCGGTGGCGGACAACATCCAGGGGCGCACGATCTGCGCGCTCGGCGACGCGGCGGCGATGCCGGTGCGGGCCATGATCAAGCATTTCCGCCACGAATTTGAGCACCACGTAGAACACAAGACCTGCATGGTCCCGGCCTACGTCTGAACGGGCATCCCAACATGGTTGAAATCGAACTCGACGGCAAGAAGGTGGGCATCGACGAAGGCAGCATGATCATGCATGCGGCCGACAAGGCGGGCACCTACATCCCGCATTTCTGCTACCACAAGAAGCTCAGCATCGCCGCCAACTGCCGCATGTGCCTGGTGGACGTCGAGAAGATGCCCAAGCCCATGCCGGCATGCGCCACGCCCGTGACCCAGGGCATGATCGTGCGCACCAAGAGCGACAAGGCGATCAAGGCGCAGCAGTCGGTGATGGAGTTCCTGCTGATCAACCACCCGCTCGACTGCCCGATCTGCGACCAGGGCGGCGAATGCCAGCTGCAGGACCTGGCCGTGGGTTACGGCGGCAGCTCCTCGCGCTACGCGGAAGAAAAACGCGTCGTGTTCCACAAGGATGCCGGCCCGCTGGTTTCCATGGAGGAAATGAGCCGCTGCATCCATTGCACGCGCTGCGTGCGTTTCGGCCAGGAGGTGGCCGGCGTGATGGAACTCGGCATGTCGCACCGCGGCGAACATGCCGAGATCGAGACCTTCATCGGGCAGTCGATCGACTCCGAACTCTCCGGCAACATGATCGACATCTGTCCGGTGGGCGCGCTCACCAGCAAGCCGTTTCGCTACAGCGCCCGCACCTGGGAGCTGTCGCGCCGCAAGTCGGTCAGCCCGCATGACTCGACCGGCGCGAACCTGGTGGTGCAGGTCAAGAACAACAAGGTGATGCGTGTCGTTCCGCTGGAAAACGAAGCCGTCAACGAATGCTGGATCGCCGACCGCGACCGGTTTTCGTACGAAGCCCTCAACGGGCCGGGTCGCCTGACAGCACCAATGCTCAAGCAGGGCGGGCAGTGGCGCACCGTCGACTGGCAGACCGCGCTCGAGTACGTCGCCAACGGTCTCAAGCAGATCAAGGCCGACCACGGCGCGGCCAGCATCGGAGCGCTGGTCAGCCCGCACAGCACGGTCGAGGAGTTGTTCCTGGCCGGGGCGCTGGTGCGTGGCCTGGGCAGCGACAACATCGACTACCGCCTGCGCAACGCCGAGTTCGCCGCGGCGCAGGGCGCCCGTTATCTCGGCATGGACATCGCAGCGCTGTCCGACCTGCAGCGGGTGCTGGTGGTCGGCTCCAACCTGCGCAAGGACCATCCGTTGTTCGCGCAGCGTATCCGCCAGGCCACCCGCAAGGGTTGCGTTGTCCACGTGGTCAACGCGCAGGTGCAGGACTGGGCCTTGCCGGTGGCCAACACGGTGGTCGCCCCGTCTGCAGAATGGGCGCGCGCGCTGGCCAATCTGGCGTGCGCGATCGCCGCCGAAAAAGGCATACCGGCGCCGTTTGCAGGCACGGCGGATGGCGCGTCCAGCGCCATCGCCAGGTCGCTCCTGGGCGGCGAGCGCAAAGCAGTGCTGCTGGGCAACGCGGCCGCACACCATGGCCGCGCAGGCAGCCTGCTGGCGCTGGCAAACTGGATCGCCGGCCAGACCGGCGCCCGGGTCGGGTACCTCACCGAAGCCGCCAACACGGTGGGTGCGCAGCTGGTCGGCGCCATGCCGGCGGGCGGCGGCTTGCATGCCGGCCAGATGCTGGCGGGCGGCCTCAAGGCCGTGCTGCTGTTCAACAACGAACCGGCTTTCGACGCGGCCGGTGGCGCTGGTGCCTTGTCCAAGGCGCAGATGGTCGTGAGCCTGAGCCCGTTCATGGCCAACATGGACATCGCCGACGTGTTGCTGCCGATCACGCCTTTCACCGAAACCTCCGGCAGTTTTGTCAACGCCGAAGGCCGTTTGCAGGGGTTCCATGCGGTGGTCAAGCCGGCAGGCGATGCGCGCCCGGGCTGGAAGGTGCTGCGCGTGCTGGCCAATACGCTGGGCCTGCCCGGGTTTGATTTCGAATCCACGCCTGACGTCCTGGCGCGCACCGGCCTGGCAGGCGCCGCCATGGTGCCCCCAGACCGGCTTGGCAACCAGACGAGCGCGCCGATTGACCTGTCGCCGGCATCGACCGACCCTGTCGTGGCGTCGATCTACCAGCTCGACTCGATCGTGCGGCGTGCCACATCGCTGCAGCTGACCGCGGATGCACGTGCAAGCGTTGCGGCCGCGCCTCAGCCGGCTCCGCAGGAGGCAGTGGCATGATCGACCAGTTCTACGCCGGTGGCCTGGGTCTGATGGCCTCACCCTGGTGGACCGCCCTGGTCTGGCCGGTGGTGTGGGCCCTGATCAAGATCGTCGTGGTGCTCGCACCGCTGATGGGTTGTGTCGCCTACCTCACGCTGTGGGAACGCAAGGCGATCGCCTTCACCCAGTTGCGCAACGGCCCGAACCGCGTCGGCCCCAAGGGCCTCCTGACCCCGATCGCCGATGCCCTGAAGCTGCTCACCAAGGAAATCATTGTTCCCTCGGCGGCGAGCAAGGGCCTGTTCCTGCTCGGGCCGATCATGACCATCATGCCGGCGCTGGCGGCCTGGGCCGTGATCCCGTTCGGGCCCGAAGTCGCGCTCGCCAACGTGAATGCCGGCCTGCTGTTCCTGATGGCCATCACCTCGCTCGAGGTCTACGGTGTGATCATCGCCGGCTGGGCGTCCAACTCCAAGTACGCCTTCCTGGGTGCATTGCGCGCGTCGGCCCAGATGGTCAGCTACGAGATCGCCATGGGCTTTTGCCTGGTCGTGGTTTTGATGGTGTCGGCGAGCATGAACCTCAGCGACATCGTGATGGGGCAGGGCAAGGGCATCTTCGCCTCGCACGGTGTGGGCATCCTGTCCTGGAACTGGCTGTCGCTGCTGCCGATCTTCCTGGTGTATTTCATCTCCGGTCTGGCCGAAACCAACCGCCACCCGTTCGACGTGGTCGAGGGCGAGTCGGAAATCGTGGCCGGGCACATGGTCGAATACTCCGGCATGTCGTTTGCCATGTTCTTCCTGGCCGAATACGCCAACATGATCCTGGTGTCGACGCTGTGTTCGCTGCTGTTCCTGGGGGGCTGGTTGTCGCCGTTTGCTTTCCTCGACTGGATCCCCGGGTGGATCTGGCTGGCGATCAAGACCTTCGTGGTCGTCACCATGTTCCTGTGGGTTCGCGCCACCTTCCCGCGGTATCGCTACGACCAGATCATGCGCCTGGGCTGGAAGATCTTCATCCCTGTCACCCTTGTCTGGCTGGTGGTCGTAGGGGCCTGGATGCAGACCCCATTCAATATCTGGAACTAAGACCATGACTGCTGTTACCTCTTCCGGTGCGCCTGTCTCGGCGCCTTTTTCCCTCAAGGACTTCCTCTCCAGTTTCATGCTGCTGGAACTGTTCAAGGGCATGGCTGTCACTGGCCGCTACATGTTCCGGCGCAAGATCACGGTGCAGTTCCCGGAGGAAAAGACGCCTGCCAGCCCGCGCTTTCGCGGCTTGCATGCGCTGCGCCGCTACGAGAACGGCGAGGAGCGCTGCATCGCCTGCAAGTTGTGCGAGGCGGTGTGCCCGGCCATGGCGATCACCATCGAGTCCGAGGTGCGCGACGACGGATCGCGCCGCACCACCCGCTACGACATCGACCTGACCAAATGCATCTTCTGCGGCTTTTGCGAGGAAAGCTGCCCGGTCGACTCGATCGTCGAGACCCACATCTTCGAATACCACGGCGAGAAGCGCGGGGACCTGTACTTCACGAAGGACATGCTGCTGGCGGTGGGGGATCGCTACGAGGGCGAGATTGCCGCGCGCAGGGCCGCGGACGCCAAATACCGCTGATGCGGTGACTCCGAGAAACACGTGCCATGGATTTCAAAGCCGGTCTGTTCTACGTTTTTGCGGCCCTGCTGCTGTTTGCCGCGTTCCGGGTGGTGACGGCGCGCAACCCGGTCCACGCCGCGCTGTACCTGGTGCTGGCGTTCTTCCAGGCGGCCATGATCTGGATGCTGCTCAAGGCCGAGTTCCTGGCCATCGCACTGGTGCTGGTGTATGTCGGCGCGGTGATGGTGCTGTTCCTGTTCGTCGTGATGATGCTCGACATCAACATCGACAGCGTGCGCCAGGGCTTCTGGCGGCACTTTCCGCTGGCTGGCACGGTCGGCGCACTGATTGCGCTGGAGATGGCCGCCGTGCTGATGGGCGGCTTTCGGCTCAGCGAAGCGCCCAAGCCCATTGTTGTGCTGGCGCAGGCGGCAGGGCAGGCATCCAATACCCGGGATCTGGGCGTGCTGCTGTATTCCGAGTACGTGCTTCCAGTGCAGATCGCCGCGGTGATCCTGCTGGTGGCCATCATCGCCGCCATCGCGCTGACCCTGCGCGGTCGCAAGGACAGCAAACACATCGGCGCCAGCGCGCAGATCAGCGTGCGCTCGCGTGACCGGGTGCAACTGGTCAAGCTGGCACCCACCAGGCCGGCCGAGCCGCCGGCCGACACCGCACCGGGCCCGGAGACAAAAGCATGACATTGACGCTGGGGCACTTTCTCTCGCTGGGCGCGATGCTGTTTGCCTTGTCGGTGATCGGCATCTTCCTGAACCGCAAGAACCTGATCATCCTGCTGATGGCCATCGAGCTGATGCTGCTGGCGGTCAACATGAACTTCGTCGCCTTCTCCTACTACCTGGGCGACATGCGCGGCCAGATCTTCGTGTTCTTCATCCTCACCGTGGCTGCGGCCGAGTCGGCCATCGGCCTGGCCATCCTGGTGCAGCTGTTCCGCAACAAGTCGAACATCAACGTGGATGAACTCAATTCGCTCAAGGGCTGAATAACAAGATGAGCCAAACCCTCTCTGCCCCCATCCTGCTGACGGTGGCGCTGGCGCCACTGGTCGGTGCTGTCGTGACCGGCGTGTTCGGCACCGCGTTCGGCGGCAACCGCTTCGGGCGCACCATCAGCCACAGCCTCACGATCGGCGGCGTGCTGCTGGCCTTCATCCTGTCGGCCATGACCCTTCAAAGCGTGGTCGTGGACGGTGCGCGCTTCAACGAGACGGTCTACACCTGGATGGTCGTGGGTGGCCTCAAGATGGAGATCGGCTTCCTGGTCGACGGCCTCACCGCGATGATGATGTGTGTGGTGACCTTCGTCTCGCTGATGGTGCACATCTACACCATCGGCTACATGCACGACGACGACGGCTACAACCGTTTCTTTGCCTACATCTCGCTGTTCACGTTCTCCATGCTGATGCTCGTGATGAGCAACAACATGCTGCAGCTGTTCTTCGGATGGGAGGCGGTGGGCCTGGTGTCCTACCTGCTGATCGGCTTCTGGTTCAACCGGCCCACCGCCATCTTCGCCAACATGAAGGCCTTCCTGGTGAACCGGGTGGGCGACTTCGGCTTCATCCTGGGTATCGGGCTGGTGGTTGCCTTTGCCGGTTCGCTGAACTACACCGAGGTTTTCGCCAAGGGCCCGGAACTGGCCAAGCTCGCGTTTCCCGGCACCGACTGGATGCTGGTGACCGTGATCTGCATCTGCCTGTTTGTGGGTGCCATGGGCAAGTCGGCGCAGTTTCCGCTGCATGTCTGGTTGCCCGACTCGATGGAGGGCCCCACGCCGATCTCGGCGCTGATCCACGCAGCCACCATGGTCACGGCTGGGATCTTCATGGTGGCGCGCATGTCGCCGCTGTTCGAACTGAGCGACACCGCGCTGAATTTCGTGCTGGTCATTGGCGCCATCACGGCGCTGTTCATGGGTTTCCTGGGCATCATCCAGAACGACATCAAGCGGGTTGTCGCGTATTCGACCCTGTCGCAACTCGGCTACATGACCGTGGCCCTTGGCGCCTCGGCCTACTCGGTAGCCGTGTTCCACCTGATGACCCATGCCTTCTTCAAGGCCTTGCTGTTCCTGGCCGCGGGCTCGGTGATCATGGGGGTGCACCACAACCAGGACATCCGCTGGATGGGAGGCCTGCGCAAGTACATGCCGATCACCTGGATCACCGCCCTGCTGGGGTCGCTGGCGCTGATCGGCACGCCGTTCTTCGCCGGTTTCTACTCCAAGGACAGCATCATCGAGGCGGTGCACTTCAGCCATCTGCCCGGCGCCGGATTCGCGCATTTCGCCGTGCTCGCGGGCGTTTTCGTCACCGCGTTCTACTCGTTCCGGATGTATTTCCTGGTGTTCCATGGCAAGGAGCGTTTCGACCAGAACCCGGATGCGCACCACGACGACCACCATGGCCACCACGGCGGGCAGCACGCGCCGCACGAGTCGCCCTGGGTGGTGACAGTGCCCCTGATCCTGCTGGCGATACCCTCGGTGGTGATCGGCTTCATGACCATCGGCCCGATGCTGTTTGGCGACTTCTTCAAGGACGCGATCTTCGTCAACGCGGCAGCCCACCCGGCCATGCAGCAACTGGGCAAGATATTCCACGGCCCGGCGCAGATGGCCACACATGCCCTGACCACTGCGCCGTTCTGGCTGGCCCTGGCCGGCGTGGCCTGCTCCTACTACATGTACATGGTCAACCCGGCGCTGCCGGCGGCGATACAGGTGCGCGTGCAGCCGATCTACACCCTGCTCGAGAACAAGTACTACCTCGACTGGTTCAACGAAAACGTGCTGGCCCGGGGCGCGCGCGCTCTGGGCACCGGCCTGTGGAAGGGCGGCGACCAGGCCATCATCGACGGGGTACTTGTCAACGGCTCCTGGAAGCTGGTGGGGCTGGTGTCCGCGGTCGTGCGGCACTTCCAGTCGGGCTACCTGTACCACTATGCGCTGACGATGATTCTGGGCGTGTTTGTGCTGATGACGTATTTCGTCTGGCGCTAGGAGAACAAGAAAAATGGGATTGCTGAGCCTGGCTATCTGGATGCCGATCGCCTTTGGCGTCATATTGCTGGCCCTGGGGCGGGACGAGCAGGCCACTGCAGTGCGCTGGGTCGCCCTGATCGGCGCGTTGGTGTCGTTCCTGGTCACCCTGCCGCTGTACGACGGCTTCAAGCTCGGCACCTCGGCCATGCAGTTTGTCGAACGCACGCCCTGGATCGGACGCTTCAACGTCTTCTACCACGTGGGCCTGGACGGCATCTCGTTGTGGTTCGTGCTGCTGACGGCCTTCATCAACCTGGTTGTGGTGATTGCGGGCTGGGAGGTCATCACCCGCAAGGTCAACCAGTACATGGGCGCCTTCCTGATCCTCAGCGGCCTGATGATCGGCGTGTTCAGCGCGCTCGACGGCCTGCTGTTCTACGTGTTCTTCGAGGCCACGCTGATCCCGATGTACCTGATCATCGGCATCTGGGGCGGGCCGAACAAGATCTACGCGGCCTTCAAGTTCTTCCTCTACACGCTGCTTGGCTCGCTGTTGATGCTGGTCGCGCTGATCTTCCTGTACACGAAGTCGGGTGGCAGCTTTGACCTGCTCACCTGGCACAAGCTGCCGTTGGGCAGCACCACGCAGACGCTGCTGTTCTTTGCCTTCCTGGCGGCCTTTGCGGTCAAGGTGCCGATGTGGCCGGTGCACACCTGGTTGCCGGATGTGCACGTGGAGGCACCCACCGGTGGCTCCGCCGTGCTGGCGGCGATCATGCTCAAGCTCGGTGCCTATGGCTTCCTGCGCTTCTCGCTGCCCATCGTGCCCGACGCCTCGCGCGAGTGGGCGGGGCTGATGATCACGCTGTCGCTGATCGCCGTGGTCTACGTCGGGCTGGTGGCGATGGTCCAGAAGGACATGAAAAAACTGGTGGCCTATTCGTCGGTGGCGCACATGGGATTCGTCACACTGGGATTCTTCGTGTTCAGCGACCTCGGCGTGTCGGGTGGCATCGTCCAGATGATCGCGCACGGTTTTGTGTCGGCCGCCATGTTCCTGGCCATCGGCGTGTTGTACGACCGGGTGCATTCGCGCGAGATTGCGTCCTACGGCGGCGTGGTCAACACCATGCCCAAGTTCGCCGCCTTCGCGCTGTTCTTCTCGATGGCCAACTGCGGCCTGCCGGGCACTGCCGGTTTCGTCGGCGAGTGGATGGTCATCCTGGCTGCGGTCAAGGCCAATTT
The DNA here is from genome assembly GCA_031383745.1 of Rhodoferax sp. Lineage (GTDB taxonomy): Bacteria > Pseudomonadota > Gammaproteobacteria > Burkholderiales > Burkholderiaceae_C > CAISIP01. The sequence goes on along the minus strand of JANMZX010000071.1, from coordinate 3,213 downwards.
CTGGCTCGGATTCGCCGCTGCCACGGCGCTGGTCTTCGGTGCTGCCTACACCTTGTGGATGTTCAAGCGGGTCTACCTGGGCGCGGTGGCCAATGACGATGTCAAGGCCCTGCAGGACATCAGCGCGCGCGAGTTCCTCACCATGACCCTGCTGGCGGTCCCGGTGCTGTACATGGGTGTGTATCCCAAGCCGTTCACCGACGTCATGAACGGTTCGGTCGCCGAGTTGCTCAGGCACGTGGCACTTACCAAGTTGAATTGAGAGACCCGGACAATGATTGACAACTACAGTTGGATCACGGTCTACCCCGAGATCGCCTTGCTGACCCTGGCCTGCGTGATTGCGCTCGTCGACCTGGGCGTCAAGAGCGCCGGCCGGACCACGACCTACGTGCTGACCATCGCCACGCTGGCGCTGGTGGCCGCCATGCAGGCCGAATACGCCATCAGCGGCCTGAACCAGTATGGTTTTGGCAAGCTTGTCATCAGCGACCAGATGGGCAACTGGCTCAAATGCTTCGCCACGCTGGCGGTGCTGGTAACCCTCGTGTATGGCCGGCCCTATGCCGGCGCCCGCGACATGCTGCGCGGCGGCGAATTGTTCACGCTGTCGCTGTTCGGCCTGCTGGGCATGTTCTTCATGATCGGCGGCAACAACTTCCTGGTGATCTACATGGGGCTGGAGTTGCTGACGCTGTCGAGCTACGCGCTGGTGGCCTTGCGGCGCGACAGCGTCGTCGCCACCGAAGCCGCCATGAAGTACTTCGTGCTCGGTGCCATGGCCTCCGGCTTCCTGCTCTACGGCATGTCCATGATGTACGGCGCCACCGGCACGCTGGACGTGAACGAGGTCGCCCAGGTGATCGCGTCCGGGCGCATCAAGCACCAGGTGCTGGTGTTCGGCCTGGTGTTCGTGGTGGCCGGCCTGGCGTTCAAGCTGGGTGTGGTGCCGTTCCACATGTGGATCCCGGACGTCTACCAGGGTGCTCCCACCACGGTGACGCTGCTGGTCGGTGGTGCGCCCAAGCTGGCGGCCTTTGCGATCTTCATCCGCATGCTGGTCGAGGGCCTGCTGCCGCTGGCGCTCGACTGGCAGCAGATGCTGGCGCTGTTGTCCATCGGCTCGCTGCTGGTGGGCAACCTGGCCGCCATCGCGCAGACCAACCTCAAGCGCATGCTGGCGTTCTCCACGATTTCGCAGATGGGTTTTGTGCTGCTGGGGATGATGTCGGGCGTGATCAACGGCAATTCGATTTCGTCGGCCGACGCCTACGGTTCGTCGATGTTCTACATCCTGACCTATGTGCTGACCACCCTGGCCACGTTTGGTGTGATCCTGCTGCTCTCGCGCAAGGGCTTCGAGAGCGAGGAGATCACCGATTTCGCCGGCCTCAACCAGCGCAGCCCGCTGTATGCGGCGGTGATGGCGGTATGCCTGTTCTCGCTGGCCGGCATTCCGCCCATGGTCGGCTTCTACGCCAAGCTTTCGGTGCTGCAGGCGCTGGTGTCCTCCGGGCAGGCGATGCATATCGGTCTGGCGATCTTCGCCGTCATGATGTCGCTGGTCGGCGCGTTCTACTACCTGCGTGTCGTCAAGGTCATGTATTTCGACGAACCGGTCCAGACCGCGGCCATCCATGCCCCGGCGGACATTCGGGTAGTGCTGTCGATCAACGGCGCGCTGGTGCTGCTCGTGGGCCTGTTTCCGGGTGGCCTGATGGCCCTGTGCGCCCGGGCGGTCGCCAGCATGATGGCCGCCTGACCGGCTGGTTCGGCCAGCTACCGCGTCGACCCACGATCCCGTGCAGGACGCCCACCTGACCGAGCACCTGGCGTCGCGCCAGGAGCTCCTGAACGGCGATTTCCTGCAGGTGCGGCGGGATACGGTCCGTCTGCCGAATGGCCGGTCCGCGACCCGCGAGTACGTGGTGCACCCCGGCGCCGTGATGGTCATCCCGCTGCTCCAGGACGCCGCCGACGGTTCGCTCAAAGTCGTGATGGAGCGCCAGTTCCGCTACCCCATCGGCCATGTGATCACCGAGTTCCCCGCCGGCAAACTCGACCCGGGCGAGGACCTGTGGTTGTGCGCCCAGCGCGAGCTGCGCGAAGAAACCGGCTACCGTGCCGCCGAATGGGCCCGTGCCGGGCTGATCCATCCGCTGGTGGCCTATTCGACCGAATTCATCGATGTCTGGTTCGCGCGCGGCCTGACCGCCGGTGAGCGTTCGCTCGACGAAGGCGAGTTTCTCGACGTGATCAGCGCAAGCCCCGCGGACGTGTCGCAGTGGTGCCGCGACGGCACGATCACCGATGGCAAGACACTCGTCGGTGCCCTGTGGCTGCAGAACCTGTTGTCGGGCGCCTGGTCTCTCGACTGGAAGCCCGTCGCCGATCAGGCCCTTGCGGGATAATCCGGCCATGAAAGTGCTGGATCTTCAGTGCAGCGGTTTGCATGTGTTCGAGGGCTGGTTCGGCTCGGAGGACGACTTCGCCAGCCAGCTGGCACGCGGCCTGGTGTCCTGCCCGATGTGCGGCGATACCCAGGTCAGCAAGAAGCTCAGTGCGCCCCGGCTCAACCTCGGGCACGCGCGTGCGCCCGAAGCGCCCGTGCAGGACGTGGTGGCGACCCAGGCCAACCCCGACACCGAAATCCAGCTGGCCTGGATGGCACTGGCACGCCGGGTGCTGGCCAACACCGAGGATGTTGGCGCCCGGTTCGCCGAGGAAGCGCGCCGCATCCATTACGGCGAAACGCCACAGCGCGGGATCCGCGGCAAGGCGTCGCCAGCCGAGACCGAGTCCCTGCTGGACGAAGGCATTTCGGTGATGCAGCTGCCGCTGCCCGACGCCCTCAAGGGCCAGCTGCAATAAGCCTCCGGGCTGGCCCGGTCAGCTGGTGAACTGCAGCGCAGCCAGCCGCGCGTACACACCGCCCTGGGCCACCAGCGACGCGTGGGTACCCTGCTCGACGATCCTCGCCTGGTCCAGCACGATGATGCGGTCGGCCTTCTGCACGGTTGCCAGCCGGTGCGCGATCACCAGCGTGGTGCGGTTGCGCATCGCGGATTCGAGCGCCGCCTGCACCATGCGCTCGCTCTCGGCATCCAGCGCGCTGGTAGCCTCGTCGAGCAGCAACAGCGGGGGGTTCTTGAGCATGGCCCGTGCGATGGCGATGCGCTGGCGCTGCCCGCCGCTCAGGCGTACGCCGCGTTC
>JANMZX010000069.1:0-10365 GCA_031383745.1 Rhodoferax sp. | reverse complement strand
CGTCGCCCTTGCCAACGGCGATCTTGCGGAACGTCTCGCCTACTGGCCGCCCATTCAACCAAGGCAGACCATCATTTCGCCATTCGTGCCTTTACCGCTCTTTCAGCATGCAGCATGACCCCAGGTAGTTGAACGGTCCCACAAACTTGGGAAAATACCGGCCAACGCGAAGACTCCCGTAATTAGAGACAACGCGACAACTGTGGCCCTGCCGATGCGCCCTCCCCTCCCGGGCTGGATTATGTCCGGGCCTGCGGAAACCTTCGAGGCCGCAGCATTCCGGTCCGGGGCCGCACTGGCACATCTGATCTTTGTGACAACCGCCGCAGATCTGCCCCAAACCTTATGGCGTGACCGCTTGGCGCTGGCGGCAGCGGAGGTTTGCGTGGGCCACTCTGGCCGGCGCGAAGGGGCCGGAGCCTTGCGTGATGCGGTGCATCTGACGAAAGCAGGCGATGATCCCGGCCCGGCGGGCAGAGTCTTTCGGCAATGGTCCAAGTCGGTTGCGCGGCCTATCTCGGTCTCAAATCTGGGCAGCGCGCTGGAGGGTGTCGCGCCAGAGCGGATTGCCCTTTGCCTGGATTCCACTGGGCCAACCCCCGTTGACCGCGCGGCGCAGGTCATCGAGGCCGTGCTGGCCGACAGTCCGCGTGGCGAGACGGTGGCCTTGATCCTTGCGGATGCGGCGCTGGCGAAGTCACTCGGGTGGACCCATGTTCTGCCGCTTTTGTCGCTGGCCCTGAAGGTGCGTGATCTGCGCCTGCGCGGGGATGAGTTACGGCTGGCCTGCCACCGGGCGGTCGGTGTCGGAGTGCGACAGGCCCTGCCTCTGGCGGGGGAACTTTCCCGGGCGGCGGTCCGGTTGCGCGCGGTGGCCCCCAAGCTGCGCGCCAAGGGGGCCGCGCGCGCCGTCGATTTGTTCTTGTCGCGCGATGCGCTGGCACCCTCGGCCCTTGACTTCATGTCGGACCGGGCCGCGCGGCGGCTGTGCGACCGGCTGGTCCGCCAGGGGGCTATCCGTGAGCTGACTGGGCGGGACACGTTTCGCCTTTACGGGGTCTGACCATGGCGCGGCGCGAGGAGGCAGGTCTTGACCGGGACCTTGCTGACCTGCCAGCCGATCTGCGCTGGCGCGAGTGGATGCGGCGGATCGAGGCGGTGCTGTTCGCATCCGCTTCGCCGGTGGCGCGGGACGATCTGGCAAGGGTGGTGGGGCAGGGGGCCTTGGTCGATCTTCTGATCGAGGATCTGGCGCTTGATCTGGAGGACCGCCCCTATGAGGTGGCGCAGGTGGGCAGTGGCTGGATGCTACGGACAAAGCCCGCCTACGCCCCGGTGATCCGCGCTGCGGCGGATGTGGGGGGGCAGGCCTTGAACCTGTCAGAGTTTGACCTGGCCGTTCTGGCGGCAATTGCCTTTCACCAACCGATCAGCCGTGACGGGTTGAAGGAGATTTTCGGGAAAGAGATCAGCCGTGACCTGATCGGGCGGCTGGCGGACCGAGACCTGATCGGCACCGGTCCGCGCGAACCCCGCCGCGGCGCGCCTTATACCTTCGTCACGACCGAAGCTTTCTTGGCTGCCTTCGGGATGGAGTCCTTGCGCGACCTGCCCGATCCTGAGCAACTCGCTGATGCTGGCCTGGCGGGATCTTCGGAAGCCCCTGACGTGTAAGAGACCGCGCGAGTTGCGACAGGAGTGCTGCGGTCTTCGTGAAGCCGGGCCGCGGCCCGCAGCAAGGCGGCCAGATCAGGCTCTCTGGAGGAGGAGGCCGGCCCCAGCCCGGCAGTTTCGCTAAGCCGATCCGTAAGTGTCCTGACCAGCCCGTTGTGGTTTTCAGCGGCACTGGCCAGCCGGTTCCAGAGGGTCTGCGGGCCGCTCGCCTCGATCTGCCGCTCTGACAGTCGCCGGAAGAAATCGTAGCGAATCCGATGTGACAGATGCGGGATCGTTGATGTCGTCGGACCAACAGGCACTGGATATCTTGCAAGCCGCGCGGCGTGGGACTTTCGGTCGCCATACGGGCGACCAGCTGAGTCAAGACGCAGCAGATCGTCCATCAGCCGCTCGAGGCGCCGGGCGCCTGAGTTTGCCGGGCCGGTCGGTTTCGCGAGAGGGGCGTCGCAGAAGGCGCAGTACTGCTGTGGCACAAGGCGAGCTTGAAGAACCGGCGCAAGGCCCTGGCCGCAAGATGGGCAACGGTCGCGCAACCGGCAGCCATGGCGAAAGCAATACAGGCGGGTTGCCAGGGTCCAGCTGCGCCGGAAGTAGGGCACCTCGTCTTCCCGTAGGCAGGTCGGACAGAACTGCAGCCAACAGGACTGCGCCGTCGATGTCCCTGCATCTTGTGGCTGGGCCCGCAGCCGCAAGCGCGAGTTCGAGAGTGGACTGTGGGCCAGACAAAGATCGTCGATCTCTTCGGGGCAGATCGACGTATGGTCGAGCAGCAAGCTGCGAACAGCATCCGGCAGATGCCGGTCAAGTTGGGCCGACCAGTTTTCGCCGGCGGCTCCGAGCACCGCTCCGAAATAGCGCGGAGGCACACCGTTGGCATATGCAAGCCGATGCAGCCAGCTTGACAAAAGTTCGCCGGGAGCGGGCCTGACCTCCACCGGCCAGCGACGTCCCGTCGCCACTCTATAGTGGCGGGCCGGGGAGACGGTGATGGCAATGGGGCAACGGGGCACGTCGCGGTAGTTCGGGCTTTCACGACAGATTTTGCGACACGAAAAACGGCGAAACCCCGTTGGGCGTGGCCTTGTCGTGTAACTCTGTGGCCTTGTCGTGTAACTCTTAAGATTCGCGGCACGCGGATTTTGTGGTGGTTTTACAAGGTGGTAGATCAAATGGCTCCTGGTGACACGACTGTTGGGTCTAGGCCAATATCGCTCGCCAATCGCCAATCCATCCACCATGGCCAGAGTCTACGCGTACACCCGGCCGTGCCGGAATCCCCCCTATCTCGCGATTCAAAAATTTCTGGGCGTCACCTAACACCGACTCATGTCACCGAAATTGTGGGCGCTCGACGCGACATTTTCGCCCGGTCAATTGGTATTTTGATCATGGTCGTGACCGTGACCGTGACCGTGGTCGTGACTGCCGCCATTTTCGTTCTCACCATGGTGTCCACCCTGGTCACCGTGACCGTGCGGGTCGGTGGAGATGGGCCGCCGCTGTGGCGGAAACGCCAAACCAAGCGCATCGCGCTGAATCTGGCGGATCTCTTCTGGCAGCAGCTGGCGGCCGTCGCGCATCAGTTCGCGCAGCCATTCCCACCATTCTCGATCGAACCATGGGCGCGGGCGACGCGGGCGGCCCTTGCAAACCTCGACGAACCGTCCCGTACTCGGCCGGCCAGTTGAGTCGATCACAAACAACAAGTAGTAGCCCACGACGACCACATTAGGCTCGGACGGCATCCGCGCCAGGATCACGTCGCCCTTTTCTCGGTGGAACTCGAGAGTGATGTGCCGCTGGTCGGGATTGAAATTGTGGGTCACCGTGCCGCTGCGCACGATCACCACTTTCTTGATGTTGGCTACATCCGGGGTACGGATCTCGATGTCCTCACCGTGGCATGCCTTGGGCGCGACGTCGGTGATCAACGGGCGACGGCCGCAGAAGTACCACGGCTCGAAGATCTCGATGCGCAGTTCGCGGTTGCCAACGCCCGAGGCGGCGTTGAAGTTGGACCCAGCGACCCACACGGCGCCGCTGGGCATCAGCAAAGCGGTGCTGTGGTACCCGCGCACGACCGGCGTAGGTGGCAGCACCCTCCAACTCCCCGTGGCGGGGTTGTAGGACTCGGGTGCCCGAACGCCGGTGGCATCGTTGGAGCCGTTCTTGAGACCGCCTTCGATAAATATCTCGCCCGTGGGTAGAATGACGGAGTCGGCGTTTTCGCGTACGGGGTTGACGTCGCCCATGGCAGGGTGGTCGAACATTGCACGCGGGGCCGCAATCCAGCCAGCCGCTAGGTTGCCTAAGTCGAGGATGTAGGGTGTGGAGCCCCCCGCTTGCATGATTCGTGCACGGTAGTTGTCGCCTGGCGAAAGGGGAAGCATCACCGACGTGGTGTCCTGGGCGAACCAGTTATCGTAGATCCCTTCGGGCGGTGGCGCAATTACATCGTCCCAATCGGTGGCGTCTGTGAACGGGTGCCATTTCTCCAGACGCCGGTTGGCCATCGGTGACATCGAGATCACAGACCCATCGGGCAGCACGTGCAGCCGTGGATACTCATAGCGACGGGCATCTACCGTGTCGATATTGGAGTAGTCGGTAGATCCGACGATCGACCAAACACCAGTTACCGGGTCGTAGAGCTCGAGAGAGTTGTTGTTGTGGCGGTTGTCGTCCAATTCGGGGTGACCAGACACGGCCAGCACACGGCCATCGGGCAGCGTGACCAGCGTTGGGTACCACTTCCCTCCGGTCTTCTCGATGTCTTTGCCCGGCGAGATCTCACTCGCGCGCTGAGTCACCATTTTGCCCGTCGGGTGCCACAACTCGTCGGCTGGGTCGAACAGATAGGCATCGCGCAGCCCGATGAAATGCCCCGATGGGTGGATACCGCCGCCGCCCCATTTGCGCGTGCCACCCGCCGCAAGAATGCGGCCGTCAGCGAGTTGCGCGTGCCCGGAACAAAATAGGTCGCTGTTGGCGGGCAGGCCCGTCACCGCCGTGATCGCGTGTGTAGCGCAGTCGAAGAGTCGGGTGTGGTCCACGTCTCCCGCCGCGTTGAGCCCGCTGTCGTGCTGGTCGCCGCCGAAGTAGACAATCTTGCCGGTGTGCAGCAACGCCGCATGCACTGCAAGAATCCCCGCTGCGGTGTTGTTGCCCACCTGATACCAGCGGCCCAAGAACTCCTGCACACCCACCGGCTTGCTCTGCGGCGAGATGTGCTCACACAGCCGCTGGAGCGCGGTTACTGAGTCGCCCACGGCCAACTGGCCGCTCACTCCCACAGCAAGGTCGGTACCGCCTCCCACGGTGCTTCCGCGGAACACGCCGTTGACATACACGTCCACACGCGCTCCGGGAACAACATCCTGCACCCTCACGACCGACTCGCACGAGTACAACGGCTCGACAACCTTCGGAGCGGGCACTCGTTCGATCTTGCCCACCGGCACGGACTTGGACTTCGAGCTCACCAATCCACATCCGCGCTGCACGGCGAAGATCTTGTCGCCTTCGATGAGTAGGGGCGCTACCGGCACGTCGACTTCATCCGCGTTTGCCGTGCGCTCGCCGATGGGTGCACCGAGCATCGACGAGTACACGTACACTCGCGCGCCGACGTGCAGGTTCGACACCCGCACCGCGGCGCCGCACTCGAACAGCGGCTCATGAACCTTTGGCTTAGGCAGCGACACGGGCGCCTTGTCCACCAACACGTCGGACCCGCTTGTGCTCCACTCGCCACACAACTCTTGAATCGCCGTGATCGCGGTGCCACCGACCAAGGGCGGAACGAGAAAGTCGTAAGTGCCGTCGACCGGCGATTCGGCCCCGCCCAAGTCTGCGCCATCGACAAGGATCTTCACTCGGGCACCCATCACCAACCCGCTCAGTACCACGGTGGTGTTGCCCGCACATAGTGGCGGCACTACGTTCGCCACGGGCACCGGCGTGTTGTCTTCCACAACCACCGGCGTGGCGTTCGCACTCTTCAGCTTGCATTGTCCGCGCAGTTCCTGGAGCGCGCTCACGGTCTCGCCCAGTGCGAGCGGGGGGTTGACGCCCATCCAGAGTGAGTCAAGGTCAAAGCATGCTTGCAGGTTCGGGCCAGCGCTCCGCATCAACGTCACTTGGGCCCCATGCACAATGTTGCTTACCGTTACGCGTCGCTCACACTCGCGCAGCGGCGTCTGCACCACGGGAGTGGGCAGCGTGCGCAGCTTCTCCACCAAGATGTCCACTGGGGGACCATCGGTGATCACGCCGGCCATACCGCACGCCACCTGCTGTGCCTTGATGTCCATGCCCGCGGTCAGCGGCGTGGCGAGATGAAAGCGAGCGTTGCCGTCGTAGCTTTCACCTGCGCCCAGCACAGTGGCGCCGTCGCGCAGCTCGACCTTTGCGCCGGGGACGAGTCCCTCAAGCCACACGCACTCTCCACATTGGTTCAAGTGGCTCAGGAATCCCACTGACCCGATCACCGGGGGCTTGGCTTGAACCTTGACGGCTTCAGGAGACGCGATGCTCGTGTCGAGCCCCACAGTCTGGGTGGCAGTGACCATCTGGCCCGCAGCCAGTGAACCGGTGAGCGGAAACGTCTGGTCAGGCCAAGTCGCTGCTCCCGATGCCACCACTGTGCCGTTGGCGAATACCGTAACGGTTGATCCGGTGAGCTGGCCCTGTACGCGTACGCTGCCGCTGCATTCGGACAGCGGACCAACTACTCGAGGTGGAAGTAGAGCCATAGCAACCTCCAGGTTTTGACTGACCTACGTGAAGTCCGGTCTCGCGTAGCCCGGAACTTCGTATGCAAAGGACTGCGCGAACTTGTCAAGTTGCTGGCGATAAACTGCGCCGGCCTAGAATGTCCGAGGCGGGCGCTCTCTGGCCTAGTTGGTGAGGCGCCCGCCGCTACCTGGCTTGCAGACTCCCTTCAGGCATCGGCGCATCGCGTCGAGGTCGAAGCCTTCCTCCTTGAGCCGTTCTTCAAGCTTAGATGAAATCGCCTTCTCACTCAACAAGCAGGCCAGCAACTGGTACCAGCGATCAGTGTCGTGGCCGCGCGGGGGGTCATAGGGCCGGTCGCCACCCCCCCATACGGCAGCAGTGGCCGAATATTCTCGCGTGAATGGTGTGCCGCGCAGTGTGACACCCTTGGCCAGGAAGCGCGCCCGGTACACACCCGGCAACGAAGCCAGCGTCGAGGCCTCGAATGTGCCTGGCTCGACCTCTCCCAGCGCCAGGATAACTTTGGAGCCCCCTGGACGTTCGAGCTCGACACGCACGGTGGCACGCCTTTCCACCAGAAGATCATATTCGGTCAGGACGGCACGCAGGCTCAAGCTGGCCCCGAGTTCAAAGCTGCTCTGCTCAACGCTGGCGGCGAGCTTGAGATTCGAGAACGTCTGGGCCAGCACGCTGTAACGCGCACCATGGGTGGCGAATGATTGGAAGCGCGCGTCCTTTCGCTCGCGCAGTAGCGCAAGCGTCTTCTTGAAGTCGGCTCCGTTGACCTCCAGCACCATGTGCCAAACGCCAGCCCGCTGCCCCGCCTTGATCGCGACCGGCAAGGTGAAGCGATAGTGCTTCGTCTGCGCGCCGATACCGAAGTCAATGCCCAGCCCGGAGGCTATGCCAGGGTCGATCAGCGACCCATCGGGCGTTTCGAGCGCCATGTCGACAACGTTGGTGTCGGTGATCAGGATCGCGGTGCAGTCAATGTCGGCCTCGCTGACTACGAACGGTACGCGGACTTTTTGGTCTGGGCCAATGTAGCCCGATGGGTCGACGATGATGTTGGTGTTGGTCACGCCCGCAAGGATCTGCAGGAAGTACTTGCTGAGTCGGAAGTAGTCGTCGATCGATGCGCTAAGCAGGCCTGTCAGCAGGAGTTCACCGCCGGTCGACCTGGCCAGCGCGCGAAGGGCTACGGTGTTGACCTGCTGCTCGTTGCCCAGCCCGACCGCGAACGTCCGGTCGTCAATCGACCCAGCGACGTCGGAGATCCACAGCGGCTGGTTCTCGACCCCGTCGGTTAACACGATCATGGCCTTTTGTTGATAGTCGCCAGCGGGCACGGCATTTAGCACCTGGCGAGCGCGGTCGACCCCGTCACCGACGGAGGTGTTGCCCAGCGGGTTTGCCGCGTGGCTGTTCACAGCGGCTACGGCGGCAACCCTTCCCGGATCGAAAATGCCTGCAGACACGATACGGGTCATACCCAGGCCGGGGAAGGTAGCGTCATTCACCGCGTATGAGTCGTGATCAAAGCGGATCAGCCCGACGCCGTTATTCGGTTGAACCAGTTCCATAAATGTACGCGCAGCGTCTCTGAGCACCTCCAGGCGCGTCACGCCGGTGGTTCCGGCCGGGAACGACATGCTCCAAGACTGGTCGAGCGCCAGCATCACCGCCACCGTCGGCCGTACAATGGCGTTAGCTTTCAGAACGAAGGCGAACTCCTTGCCGTTTTCCGGGCACTCGAACGTCACTGCACCATCAGTTACCGCTACGTTCGCAGCCCCCGCCGTGAAGGCGAGCCAGATGCGCGCTTCAATGAACGGCTGCGCACCGTGGGCCACGGTCACCGAACCCGCAGCGGGCTGCAGCACTGTGAACGGCGCCGCGGGACCGGCGCCTGCCTTCACGCGTACGGTGACGTTACTGCAACCATAGATGCGGAACACCGCAGCGCGGACAGTGGTCTCGCCGCTGGGTACGTCGTTGAAATTGAGCGTCGGCGGCGCGCTGGCGTTGAGCACTTCTACCAACGGCACGGCCGTAAAGTTGGTGTCATAGCACGGCGGAAAGACGATCGAGGTATGTTTGTAGTTCTTTGGCACCTGCTCGTTCTCTGGCGCCGCCCAGGGCCGGGTGCTTCCACCGCCGGACCAGGGTTCGATATTCGCGTTGAGCGTCGCGTCAGCGCTTTCCGTGCCGTAGACAGTAGCCGGTTCGAGCCTCAAAGGATGGGCTGGATCGGTCTGCCAGCGTGCGAAAAGGCGGTCAACGTTGGAATGCAACAGAAAGACGAATGGGTCTCGGAACGACGTATGGCTGCCACCCATGTTGACGAAGCCATGCGCGCGGTCGTGCGCCGCTTCCAGACCATCAACTTCGCTGCGCATCGCAGCATAATCAACCTTGCCGACGATCGTGTCGTCGTTGAGTGGCGACTCAGGTGCGCCAAAACCACCCACTACGCGAGTGACGTCGCGTGGTGGGTCGGCAGGATTGGAATGGGCCACATCGAAGGGGTCGGTACTGCGGTAGTTCGCGGCCCCCGGCACATAGAACCCGGCGCTCAGCCACGGCTCTCCAATCAGTCCGTTCTTCGCCCCCATCAAACTCGGCGTGAACAGGTCCAGGTTACCGGTCATGCCGCCGCCGAGATTCGCGTTCGGGATGCTGCGTGGGTCCTGGGTCCAGTCCCAATAGTGCAGCGAAAGTTGCGGGTTGACCAAACGCAGCATCTGCTCGATGCGGTTGACGATCTCACGATGCCACGGCAGGAACTCTGGCCCGTGGTGGACGTGAGTCGCTTGGTGAATCTCGTCCTGCTTGAACCACCACGTTACGCCACCAGGCGGCGAATCGGTCCTGCTGCCGGGGAAGTTCCGACTTTGTAGTTGAACCAGGGCATCACGAAGCAATGCGCGCTCAGTCGGGTCAACGGCCGCAATGTTGCGCCGGATGCCATCTCCGAGTGCCATGTTTACCTCCAGTCGCCTTCAGGCGGATTACGCTGAAGCTAGGAAGAAACTTTTTCGAATACCTGCCCGTTAAATTATCATTCTCAGTGTGGTAAAGCAACCCCTTTGAGTCTTTTGTCAACCCCACATAAGCTCGACTTTCCGCATTTCACGCGGCGAGGCAGAGCGTCTGTACAAGGCGTTTCAGCAGGCCGGTGGGAATTGTGATGGTCTCATCAACCCACCGTGACATGGCAAAATCCGGAGGACACCACAGGACGCGACGCACGGCGGCGATGGCGTCGGAGAATGTGGGTTCCCGCTTGTGGTACTAGGCGGCGGTGTTGGGGCGGAGGGTGGCGGGCGCGATACGCGCCAGGCTGTCGGCCCAGATGGTGATCAGGGAAAACAGGCCGAGCAGGCCGGGCGTGGTCCGGAGGATGGCGAGGTCGGACCACTAGCAGCCTGTCGGACTTAGTGCGCCGACGGAACAATATTTCACTACCAACGGAGATCCCGATGGAATATTACACTCGACGGCGCAGAGGCGACAGAAAACGCCAAAAACCGGCAATTTTTGCCTAAGTCCGACGGGCTGCTAGTCCCTCTATCACCTATTATATCTGCTCCCCAACACGCGGGGTCACCATCATCCCCGAGAACGCCGAGCTCTCGACGGTGCAGGCGGCAGAGGTGCTGAACGTCTCTCGGCCGTTCCTGATCAAGTTGCTTGAGGATGGCAGTATCCCGCATCGAAAGGTCGGCAAGCATCGTCGGGTCCGCATGGAAGTGTCGCGTTGACGTTAACAATGAGAGTTAACAATCCTGCAAAATCAAGGCTTGGCCTTGGGACCGTTCAACTACCTGGGGTCATGCTGCATGCTGAAAGAGCGGTAAAGGCACGAATGGCGAAATGATGGTCTGCCTTGGTTGAATGGGCGGCCAGTAGGCGAGACGTTCCGCAAGATCGCCGTTGGCAAGGGCGACG
>JANMZX010000035.1:0-17293 GCA_031383745.1 Rhodoferax sp. | reverse complement strand
GTGATGGTGTACCGGATGGTGTCCCCGTGGACGATGACCCAGGCGCAACTGGAAGAGGCCCTGCAGCCGGCGCGTTTCCTGGCCTGTGGCGCGTCGCAGGAGAAGTCGGTGGGGTGGGTCGAGCCACGCGGCGAGGAGCATGGCCCCCTGGTCGAGGTGGTGGGTGGCCACTGGCTGCTGCGCCAGATGGTCGAGGTGCGTTCCGTGCCCGGCGCGGTGGTCAAGCGCAAGGTCGAGGAGCAGGTCAAGCAGATCGAAGCCACCACCGGGCGCAAGCCCGGGCGCAAGGAGATCCGCGACCTGCGCGAGGACGCCCGCATGACCCTGCTGCCGATGGCCTTCACCAAGCAGGGCGCCACCAACGTGTGGATCAACCCCAAGGCGCAGTTGCTGGTGTTCGACACCGGCACCCAGTCGCGCGCCGATGAACTCATGACCGCGCTGGTCAAGGCGATCGACGGTCTGGTGGTGCAATTGCTCGACACCCAGACTTCGCCGGCCGCCGCGATGGCGCACTGGCTGGAGTCGCAGGAGGCACCACGCGGCTTCAGCGTCGACCGCGAGTGTGAACTCAAGGCCCCCGACGAATCCAAGGCGGTGGTGCGTTACACCCGGCATGCGCTGGATATCGACGAGGTCCGGGCGCACATCGCCATGGGCAAGATGCCCACCCGCCTGGCGCTGACCTGGAACGACCGCGTGTCCTTTGTGCTCACCGAAGGCATGCAGATCAAGAAACTGGCCTTTCTGGATGTGGTCCTCGAAGGCGCACCGGCATCGCCGACCGCAGACGGCAAGGACAGCGGCTTCGATACCGACGCCGCCATCGCCACCGGTGAGCTCAGCGGGCTGATCCCCGACCTGCTCGAAGCCCTGGGCGGCGAGATGCAGCCGGCCTGAGCGGAGGCTGGTGCATGGCCGGCCCAGCGCCCTGGCTGCCTGGTGACCAAGCCGACGCGGTCGGTGACGTGCGCAGCCTGTACGACGGGGCGCTGCCGCCAGAACTCCAGGCGCACACGCTGCGCCACGTGGACCGCCTGTTTCCAGTCCGCGCGGTCGCCTGCGGCCCGCATGCCCGGCCCATGCCGGGCGGGCAACTGGCGTGGCCGGACATCCGGTTCACATCGGCGGGTCGCGAGCACAACCTCGACGACTACCTGGCACGCAACCGCGTCGCCGGTCTCCTGGTCGTCCAGCATGGGCGCGTCCGCCTGGAGCGCTACGGCCTCGGCAGCACGGCGCACAGCCGCTGGACGTCGATGTCGATCGCCAAGTCCATCAGCACGACGCTGGTGGGGGCAGCCCTGCACGACGGCCTGATCGACTCGCTCGGCGACCCCGTGACCCGCTACGTGCCGCAGTTGCGGGGGTCGGCCTACGACGATGTCAACCTGCGCCAATTGCTCACCATGACCTCGGGGGTCCGGTGGAACGAGACCTACGCCGATCCGGCATCCGACCGCCGCCGCATGCTCGATGCGCAGGTCGCCCAGCAGCCGGGGGCCATCCTGCGGCTGATGGCCGGCCTGCCGCGCGCCCATGCACCGGGCACGCGGTTCAACTACAGCACAGGAGAAACCCATGTCGTGGGGGCGCTGCTGCGCCAGGCTGTCGCGGCACCGGTGGCGCACTACCTGTCGCAGCGCATCTGGGCACCGTTCGGCATGGAGGCCGAGGCCAGCTGGTGGCTGGAGTCGCCGGACGGTCTGGAGGTGGCCGGCAGCGGCCTGAGCGCCCGGCTGCGCGACTTCGCGCGCTTCGGGCTGTTCATGCTCGAAGGCGGCGTGGCAGGCGGCCGCCAGGTGCTGCCGGAAAACTGGGTTGCGACTGCCAGCCGGGACCAACTGCCCCCCGGCCACGACCTGCCCTATGGCTACATGTGGTGGCCGATGCCGCCCTCGGCCGGCCCGGCGCACCAGGGCGCCTACCGTGCCATCGGCATCTTCGGCCAGCAGTTGTACGTCCACCCGGCGGATCAGGTGGTGATCGCCCAGTGCAGTGCGCTGCCCCAGGCCACCGGGAGCTGGGCTGTGCCGGCGGAAGACCTCTACGGCGCCATCGTCACGGCTTTGCGCGACTGAACGCAGTCTGTGGCGGGCCATGGCCCGGATTGCCGCGCTGCAGCAACGCACTTGATGTGGATCAATCCGCGCACCATGACGCTGCCCATAATCAACCGGAACCCTTCAAGGAGAAGACCATGGGCAACGATTCAGAACCGGACAGCTTCGAGGCACTGGACGCCTGCCACCGCGACATCGCGCGCCACCTCGCCGCCCTCGTTGCCTTGGCCCGGCACATCGAAACCGATGGCATCGACGACAAGGCCCGGAACCAGGCGGCCACGATCGAGGCCTTCTTCTCCGGCACCTCGCGCCAGCACCATGCCGAGGAGGAACGCAGTGTGTTCCCGATCCTGATCAACAGTGGCAACGCCGAACTGGCCAACGCGGTGCGCACGCTGCAGCAGGACCACGGCTGGATCGAGGAGGACTGGATCGAACTCGCGCCCCGGTTGCGCGCCATCGCGGTCGGCAATGGCTGGACCGACCCGACCGAGTTCCAGAACTACGTCGAAGTGTTCACCGAACTCATGCGCGGCCATATCGCGCTCGAAGAAACACTGATCTATCCGGAGTCCAAGGCCCGCTGGGCCCAGGCCGTGGCGCAGCGGCGCGGCGGCTGAAACCGCTTCACTGCACATCGACGCGGCGGAAGGCGCCGCAGATGGCGATGGGCGGTGGTCAGCGCCGTGCCAGTTTCCGCTCGCGGTAGTGCGAGATGCGCTGCGCCAGGCCGGGCACTGCCGCCGAGCGCACCAGCGCAGCCAGGTCGGCGTCCCGCAGGTCGGCGCGCGAGGCGGCCCGGATGGCCTGCGCTGTCGGTCCCGGCACAAGCGGTTCGGCCATTGCGGGCAGGCTGCCCACCCACCCCACCAGACCGGCAGCGTGTGCCTGCGCGGCGTCCAGTTCGCCGCCTTCGAGCACCAGCCGCCGCGCCGCATCCACGCCGATCCGCTCAGCCAGCCGGCGCGTGCCCAGCACGATGCCGAACTGCGCTCCGGGAAACCGGAAAACCGTATCCGGCGCCGCGACCCGGTGTTCGCACACCGCAAACAGATCGGCGCCGGCTCCCCAGGCCCTCCCCTGGGCCACTGCCACGCTGCGCAGCGGCGCGTGCCACAGCATGGCCAACAGCGCCTCGATGCGTACCAGGCGCAGCAGCAGGTCGCCGTCCGACAGGTTTTCCAGCCCCGACAGATCCAGACCCGTGCAGAAGTGCTTTCCTGCGCCGCGCAGCACCAGGGTATGGACCGCACCGTCCTGCACGGCCCGCGTGACTTCGGCGATCAGCGCCTCGACCAGCGCCGGGCCGAGCGCGTTGCCGCGTTCAGGCCGGTCGAGCGTGAGTGTGGCCACGCCCGCCTCGCGCGCGACGATCAACATCTCGCCGCCTGCGCTCGCACGCTGGCCGAGCGGTCCCAGAGATTGGGTAGCACCGGATTGTCGTAGCCCGAGACGAAATCCAGCAGTGCGCCCGTGTCGTCCAGCCGGTGGCGCAGCATTGCGCCGATGTTGGCGCCGTAGACATGGATGCTGACCGCGGCGCGGGTATCCCAGGCGTGGCTCACCCGGTGCCAGTCGCCCAGCGTTGGCGACACGGCCTCGATGTCGCCGCGCTGCATCACGTGACGCTGGCCGGTCGCCACCGGCCGGCCCTGCTGCAGCGCGTATTCGTCGCAGGCCTCGGCGCCCCGCAACACGCCGACCAGGCCCCACACCGTGTGGTCATGCACCGGTGTGCGCTGGCCAGGGCCCCACACGAAGCTGACCACCGAGAACCGTTCCAGCGGGTCGGCGTGCAGCAGGTACTGGGCATAGCGGTCGGCGCGCGGCACGGCGAAGGCGTCGGGCAACCAGTCGTCGCGCGCGATCAGACGCCCCAGGAGCTGGCGGCCTTCGGCCAGCAGACGCGGTTCGTCGTCGGTGCTGCCCACCAATGCCGTCATCGCCGCGACGAACGCACGCAGCGGGGCTATCGAATCGGTCATGCAGGTTCTCCTGGGTTGGGTGCACCGCAGCCCGAGGGCTCGGCATGCGTCGTGCGCCGGCAGGTAGGATGCGCATCTGGCTCCCACGCCAAAAACTATACCTCCTTCCCCGCTGCCGCCGACGGACTCCCCCATGGACAACACACGCCTCCCCCTGGACCAGGCCGGACCTGCCGGCGCCGCAAGCGACGGCCGGGTGCTGTCGGGCCTGCGGGTCGTCGAGATCAGCGGCATCGGGCCGGGACCATTCTGCGCCATGCACCTGGCCGACCTGGGTGCCGACGTGATCTCCATCGGCCGCAGGGAGGCTGCCCGCAACGGCCGGCCGGCACGTTCGATCCTCGGGCGCGGCAAGCGCCTGGTGGAGGCCGACCTGAAGACCGCCGAGGGCCGCGAACTGGTTCTTGCACTGGTCACCCATGCCGACGTGCTGATCGAAGGCATGCGCCCCGGTGTGATGGAGAAACTCGGCCTCGGTCCGGCCCCGTGCGCGGCGCTCAACCCGCGCCTGGTCTACGGGCGCATGACCGGATGGGGACAGACCGGCCCCCTGGCGCATGTGGCCGGGCACGACAACAACTACCTCTCGGTATCGGGTGCCTTGTGGCAGGCCAGCCCCGCCGGGCAACGGCCGGTCACGCCGTTCACCACCGTGGGCGACATCGGTGGTGGCGCCCTGTACCTTGCCGTGGGACTGTTGTCGGCGGTCTTGCGGGCGCGCGACACCGGTCTGGGAACCGTGGTCGACGCCGCCATCCTGGACGGCTCGGCGCATGCACTCAACCTGATGCTGCACGCGCGCCACGCCGGCATGGTGAGCGATACGCGCGGCCACAGCATCCATGACAGTTCGCCGTTCTACGACACCTATGTGTGCGCCGACGGCCAGTACATCACGATCGGCGCCATCGAACCCCAGTTCTACGCGCTGCTGCTGCGGACCCTGGGCCTGCAGGACGACCCGGACTTCCAGACCGCGCAGTGGGAGCGCAGCACCTGGCCGGCATTGCGCGCCCGCCTTGCGACCGTGTTCCTGGGGCGTACGCGCGCGCAGTGGCAACAGCAGATGGAAGGCAGCGACATCTGTTTCGGCGCGGTGCTCGCTCCGGCCGAAGCAGCGCAGCACCCACACAACCTGGCGCGGGGCGTGTATCTGGAGCAACACGGCGTGCTGCAGACCGCGCCGGCGCCTCGATTCGGCGGCCCGGCCTATGTACCGGGCGCCATGGCAGCCAGCGGAGAACACACCACCGAGGTGACGGACCGGATCAGCACCAGCGGCGCGGCGTCGGTGTGGCGCGACAGGCGCTGAGGCGCGCTCCGCAGATCGGTGACTCGCCTGCCCCGGCTTGACGTTGGGCGCCCGGTATGCGGCGCACCCAAGAGCGCCAACAGGCTCCGTCAGAAAAATTTACAACTGCGTCGCGGCGTCCAGGTGCGCCGGGACGGCTGCGTCGGCGAGCGCCAGAATTCGGGTCGCATCAGGTGCGCGCGCCACACGATCGGCGCAGCAGCCGCTGGCATTGCCGGGCACTCAGCGTGACGGCAAAACGCTCGGCAATGTGGCGCGCCACCAATTTGCCGCTCCAGCGCGCTTGCGCATACCCGCAACCGCCCGGCGCCGCCGCAAGTTCCGAGTCCAACTGCTGCAGTTGCGCCAACGTCAACCGGGGTGGTCGCCCGGCGTGGTGGTGGTCGCGCAATTCGACCGGCCCGCCAACCTCGTACGCATGTATCCAGCGCTCCACGCTGCGCGGGTTGTCGCCGAACCAATGCGCCACCTCAAGGCAGCTGCGGCCGTGGCCCACCAGCAGCACGGTGTGCAGGCGGTGCACGTACCGCGCTTCAGCCGAGCGCGCCACGGCCTGGGCGAGCGTCGCCTGGATCACGTCCACGCGCAGAGCTTGCAGCCTTCGCATGCTGTCGGTTCCTTGTGCGAAGCCTGGACCCATGCGACAACGTTTCCGTCCGCCCAGACGGAGCGGTAGCGCCAGGCACGATCCATGCAGAGTCCATAGGCCGAAAGAACCAATCCAGTATAGCCATGGACACACAAGGAGTCACCATGCATCATGCGATCTCTGCCCGTCGCGCCGTCGGTCTGCTGGCGCTTTCCTGTGCGTTGCTCGCCAGCCCGGCGCGTGGCGATCTCGTCCTGCTCGGCAGCGACTATCTGCAGACGGTACAGCCGACATTCTTCGTGCCGCTCGGCCCGGCGAACCCCTTGATGGGTGTGCCGATCGGACCTGGCAACACCGACACCATCGTGCGGCGTCACGCGAATTGCGCCCTTTCACTGTCAACCATCGGGTCCCAGTGCACGATCCCGATCGAGATGGTGGCACTGCAACTGGTGAGTGTCCAGCCCATCGGCGTGCGGGTGCGCGAGTCGCCGAGCCTGACCAGTTCCGGCCAAATGCAGATCGCCAGCGACGGTTCCGGCAACGGCGGTACGTTCAACTCGTTTTTCGACGTGTTTTTCGAATTGAGCCTTGACGACGGCAACACCTGGCAGCCGCAGGGGCCGCTGCACCTGAATTCTGTCAATACCGGCTGGACGACCACCGAACCCCTGCTGCTGGTCGACGGGCTGGTGGGCGACCCGCTGGCCAACCGCCATACCAACAAGGGGATCGATTGCCCGAGCGGGATGCGCTGTGTCGACTTCTACCTCGTCGGTGATGTGACCGAGCAGCATCTGGACGGTTCGACCCATACCGCCCGCAACGCCGTGCCCGAGCCGGCGGGCTTGCCACTGGTTGGGCTGGCACTGGCACTGATGGCGGTCGGCACCGGCCGCCAGGCGGGCCGGCAGCCCGGCCGATAGGTGGTGGGCATGGCAGGACCGGCGCACCGGCGCCTTGCTCCCCTGTGATGCGTCGGCAGCCGCACGCGCGCGCACCGGGGGATCGACGCGAGTGAGCGGCCTGCACAAGACCGAATCCGTGACCCGGTCGATGGCGCGCATACGCCCCGGGTGCGGCGCGCCGACGCGCCGCACTGCAGGATTCAGCGCGGCTGCATGCGTATGGCGCCGTCGAGACGGATCGTCTCGCCATTGAGCATCGGGTTCTCCAGGATGTGCAGCGCCGTCATCGCGTATTCATCCGGGTGGCCTAGGCGCGCGGGATGCGGCACCGACGCCCCGAGCGAGGCTTTCACGTTCTCGGGCAGGCGCGCCAGCAACGGCGTGTCGAACAAGCCCGGTGCGATGGTGCAGACACGGATCAGGCGCTGTGCCAGATCGCGCGCAGCCACCAGCGTCATGCCCACGATGCCGGCCTTGGCCGAGGCATAGGGAATCTGGCCAATCTGGCCTTCGAAAGCGGCCACCGACGCGGTCAGCACGCAGGCGCCGCGTTCGCCGGCGATCACCTCGTTCCTGGCCATGCGTGCCGCGGCCAGCCGCAGTGTGTTGAAGCTGCCGACCAGGTTGAGCCGCACCACGGCCTCGAATTTCTCCAGCGAGCCAGGTTCGCCGTCTTTTTCCACCAGCCGCACCGCTCCGCCGCCACCGGCGCAGTGCACCAGGGCCCGCAGCGTACCCATCGCCTGCGCGGCGTCGAACACCTGCGCCATCTGTGCGGCGTCGCAGACGTCCGCGTGGACATAACGGGCCAGGCCCTGGAGTTCGGCCACGGCGGCGGCCCCGCGCTCCGGGTTCAGGTCGGCGATCACGACCATCACGCCACGCGCAGCCAACTGGCGCGCCGTGGCAAGGCCGAGTCCCGAGGCACCGCCGGTCACCACGGCGGACATGTTGGATAGATGCATGGGTGTTCTCTCACTGGTGTCAATGGCCATCCGCCCGTGTGCACCGGGGCGAGTCTGTCAACCCTGGTGGGGCATTGGTGTTTCCATGTTAACGCGACACCGGCGCACGGTCGCCTCGATGGAGGCTCGGTCCAGTTGCCCCCGCAATCCGATGCACACCAGCCGGCCATCCTCCGGTCGGGGATGCGCTGATGGCGTCACGGCGGCGCGTGCGCCCACCAGCTGCAACGCGCGCGGCTGGCCATCGAGGTCACGCATCAGCCCCTTGGCGCGTACCAGGCCGAGTTCGGGAGCGCTCAAAGCCCGGCCCAGTGCCACGCAGTCCACCGCGTGAGCGAACTCCAGACTCATGCTCTCGAACACATCGTTCGCCTGCAACGCAGGCGTGGTCGACGTCGGGCCGGCGAGCATGGCCGCATCCCGCGGCTGGGCGACATGCAACACCGCCAGGCCAGTGCCCATCACGACAGCGGGTGCGAGTCTGGCGTGCTCGGCCACGATCACGCGGACCGACGGGGCGACCCTGGCCAGCCAGGCCTGCAACGCACCCATCGCCACCGCGGCGACCAGGTCGGCCTTGTTCAGGACCAGCAGGTCGGCGTCGCGCAACTGCTGCAACACCGTGTCGCCGACATACGGGTCGGCGGCACGCGCGCGCAGCGTCTCGGCATCCGCCAGCACCACCACCGCATCGAGTGCCAGCGCCGGCAGCAATCGCAGCGTGCGGGCCACCGCGCCGGGCAAGGCCACGCCGCTCGTCTCGATCAGGATGTGGTCGGGGCGCGGCACCATCAGCGGCATGTCCAGCAGTGCCGCCACCAGGTCGTTGCCAAAGCTGCAGCACACGCAGCCACCGGCCAGCCGTTTGACGTTGCCGTCCGTGGACTCGATCAGGTCGTCGTCGATCGACAACTCGCCGAAATCGTTGACGAGCACGGCAATGCGCTGGCCGTTGCGTTCACGCAGCAGATGGTTGACCAGCGTGGTCTTGCCGGCACCCAGGTAGCCACCGATGACGGTGACCGGCAAAAGCCCTGCCCCGGCGCTACCGGTCATCAGGACCCCCCGTGCTGCGCACTGCGGGGAGAGCTTGCCTGGAGCGGCCCGGCGCGGCTCATGGCATCAGGCCGGCCTTGCGCGCGTCCGCATGCGCCAGATCGAGCGACTGCGCCAGCTTGTCGAACAGTTCGTCGATCTGCGGCTCGGTGATGATGAGCGGCGGGCAGACCGCCAGGATGTCGCGCAGCGACCGGCAGATCAGGCCGACCTCCAGGCCGGCACTCTGTACACGGGCCAGGATGCCGCTGGCCGGGTCGAAGGTCTTGCCGGTGGCCTTGTCCTGCACCAGTTCCAGCGCGCCAATCAGGCCGACACCGCGCGTCGAAAACACCATCGGGTGGCTCTGCATGCCATGGAGCCGGCGCAGGAACTGCGGCGACAGCGCGCGCGTGCGGGCCACCAGGTCGCGCTCTTCGTAGATCTTCAGCGTCTCGATCGCCACGGCGGCGCAGACCGGGTGCCCGGCGTAGGTCACGCCATGCGAGAAGACACCGTTCTTCGTGCTGCCCTGTGTGAGGCCTTCGTACACCCTGGCGCTGACCAGCGTGGCGGAAATCGGCAGGTAGGAGCTCGACAGCGCCTTGGCCACCGTCATCATGTCGGGCTGGATCGCATAGGTGTCGCAGCCGAACCACTGCCCGGTACGGCCGAAACCGGTGATGACCTCGTCGGCCACCAGCAGGATGTCGTTCCGGCGCAGCACCGCCTGCAACCTCTCCCAGTACCCGGGTGGCGGAATGATCACACCGCCAGCCCCCTGGACCGGCTCGGCGAAGAAGGCCGCGATCGTGTCTGCGCCCTCGCGCGCGATCAGCGCCTCGAGTTCGCCGACGATGCGGTCCACGAACACCGCCTCGGTCTCGCCCGGCTGGCCGTAGTGGTGCAGGCTGGGGCAGGCCGTGCGCAGCACCCGGTCGCCGATCGGCAGGTCGAAATCCATGTGGTTGCCGGCCAGGCC
Organism: Rhodoferax sp.; assembly: GCA_031383745.1. Taxonomy (GTDB): domain Bacteria; phylum Pseudomonadota; class Gammaproteobacteria; order Burkholderiales; family Burkholderiaceae_C; genus CAISIP01. Next base: position 7,451 of record JANMZX010000035.1, on the reverse strand, counting down.
GGTCAGGCTGGCGGACATCACGGTGACGCCGTGGTAGCCCCGCTCGCGCGCGATGAGTTTCTTCTTTGCCGGTTTGCCAATCGCGTTGAAGTAGTACCACACCATCTTGACCGCCTGGTCGTTCGCCTCGGAACCGGAGTTCGCAAACATCGCCTTGGCCATGCCGAGGTGGCGCGTCTTCTCGATCAGGCGGTGCGACAACTCGATCGACGGTTCGTTGGAGCGCCCGTTGAACAACTGGTAGTAGGGCAGCTGCTGGAACTGCTTCGCCGCCGCATCCATCAGGCGCTGCTCGGAGAAACCGAGCGCGGTGCACCACAGGCCCGACATCGCCTCCAGGTAGCGCTTGCCCTGGTCGTCTTCGACGTAGATGCCATCGCCGCGCCGGATCACCAGCGGGCCGGTCTCGCGCTGCTGCGCCAGCGGTGTGTAGGGATGGAACAGGGAATCGACGTCCTGGGCGACGTTCAGGTCGTGGGTGCGCAACATGGTGGGTCTTTCAGGTGGATGGGGCCAAGGAGGCATGGGGGGGTGCTGGCACGCTGATCGGTTCAGGGTGCCGATTTTGCACGCAGTCCGGCGAGTACGGCTTCGGTGTGTTCACCCAGTGCCGGCGGCCGCGTGTCGACGGCGAGGACCTGCCCGTCGAGCCGCACCGGGCATCCGACGGTGCGCGTTGCCGCGCCATTGGGCAGCACCATCGCCTGCACCAGTTGCAGGTGCGCGGACTGCGGATCGGCCAATGCTTCGGCATACCCGTTGATCGGGGCGCAGGGCACACCGGCCGGCGCAAACAGGCCGAGCCAGTGTTGTACCGGCTCCAGCATGAAGCGCTGTTCGAGCAACAGCGTCAATGCCGCCTGGTTGGCAGCCCGCGCGCCAGGTGTGGCAAAACGTGAGTCGTCCAGCAACGCGCTGGCGGGCGTCAGTTCGCACACCTGCTGCCACAGCTTGTTGTTGCCGGCCGCCACGGCAAACCAGCCGTCGCTGGCGCGGTAGGCCTGGTAGGGTGCGTTGCGCGGGTGCGCAGAGCCGAGCTTGCGCGGGTTGCGACCGGTGCCGAAGTATTCGCTGGTCTGCAGGGCCGAGATCGCCACGGTGGTGGCGAACATCGGAATGTCGACCTGCCCACCTGGCTCGCCCTGGCGCACGCGGGCCAGCAGCGCTGCAATCGTGTAGGCGGCATACAGGCCGGCAGCGAAATCGACCAGCGGCACACCGGCCTTGACCGGCGCACCGTCAGGCTCGCCGGTCACGCTCATGACGCCGGCGCTGGCCTGGATCGTCAGGTCGAAGCCGCCTTCGGATCCGCGCGGGCCATCCTGGCCGAATGCGGAGATGGAGCAATAGACGAGGGAGGGTTTGCGCGGCCCGAACCAGTCCCAGCCCAGACCGAGCCGCTGCATCGCCCCCGGGCGGTTGTTCTCGACCAGCACATCCGCACCCAGCACCAACTGGCGTGCCAGATCGCGCTGCCCCGGGTCCTTCAAGTCCAGCACCACCGACTGCTTGCCCCGGTTGATCGACGCAAAGTTCTCGCTGAATCCCTGGTTCAGGGGTGGCCATTGCCGCATCGCGTCACCCTCGGGCGACTCGACCTTGACCACCTCGGCGCCGAAATCGGCCAGCAACATGCCGCAGAACGGCCCGGCCGCGACATGGCAGAACTCGATGACCTTGACACCGTGCAGGGGTTGAAGTGCTGTCGACATGTGCAAATCCGGCCAGTGAACGAGGACGCATTGTTCCACGGTACCGCAAGGCCGCCCCGCGCGCTGAAAGGTGCTGCCGGGGCAGACCGCATGGTCCCGGCTCCCGCATGTCGATTGGCACCAGAATGCCGGCGTTTCGTCGCAAGCGGGTCGACCGCCGATCCGCGCCGGTGCACCATGTCGACCGGATGATGACATCCGCAACCCGCATGGAGGCAATCCCGCATGACACCCCTCACACGTAGCGCCCTGGTCCTGGCGGCAGCCCTGCTGCTGCAATCGCCAGCCGCCGCCCTGGAGGCAGGATTTCGCCAGACCAGCATCGCCGGCCCCACGGCCGGGGCGCCGGCCACGACGCTAGCCTTGTATTACCCGACCCAGACCCCGGCACGGGCCATCCCCATGGGCCCGTTCACGCCTCGGGTCGCGTTTCACGGCGTTCCCGAACCGACAGTCAAGGGCTTGATCCTGCTGAGCCACGGAACCGGGGGCAGCGAACTGGGCCACAGCACCCTGGCCCAGGGCCTGGCGCGAGCGGGATACCTCGTCGCCGCCCTGCGCCATCCTGGCGACAACTGGCAGGATGGCTCGCTGCCCCAGGCCGGCGCGGCGGCGTATTTCGACGAACGCCCGCGCCAGGTGTCGCGGGTGATCGACGCGCTGCTGCGCGATCCGCTCTGGAAAGACCGCATCACACGCGATGTGCAGGGCCCCCGTGTGGGGGCCGTCGGCCACTCGGCGGGCGGCTACACCGTACTGGCACTGGCAGGCGGCGCGCCCGACCTGGCATTGCTGGCCAGCCATTGCGCCATGAACCAGGCCACCGACCCGGTTTTCTGCAGAACCGGCCGGGTCGGCCAGCCCGCGCCACCGGCTGCGGCGACCGCCGCGCCGGCCGCGCCACTGACCGATCGCCGTGTGCGTGCGGTGGTGGCGCTGGCGCCGGTCGGCGTGGTGTTTTCGGACCGCTCGCTGGCCGCAATCGCGATCCCCGTCAGCATCTACCAGGCCGACCTGGACCGTTGGCTGGTGCCGCGATTCCACGCCGGCTGGATCGCCCGCAACCTGCCGGCAGCCCAGCTGCACCGCGTGCCGAACGCCTGGCATTTCGCCTTCATGGACACGCCGGGCATGGCCATCGAGACCGCGGACGGTGACATCCGGGCCGACCCAGCCGGATTCGACCGGGCCGCATTCCTGAAGCAGCTGGCGCTGGATCTGCCCTCGTTCTTCGACAAGGTCTGGCGCTAGGCAGCCTGTCAACGACCGCACCAGCGCGGCCGACCGGGCGAAACCAGGGCGGCATCTCAGGGGACCAAGGCCGCAGCGTCCAGGCCGGACGCCGGCATGCAGGATGGCTCAGGCCTCGTAATCCACCACCCGCCGCTCGCTCGCCGCTTCGGCGACAAACGGGACGACAGCCAGATGCAGCGGATGTGCCTGGTACACCGCCAGCGCCTCGCGACTGGCGAATTCCGACACCAGCACGGCGTCGCCACTTGCAGGGCCGGCCGAGAAGTCGATGCCGACTTCGATGTGCAGCAGGCCCGGGATCTGCCCACGAAGCGATTCGAGCTTTTCCTTGGCGAGGCGCGCATTGGTCGCGCGGTCGTTGCCGTGGGCGCTGTCCTTGAACTTCCAGACGACGATGTGCTTGATCATGGTGTGGCGGGCCTCTTCTTGCGGGGGGATGCGGGTGCAACGGCAGGCGATGGCTTCGCGGCAAGCTTTTCCAGTTGCGCCGGCCCGTGGAACGGGTACAGCTCCTGCTGCTCCAGCGCCAACAGCCGCGCATTGACCTTGCGCAGAAACTCGAACGCGACCTTCTTTTCGCGCGGCGGGATGTCGTCAAGCAGCGCGTGGTGCACGCGCAGGCTCAGGCCGTCGCAGTCGCGCGCCAGCTCCAGGCCGGCCGGCGTCAACGTGAGGATGACCGAGCGGTTGTCCTTGCGCGAGCGGCGCCGGCGGATCAGACGTTTGGCGTGCAGGGCCTGCAACTGGCTGGAGATGGTCGACTGCGGCAGCACCATCAACGCCACCAGTTCCCCGGCGCGCAGCTCCTCGTATTGCAGCAGCAGCACCAGGATACGGGCCGAGTAGTGGTTCAGGTCGTGGGCGCGGAAATGCCGGTTGCCGATATTGGCGATCCGCGCGCCCACGGTGTGAACAAGAAAGGTCAGCCGGTCTTCCAGCACCAGCGGTGCTGCGTCGGGTTGCCGGGCGACGCTGTTGGTGGTGGGGGTGGATGCCATGGTGGCCGCAGATTCTAGGGCCGCGCCACGCCCTGCCGGTCACACGCCCGGCGCATGGCCAACGGGCATTTGCATGTACGCCTCGACCGTCCGGTGGAAATGCTGCACCCCCGGCTCGTTGCGTCCGAACGTGAAGGCGGTGTTGCCCCCGGCGCGCAGCGCCTGCTGGATCGTGAACCCGATGGCGTAGTCCTCCTCGCTCACCGCCCGCAGCACCAGCTGGCTGAAGGTCTCGGTGGCCTCCTTCTGCGCATCCGTCACCGGCACCCGCGCCGCCAACACCGTCTGGCGCGTGGTGGTGGTGTCGGTCGTCGGGCCGGGAAACACCTGGCTCACCAGGCAGTGGTCGCCCAGCACACCGGAGATCGCCAGGTTCGGGAAACACAGGTGGATGCGGCGCAGGTGGGTCTCGGCGTCCCACTGCGCCTCGGGCACGCCGTCGAGCTCGCCCAGGCTCCTGCGCCCGAACACCAGCCGCTGGTGCGGGCCGTAGGCGTCGTGCAGGATCAGGTTGCCGATCGTGAACTTGCCCACCGTCGTGCTGTGCACCGTGTTGTGGTGGTAGGACTCGAGGTAACCGTCCCAGGCCGCCTTCCAGCCCGGGCCCGGGATGTCGCGCTGCGCATAGACGTGCCACTGGTCCAGATGCAGCGCACCGAGCGGCGCGGCGAAGTCCCCCAGGAAGTGGTCGATGTCGAAGTGCTCGCCCGGCGTGAGGCCGACCCACACCACACCCACCCGCTCGGCGCACGGCAATTCCGTGAGCGAATGGGTGGCCGCGCTGACTTCGCCGAAGGTGGATTCACCGAACAGCCCGGTCAGCTGCCCCTTGAGGTCGAAGCGCCACGCGTGGTAGGGGCACACCAGGCGCTTCAGCGTGCCGCTGCCGGGCGGGCAGACCTGCGCACCGCGATGGCGGCAGGCATTGATGAACGCCCGGACGACGCCGTCCTCCGCCCGCACCAGCAGGATAGGCTTCTCCATCACCGTGAAGGCCTTGTAGCTGCCGGGTACGGGCAGCTCGATGCCCAGGGCCAGACCGAGCGGCAGGTGGTGGAAGATCCGGTCGACCTCGCGGCGGAAGCGCGCCGGGTCGCTGTAGGCCTCGACCGGCTGGCGCATCGTCGCCGGGGCCTGGTCGGTCGTCTTGTTGCGCAGATGCGCCAGCGCACGGCGCGCCAGGTCGGTGGAGTCGTTGGCGGTGATCATCGAACGGCTGCTCCTTACCGCTTGTGGCCGTAGGTGCGCTCGAAGTGCTGCCAGCCCGGGGTGGACTCGGGGTAATCCCCCGGCAGGCGGCGCCCGCCCATGGTCACCCGCATGGGCCCGTTCAGCGCCTGCACGTAATCCTTGGCCGGCACGTAATACAGGAACTTGAGCGTGCGCTTCTGGAACAGCCAGCGCCCGTCGATACGCCGGTACTCGTCGTCATACCGCATGCCGGAGACACTCGCCTCGTGGTCCGGACAGGTTTCGGCGTGGCTCAGCACCAGCCCGGTGGCACGCTGCGGGTGGGTGCTGTCGAAATGCACGAAGTGGTCGTGCGTCCAGTGGTAGCCCGGGCCGCGGATCCTGAACAGGCGCACATACAGCGCCAGGATCTCCTCGCGGCCCCGGGCTTGCAGCAGCTGGCTCGGCGAGTCCAGCACCGCGTCCTCGGCGAACTGGGTGCGCAGGCGTTCGATGTCATGCTCGTCGCAGGCGATCGCGTAGCCGCTGACCAGTTCGGCGATCTCGACCCGGGCCTCTAGCTGCTCCACCCTGCGCGTCAGGCTCTCAAGTTCGGTCATGGCGTGCCTTCAGGGGGTTCATCGGCGGGGCGTTCAAAAGCGTCATGTCGCTGCCGGGCTGGCGCTACTGCGCATCAGGCGCCGTGCGTTGCCGGCCAGTTCCGGCGCGACGGGCGCATGCCCGCCGGTCGGTGTGGCATCGGGCGCATCCCAGCCGGCGAAGTTCGTGCCGTACACCAGGTGATCACTGCCCACGGCGGCAGCCAGCAACTTCAGCACCAGCGGATGGTCGATATGGGTGTCGAACCACAGGCGCCGCAGACGCTCCTCGAACGCGCCCTCGGCACGCAATGCGGGCGGCGACCAAGGACGCTTGCGGGCGCCCTTGGCCATCCGGCCCATCAGCAGTGCCGTGGCGCCACCACCGTGGCTGAAGCAGATGTCCAGGCCAGGGTGCCGGTCGAGCACGCCACCGTAGACCAGGGTGGCAACCGCCAGGGTTTCCTGCGCCGCGAAGCCGGCGATGATGTCGAGCTCGAACCGGCGCAGCGCCGGGTCGCCCGGCGGCCCGTCGATGCCAGCCGGGCCGGGATGGATGAACAAGGGCACATCGAGGCGCACCGCCTCGGCGTACAGCGCGTCGAAGGCCGCATCGTCCAGCGACAGCGGCGCGTCGGTGCCGAACCCGGCCCCCACCAGCCCGAGTTCGGTGACCGCGCGGCGCAATTCGGCGGCGGCGGCGGCCGGGGCCTGCAGCGGCAACGCCGCCAGACCGGCCAGATGGCCCGAGCGTGCCGCCACGATCGACGCCAGCGCATCGTTGTGGATCCGGCAAAAGCGGATCGCATCCTCGGGCGGGATGAAATGCAGGTAGGTCAGCGGATTGGGCGACACCACCTGGAAGTCGATGCCGCGCTCGGCCATCTTCTGCAGCCGCAGATCAGGGTCCATGAACGGGCTGCCGACGTACTTGACGCCATTGAGGCGGTAGCTGCGGCCGACCTGGAAGAACGGCGAGCCGTCGGGGTTCTGCCCCAGGAACGGGCCGTGCTCTCCGGCCGCGCCGATCGTCTCCGCGATCACGATGTGGGCGTGCAGGTCGATCACCCTGGCATGTGCGAGCGCGGCGTTCTTCATGGGGGAGTGCTTCCTGGATCGTGCGAGGGGATGCGCGGTTGGCGGCAGGTCATTTGCAACCATCTCAATTAAAACGATTTCGTTGAATGTACCCGTGCCATAATTTTCAGTCAATGCGAACCGGCGTGCGGGCCCCAAGGCCGGCGCCACGGTCGCGGCACAAGAACAGCCACAGTCGGCATGGAGACAGCCCGTATGAAACATGCATTCGTGACCGGGGGCGGCGGCGACATCGGCGCGGCGATAGGCGCGCGGGCGACTGCCGCGGGTTACCGCGTGGCGCTGGTCGACCAGGACGGCGCGCGTGCCAGCGCACGCGCCGCGCAACTGGACGGCGCCATCGGCCTGCAGTGCGACGTCACCGACGAAGCCTCGGTGCTGGCGGCGCTCGACGCTACGCAGGCGCAATTCGGCGCGGTGCCCGACCTGGTCGTCAATTGCGCCGGCACGGCCCGCTTCAAGCCGCTGATCGACCAGACCCTGGACGACTTCCGCCGGGTGCTGGATGTCAACCTGGTGAGCGCCTTCATCGTCGGGCAGGCAGCCGCGCGGCGCATGCTGGCGCGCGGGTCGGGCAGCATCGTCAACATCACCTCGATCAACGGCGTGACGCCGGCGCC
>JANMZX010000027.1:0-7756 GCA_031383745.1 Rhodoferax sp. | reverse complement strand
TGCTCCAGCACCGGGTTGGCCATGTAGGCGTCGTAGTCGACGCCGCGCCGGTCCAGCAGGTTCTTGAGCGAGGCCAGGTAACCGATGGGTGCATCGAGCCACACATAGAAATACTTGCCTGGCGCATCGGGGATCTCGATGCCGAAATACGGCGCGTCGCGGCTGATGTCCCAGTCGCCCAGCCCGTCGCTGGTGCTGCCGTCGGCATTCTGGCGTGGCGAGAACCACTCGCGGACCTTGTTGGCCACCTCGGGCTGCAGGCGCCCGTCCTGCGTCCACTGCTGCAGGAAATCGACACAGCGCGGGTCCGACAGGCGGAAGAAGAAGTGCTCCGAACTCCTGAGCACCGGCGTGGCGCCCGACAGCGCGGAGTAGGGCCGCACGAGATCGGTGGGCGCGTACACGGCGCCGCAGTTCTCGCAGTTGTCGCCATACTGGTCCTGGGTGCCGCACTTGGGGCATTCGCCCTTGATGAAGCGGTCCGGCAGGAACATGCGCTTCTCGGGGTCGAAGAACTGCTCGACGACCCGGGTTGTGATCAGGCCAGCCTGTTTCAGGTCGCGGTAGATCTGCTGCGCGAGTGCGTGGTTCTCCGGGGCGTCGGTCGAGTGCCAGTTGTCGAACGCGATGTGGAAGCCGTCCAGGTAGGGCTTGCGGCCGGCGGCGATGTCGGCCACGAACTGCTGCGGTGTCTTGCCGGCCTTCTCCGCGGCGATCATGATCGGTGCGCCGTGGGCATCGTCCGCACAGACGAAGTCGACCGCGTTGCCCTGCATGCGCTGGTGCCGCACCCAGATATCGGCCTGGATGTACTCCATGATGTGGCCGATATGGAAATTGCCGTTGGCATACGGCAGAGCGGTGGTCACGAAGAGTTGGCGTGGCATGGAGGTGGTGGTTGCGCGGGTGGGGTCGGGGAGGGAGGGAGCCTTTGATTTTAGTCGGCGCCCGGCGCGGTTCCCGGCCTTTCAGCGCAGGCGCAGGGGATCACGCCGGCGTTCGAAGCGCGGTTGTCCGGGGGCGGGTGCATCCGGTGCGCTCACCGGGGCATACGGGTCGCACCAGCCGAAAAACGCGCAGATACCCGCGCGTTGCGCCTGTGCGTCGGCGCGGCCCAGGGCGATCAGTTCGCGCGTGAAGCCCTGTTCGAACAGCAGGTAGCTCGCCAGCACGGCGCCCTTGGCATCGGAGGTGTCGGACGACACACCGACGCCGCCCAGCAGGCTGCGCACTGCATGGGGCAGGTCGCGCACATGGCGCGCGGCGATCGCGTCGATGCGCTGCGAAGGCGCGATCACCAGCAGCTCCACCGGCCGCAGCGCGCTGCCACGGCGGGCTTCGGGCGGCACCAGGGCGATGGTGTGGTTGATGCGGCGCACGCGTTCCACATCCACCGCCAGCGCATCGAGGAAGATGTTCGACAGGGTGTGCCCGGCGATCTGCGCCAGTGTCGGGTAGGTGTTGGGCGGAGAGAAGCGCACATCGGTCTTGGGTTCGGTCATGCGCCCGGCGCCCACCACCAGGATGCGTTCGGCGCCCAGGTGGATCGCGGCCGCCACCGGCGCCGACTGGCGCATCGAGCCATCGCCGAAGTATTCGATGCGTCCTTGCAGCGGCAGCGCAGCGGCCGGAAACACGAACGGGATCGCCGACGACGCCAGCAGGTGCTGGTGCGTGATGCGGTCGCGCACCGCATACCGCTGCGAGCGCACCCAGGGTTCGATTTCCGGAGCGCCTTCGAAGAAGGTCACGTGTTCGCCCGAGCTGTAGCTCGATGCCGTCACCGCCAGCGCGTGCACATGCCCGTCAGCGACCAGGCCGTGCATGCGTTCCAGCGGCACCAGGGTCTGCAGCAGTTGCTGCAGCGGTGAGTTGTCCAGCAGCGAGCGTGGCTTGAGCCGGCGCCACTTGGCCAGCAGCCAGCCCAGCGAGAGCAGGGTCAGCCAGCTCGCACCGGTGCGCAGAATGCCGAGCGAGTCGGCCCGGTAGACCTGGTCGGCATGGAAGTTCTTCCACACATCGGCCATGCCCTGTACCGCGGCGCCAAAGTCGTCCGCGCCGCAGGCCAGCGCCGACGCATTGATGGCGCCAGCCGAGGTGCCGGTGATGATCGGGAAGGGGTTGGGATGGTGCAACGCCCCACAGGCGCTGCGGATTTCCGCCACCGCCTCCAGCACGCCGATCTGGTAGGCGGCCCGCGCGCCGCCGCCGGTCAGGAGCAGACCGGTTTTCGGCAGCGTCACCGATTCCGTGGGCATGCGGCCATTATGGATGCGCCAGCGCGCCGCGGGCCCGCACGGCGTTTCGCTAGACTACACCCCTTCAGGAGCAATCAATGGCAGCAACGGAACAGCAGGTGATGGACGCACTCAAGGGCGTCGTCGATCCCAACACAGGCCGCGACTTCGTCACGACGCGCGCTCTGCGCAACCTCACCCTGAGTGGTGGCGACGTCGCCTTCGACGTGGAACTCGGCTACCCGGCCAAGAGCCAGATCGCCGGCCTGCGCAAGGCCCTGGTGGCGGCGGCCAGGTCGGTGGCCGGGGTCGAGAACGTGTCGGCCAACCTCAGTGTGAAGATCATCCCGCACGCGGTGCAGCGCGGCGTGCAACTGCTGCCCAATGTCAAGAACATCGTGGCCGTGGCGTCGGGCAAGGGTGGCGTGGGCAAGAGCACCACGGCGGTGAACCTGGCCCTGGCGCTGGCGGCCGAGGGCGCCCGTGTGGGGGTGCTGGACGCCGATATCTACGGCCCGAGCATTCCCATGATGATGGGCATCACCGGCAAACCCGAGAGTGCCGACGGCAAGACCATGGAGCCGATGGAGAACTACGGCGTGCAGGTGATGTCGATCGGATTTCTGGTGGCGCAGGACGAGGCCATGATCTGGCGCGGCCCCATGGCGACACAGGCGCTGGAGCAGCTGCTGCGCCAGACCAACTGGCAGGATCTGGACTACCTGATCGTCGACATGCCGCCGGGCACCGGCGACATCCAGCTCACGCTGAGCCAGCGCGTGCCGATGACCGGCGCGGTGATCGTCACCACACCGCAGGACATCGCGCTGCTCGACGCCAAGAAGGGCATCAAGATGTTCCAGAAGGTCGGAGTGCCCATCCTGGGCATCGTCGAGAACATGGCGGTGCACGTGTGCAGCCAGTGCGGCCACGTCGAACACATCTTCGGCGCCGACGGCGGCAAGGCGATGGCGGCCGAATACGGCATGGACTACCTGGGCGCCCTGCCGCTGAGCATGCAGATCCGGGTGCAGGCCGACAGCGGCGAGCCGACGGTCGTGTCCGACCCGGACGGCGAAGTGGCCGCCATCTACAAGGCTGTGGCGCGCCAGGTGGCGCTGTCGATCGCCGCCAAGAATAGGGACTTCTCGTCCAAGTTCCCGTCGATCAAGATCTCCAAGGAAACCTGAGCACAGGCACCGGGCGCACGTGGCATGAACCTGCTCGGATCGCTGAAATACCTGGTGGCTCTGGAGGAGCACAAGCATTTCGGGCGTGCGGCGCAGGCTTGCCACATCACACAACCGGCCCTGTCGAATGCGCTGCGCGCCATCGAGCAGGAGTTCGGTTGTGCCATCGTCACCCGCGGGCGCAGTTTTGTCGGATTCACCCCGGAGGGCCAGCGCGTGCTGGCCAGCGCCCGGCGCATGTTGCACGAGCGAGAAGTGCTGCAGCAGGACCTGCAGAGCAGCATCGGCAAACCGCTGGGCAGCCTGCGCATCGGTGTAGTGCCGACGGCAGTGCCGATCGCTGCGCGGTTCGCGGCCCGGCTGCAGGCGCGTTACCCCGGCATTGCGCCGGTGGTGCTGTCGCTGAGCTCCCCCGAGATCGAAACCGGCCTGGAGGGCCTGTCGCTCGATCTGGGCCTGGGTTACACCGACCGGCTGCAGCAGCTAGGCCTGCGGCTGGGTACCGTGCCGCAGTATGCGGAACACTATTTCCTGGTGCGACGGCGCACCGGGCCCGATACCGGGCAACTGCAGTTCGGTCCGCGCGTGGGCTGGGCCGAGGCGGCGCAACTTCCTTTGTGCCTGCTCACGCCGGACATGCACAACCGCACCCTCGTCGACGGCGCCTTCGCATCGGCCGGCGCCGCGGTGCGGCCGGTGATCGAGACCAACTCCATCCTGACGCTGGCGCTCAGTGTGGTGGCCGGCGATGTGTGCAGCGTGTTGCCGGGCGCGCTGGTCGGTGCGGTGCGCGGGTACCGCGAGCTGGTGGCCTCGCCGCTGGCGCACCCGGAGGTGTTGACGCCGGTGGGTTTCATGATCCCGCCAGGTGACCGCGCGTCGCGCACACAGGAGGCAGCGCTGGCCCTGGCGCGCGAGCCTGGCTGGCTGGCGCATGTGGCTGCCAACAGCGGCGCATTGAACTAGCCGGGCGCGTCGGCCCGCGGCAATTCAGGTCTTGAATCGCCCGGTGTAGGGATTCAATTGGACGCCGGATCCACCGCCCTGCAATACTCGGGCGACCATGATGCCATCCGGACTTCCCCTTGACGCGCCTGTCGTTGCCTCGATCACACCCGACGCACTGCGCGAGCGGATCCGCCGCAAGAGCCAGTTGAAGGGCCGCCAGGCCGACGAGCAATCGCTGGCCGAAGTGCGTGCGCTGATCGGCCCGCCGGCCCCGGATGGCCACCGGCGCGACCTTCTCATCGAGCACCTGCACAAGCTCAACGATGCCTGGCGTTGCCTGTTCGATCGCCACCTGGTGGCGTTGGCGCGCGAGATGAACATCCCCATGGCCGAGGTCTACGAGGTGGCCAGTTTCTACCACCACTTCGAGGTGGTGCGTGGTGATGGGCCGGCGCCAGGGCTGACCGTGCGGGTATGTGACGGCCTGAGTTGCGAACTGGCCGGGGCGCAGGACCTGCTTGCCCGCTTGCCCGCGTTGCTGGGCCGCGCCGATGTGCGGGTGGTGCCGGCGCCGTGCCTCGGGCGCTGCGAACAGGCGCCGGCCGTCGCGGTGCACCAGCATCCGGTGCCGATGGCGACGTTGGCGTCGGTCAAGGCGGCGGTCGATGCAAACGCCGTGCGCCACCCGACCGCTTCAGCAGACGGCGTTTTTTTGGCGGCAGACTGGGCCTGCCGGAGCCTGTCACCGGCACCAGCAGCGGTGCAGGTCGCACCGGCCTACCCGGGTTATGCGGCCTACCGCGCGCAGGGTGGTTATGCGCTGGCCGCGGCGCTGGCGAACGGCACGGATGCGCCGGAGCGCATCCTCAAGCAGATGGAGGATTCAGGCCTGCGCGGACTGGGCGGCGCGGGTTTTCCTGCGGGGCGCAAATGGCGCATCGTGCGCGAGCAGCCCGCGCCACGGGTGATGGCTGTCAACATCGACGAGGGCGAGCCCGGCACCTTCAAGGACCGCAGCTGGCTCGAGCGCGACCCGCACCGCTTCCTCGAAGGCCTTCTGGTGGCCGCCCAGGTGGTGGGTATCGGTGCGTGTTACATCTACCTGCGCGACGAATACCACGGCTGCCGCGAGATTCTCGAAACCGAACTGGCCCTGCTGCGCGCCGACCCTCCGTATGCACTGCCGCTGATCGAATTGCGTCGCGGTGCGGGCGCCTATATCTGTGGCGAAGAGTCGGCCATGATCGAGAGCATCGAAGGCAAGCGCGGCGAGCCGCGCATGCGCCCGCCGTACATCGCGCAGGTCGGTCTGTTCGGCCGGCCGACGCTGGAGCACAACTTCGAGACCCTGTACTGGGTGCGCGACATTGCCGAGCGGGGCGCGCACTGGTTCAGCGGGTTTGGCCGCAATGGCCGCACCGGCCTGCGCTCCTTCAGTGTCAGTGGCCGGGTCCGGCTGCCCGGCGTCAAGCTGGCGCCTGCCGGCATCACCCTGCAGGAACTGGTCGACGAATACTGCGGCGGCATGGCGGACGGCCACACCCTGTACGCCTACCTGCCGGGCGGCGCGTCGGGCGGCATCTTCCCGGCCAGCCATGCCAACCTGCCGCTGGATTTCGACACCCTGCAGCCGCATGGCGGATTCATCGGCTCGGCGGCAGTGATCGTGCTCGGGCAGCATGACCGGGCGCGCGATGCAGCCCTCAACATGATGCGGTTCTTCGCCCACGAGAGCTGCGGCCAGTGCACCCCGTGCCGTGTCGGCACCCAGAAAGCAGCCCGGCTCATGGAGGCGCCGCTGTGGGACATGGACACGCTGGAAGACCTCAACATCGTGATGACCGATGCATCGATATGCGGCCTGGGCCAGGCGGCGCCGAACCCGGTGCGCTGCGTGCAGAAATACTTTGCGCAGGAGATTGCCTGAATGAACGCCCCTGCCGGATTGGCGCAACTCGCGCCCGCCACCGTCGCCTTCACGCTCGACCACCAGGCGCTCCATGCGTTCGAGGGCGAAACCATCCTGGACGCCGCCAGCCGGCACGGCGTCGAGATCCCGCGTCTTTGTTACAAGGACGGTTACCGCGCCGACGGCAACTGCCGCGCCTGTGTGGTCGAGATCAAGGGCGAGCGCACGCTGGCGCCAAGCTGCTGCCGCACGGTCAGCGCCGGCATGGAGGTGCAGGCCGCCAGCCCGCGTGCCGTCAAGAGCCAGGCCATGGTGCTGGAGATGCTGCTGTCGGACATGCCCGACGCCGGCTACAAGTGGACCGACGCCGCACCACCGGCCGGTGCGTCCGATGTGGTGGGGCAACACGGCGAGTTGAGCGCGTGGGCGGCACGCATGGAGGTCACGGTGCGCCCTGCGCTGCGCGCCCTGCGCCGCACCCAGCCGGCACCCGACCTGTCGCATGCGGCGATGGCCGTCAACCTGGACGCCTGCATCCAGTGCAACCGCTGTGTACGCGCCTGCCGCGAGGAGCAGGTCAACGACGTGATCGGTTTCGCCCGGCGTGGTGCGCACAGCGAGATCGTTTTCGACCTGGGCGATGCGATGGGAGACAGCAGCTGCGTGGCGTGCGGCGAATGCGTGCAGGCCTGCCCCACGGGGGCCTTGATGCCCAAGACCCAGATCGGTTCGCAGGTGGTGGACAAACGGGTCGACTCGGTCTGCCCGTTCTGTGGCGTGGGCTGCCTGCTCACCTACAACGTGCGCGACAACCGCATCGTCAGTGTCGATGGGCGTGATGGCCCGGCCAATGCCAGCCGGCTGTGCGTCAAGGGGCGTTTCGGTTTTGACTATGCGCACCATGACCAGCGCCTGACCCGTCCGCTGATCCGCAAGGCCGGCGTGCCCAAGGATCCGGCGCTCGCGCCGCGTCCTGGCGACTGGCAGTCCACCTTCCGTGAGGCGTCGTGGGACGAGGCGCTGGCCCTGGCCGCGGGTTCGCTGACGGCCCTGCGCGACACCCATGGCAAGAAGTCCCTGGCCGGTTTTGGTTCGGCCAAGGGCAGCAACGAAGAAGCCTACCTGTTCCAGAAGCTGGTGCGCACCGGGTTCGGATCCAACAACGTCGACCACTGCACACGCTTGTGCCATGCGTCCAGCGTGGCAGCACTGCTCGAAGGCGTGGGCTCTGGCGCGGTGAGCAACCAGGTCAACGACGTCGAGCATGCCGGCCTGATCCTGGTCATCGGCTCCAACCCCACGGCCAACCACCCGGTGGCGGCCACCTGGATGAAGAACGCCGCCAGGCGCGGGGCGAAGATCGTGCTGGCCGACCCGCGCGTGACCGACATCGGCAAACACGCGTGGCGCACGCTGCAGTTCAAGGCCGACACCGACGTGGCCATGCTCAATGCGCTGATCCACACCATCAT
>JANMZX010000679.1:0-1911 GCA_031383745.1 Rhodoferax sp. | reverse complement strand
GCCCTGGTTGATGTCGGTCTCCTTGCCCAGGCTGGAGGCCGGGAACACCTGGATGTCGAACTTGCCGTTGCTGCGTTTCTTGATTTCCTCGGCGGCCCACACCGACTGCGTGTGGTAGGGCTCGGAAGTCTCGTACACGTGGGCCCATTTGAGTTTGGTCTGGGCCTGGGCCAGGCCGCTGGTGCCCAGTGTGAGTGCCAGCAGGGCGGCTGCTGTGAGGGTCTGGAGGGCGAAGCGCTTTTTCATGGATGTCTCCTGGGGTTGGTGGCTGCAAAACAAGGGTGGAAGGATACGGCTGGGCAATCGGTCAGGGCTGGTTCGCGCGGCGCCAGCTCGCGCTGAATCGGGCATGGGACTTGTCCATGTGCTTGTGCATCGCGTCGCGGGCCGCCGCTGCATCCCGGCTGCGGATCGCGTTGACGATCAGTTCATGCTCGGCAATGGCGGAGCGCCAGGACCGCACCGACTCGAAGTGGCCGCCCAGGCGCTCGAACACCGGGCCACGGCGCGAGTCCCAGAAGGTCTGCACGGTTTCGCTCAGCACGCTGTTGCCGCCGGCATCGACGATCGCCGTGTGGAAGGCGCGGTCGCCGTCCAGCGGCATGGTGCCCTGGTCGGCGTCCCGCGCCATGCTGTCGATGGCCGCGCGCATGGCGTCGAGGTCGCGGCGTTTGGCCTGGCGCGCGGCGATCGCGGCGGTTTCGCCCTCCACCACGCGGCGGGCGCGGATCAGCTCCAGCGGGCCCCACTCCGGCGTGGCGGTGTCGGTGCCGGGCGGCCTGGCGCCATGGGGGCGGTCCAGTGCATACACGCCCGAGCCGCTGCGCACCTCGACCCAGCCCTCGACCTCCAGCGCAATCAGCGCCTCGCGCACCGACGGGCGGCTGACGCCCAGCTGCCGGGCCAGATCCCGCTCGGCCGGCAGCCGGGTGCCGGGTGCGAACTCGCCCGCCTTGATCAGCACGCGCAGCTGCTCGGCGATCTGCCGGTACAGGCGTTGCGGTTCGACGGTTTGCAGCGGCATGGCGTGGGCGCGGGAGCTGGATTGAGGGTTAACCAGAATTGGACAGGTGGTAAGGCCACTTTATGATCGCATGCTTGTGCCAGCACGACATCCGGTAAAACCCTGCCATGCCATCCTCCCTGACCATCGACTCGGTGCGGCTGCGCCAGGTCGACCTGCCGCCCAAGGTGGTGCGCACCGATGCGATCCAGTCGTTCGTGACGCAGGAGACCATCCTGCTCACGCTGCGCTGCAGCGACGGCATCGAGGCCACCGGCTACGCCTACACCATCGGCACCGGGGGGTCATCAGTCATCGCCCTGCTGCGCGACCACCTCGTGCCGCGCCTGCTGGGGCGCAATCCGCTGCACATCGAAGCCATCTGGAAGGACCTGTTCTTCCACACCCATGCCACCGCCGTGGGCGCCATCACCAGCCTGGCGCTGGCCTGTGTCGACACCGCATTGTGGGACTGGCGTGCGCGCAGCCAGCAGTTGCCGCTGTGGCAGCTGCTGGGGGGTGCACAGCAGCGGGTGCCGGTCTACACCACCGAAGGCGGCTGGCTGCATCTTGAGGCGTCCGAACTCGTGGACCAGACCCTGGCCGCGCAGGCCCAGGGTTTTCGTGGCGCCAAGATCAAGGTCGGCCGACCGCATGTGAGTGAAGACGTCGCTCGCCTGTCGGCGGTGCGTGCGGCGGTCGGGCCGGGGTTCGAGATCATGACCGACGCCAACCAGGGCTTCAATCGGCCCGAGGTGGTGCGCCGGGCCGCGGCATTCGCGCCCTTTGACCTGGCCTGGCTGGAGGAGCCGCTGCCCGCGGAAGACGTGGCCGGCCACCGGCAGCTGCGCGAACACACCACCATCCCGGTGGCGGTGGGCGAGTCGATGTACCACCTGAGCCAGTTC
>JANMZX010000669.1:0-1888 GCA_031383745.1 Rhodoferax sp. | reverse complement strand
TGATGGCCTCGACGTCGAATTCACCAGCACCCTCGCTGGCCCAGCGCACACCTTGTTCGGGCGGCAGCCCGGCACGGCGTGATTCGACGGTGATGCGGTCGGCGACGATGAAGCCTGAATAAAAGCCCACGCCAAACTGGCCGAACAGCTGCGAATCGGCTTTCTGGTCCCCACTGAGCCGCGAGACAAAATCCTTGGTGCCGCTCTTGGCAATGGTGCCCAGGTTGTCGATGGCTTCCTGCTGGCTCATGCCGATGCCGTTGTCGCTGATCGTCAGCGTGCGCGCCGCCTTGTCCATGCTGACGCGCACTTCCAGCGTGGGAGCCTCCTCAAACAGCGCCGGGGCGTTGAGCGCCTCGAAACGCAGCTTGTCGCAGGCATCCGACGCGTTCGAGATCAGCTCGCGCAGGAAGATTTCCTTGTTGGAGTACAGCGAATGGGTGACGAGGTGCAGCAACTGCGCCACTTCGGCCTGAAAGGATAGGGTTTGCTTGCTCATAGGGAAATGGGGTTGGACTCAAAATGGAACGGGTTGCCCGCGCCGCCTCGGTGGCGCGCAACCCGCAATTATGGGCGATCAGCCCTGCTTCAAGACCCCGGGCGGGCGTTCAGCGAAACGCACCCACACCCACGACGTTGCCGCTGAGCGAATAGGACAGCCCGGCGCCGCCCGGTGGTTCAGGTCAGCCAGGCGGCCACCTGCCGTGCCACGTCGGGGCTGTGCAGCAGTGCCATGTGGTGGGTGCGCCACACGATATGCTGCGACGCCTTGGCGAACGCCAGTGTGCGCAGCGGGTCCGCATGGTGGCCCAGCGCGCTTTCCAGCGGCACCAGGCCATCGCCCACCAGCCGGTCGGCCAAGGGGCTGCGTTTCGCGGCGACCGTCGCAGCGACCGTGTAGCAGGCAACACCGTCGGGCAGGGGCACGTGCAGGCGCCGATCCGGCTGGCGGCGAAACCGCTCGTGGCCGTGCCAGTCTTCGTCGGCGACAAAACCGTACCGCAGGTCGGTGATGCCGGCGCTGCGCAGCTGCCCGAGCCGGGCGAACGGCGCACTCCAGGGCGTGCTGCCCAGTACCTCGTCGATCCAGTTGCCGGCGCGTTCCAACGGCGCGCCGTGGTGTGGCGTGCCCAGGAAGACGATGGTCTTGAGCGCCGCGGGCCAATGCAACCCGTCCAGCTTGGCCTGGTGCAGCGCGCTGCGGATCAGCAGCCCACCCATGCTGTGTGCCACCACGGTCAGCTGTTCAATGGTGTTGCCGGGCCGTCCTAGGACGTGTTCCAGCAGGGTCGACAGTTCGGCGCCGTTCTCGGAGATGTGCCGCCCGGAGTTGTAGCGCAGGTACAGCGCTGGCGCCTGCAACACAGCGCCTATCGCGGCACCATGGTCGAAGACCGTTCCATCCTGTTCTGTCTGCCATTGCAGGTCGTTCATGCACAGGCCATGGATCAGCAGGATGGCCTTCTTGCCCGCGCCCAAGGCGGGTGGCAGCGCCCCCGGCTGGACTTCCGCCCCGTTGAAGCGCAAGGTCATGCGGGTGGCAAACGGACTGCCGCTGGCGGCAAGCCGGTCGCCCATGACGCCGTTGAGCGCCGCCAGCACGGCTTCGCGCTGCGGGCTTTCGGGAGGGGCCGCGTCGGTCAGTTCCAGCAGCGGTTGCAGCCGCGCCATCACGCTGTCGGCACCTTTGCCGAGCAACCGGGCGATGCCTTCGACGCTGCGGTAGACCAGGCCCGTGACCCCACGGGTCTGGCCGGGCGTCTTGCCCTGCGCACCGCCCAGTGTGCTCAGGACGGACTGGTGCACACCTTCGGCGATGCGTGTCACGCCGACGGTGGCCTGGGTCGCCAGCTGCGCAATGCCGCGCAGGTCGGACGCGCGCAGGTGC
>JANMZX010000619.1:0-6469 GCA_031383745.1 Rhodoferax sp. | reverse complement strand
CGTCGGATACCGTGAAGTCGATCGCCATGCCGGTCAGCCTTTCGCGCGTTTGCCGCCCAGCAGGTCGCGGGCTATCACCATCCGGTGCACTTCGGAGGGGCCCTCGCCGATACGCTTGATGCGCATCTCGCGGTACCAGCGCTCCAGCGGGAGTTCCTGGGCCACGCCCATGCCGCCGAAGATCTGGATGCAGCGGTCGACCACGCGCCCGGCCGCCTCGGTGCCGTAGACCTTGGCAATCGACGCGTCGACCTTGATGTCACGTCCCATGTCGGCATTCCACGCCGCCTGGTAGACCAGCAGGCGTGCGGCCCGCAGCTCGACTTCGGAGTCGGCGATCATCCACTGGATCGCCTGCTTCTCGGCCAGCGTGCTGCCGAAGGCCTTGCGCTGGGTGGCCCATTCGATGGCCAGCTCCAGCGCCGCCTGCGCGATGCCGATGGTGGCGGCCGCGTACGGCGGGCGGGCATGGATCAGCCATTCCTCGGCAAACGAGAATCCCTTGCCCTCGTCACCCAGGCGGTCCTCTATCGGCACCTCGAAGTTGTCGAAGTGCACCTCGTAGGGCGAGTAGGAGCGGATCACCGGGATCTTGGACAGGCTGATGCCGGGCTTGCTCTTGTCGACCACGAAACTCGTGATGCCGTCGCGCCCCTTGCTCTCGCCCACGCGGGCGAACACGATGCCCCACTTGGCCATGCCGGCGCCCGAGATCCAGATCTTGGTGCCGTTGATCACGTAGCGGTCGCTCTTGCGCTCGGCCCGGGTCTGGATCGCACGCCCCGGGTCGGAGCCACCGGAGGGCTCGCTGATGGCGACGAAGGCCTTGGTGCCGTTGACCATGTCCTCGCGCGCAAAACGCTGCTGGTGTTCGGTGCCTTTCCAGATCACCACCGGCGGGTCGAAGCCGAATGCGCCGCAACCGGCGATGTATGCGCCCATGCGGCATTTGGCGGTTTCCTCGGCGGCCACGCACTGGCCAAGCAGGCTCAGTCCGGCGCCGCCGTGATCGGACGGTGTCTCGAAGCACCACAGGCCCAGCTCGCGGGCCTTGCGCTGCAGCCTGGCCAGCGCGTCGGGCTCGGGCGTGTAGGCATCGTGCGGCAGCTTGTCCTCCACCGGCTTGACCTCCTCGGCCATGAAACGGCGGATGGTGTCGCGCAGCATGCGCAACTCCTCGGGCAACTCCCAGCTTCCTGAACTATCCATGTGAGACTCCTGGTCCTGTGACGGTCGGTGGCTTAGGCGGCAGGTGCCAGCAGACCCGCGCGGCGGGTCGCGCTGGCTGCGGCGTCCAGGCGGTAGCGTTTGTGGCCGGCGGGCAGCGCATGCTCCTCGGCAACCACCACCCCGTAATCGTTCTCGGCGCTGGCGCGGCTGATATAGCCGCGGTTGAGGTCGCGCTCCACGGCCACCAGGTCGCGCTCCAGCGCGTTGCCGAAGCCGCCACCGCCAGGCGAGGCGGCGCGGATCGCGTCCCCCGCGGCGAAGGGTTCCTTCTCCAGCTTGCTGCGCAGCTCGGGCACCCAGGTCTTGCCACCGGTGGTGAGTTCGACCTTGTTGGCCTGGGCCGGGCCGCCGCCGCAGATGCCGAACGGTGCATGGTCGACCCGGTCGCCCAGCACCGAGACGGTGATGTCGGACCAGGCGGTGAAGCCGTATTCAGTGCCACAGCCGCCCCGGTGCCAGCCCTTGCCGCCCGAATCCTCACGGATGCGGAAGTGGTCGAAACGCAGCGGGAAGCGGTGCTCGGACATCTCCAGCGACATGAAGTTGGCCATCGACTGCGGCGGTGTGCCGTTGATCAGGCCGTCGCTGGCCCGGGTGGCGCCGTACCCGCCGGGATACGGGAACACCCCCACGAAGTAGCTGCCGCTGCGCGGATGCGTGCCGCTGATCGCCACCACGCCGATGGTGCCGAAGAACGCCGCCGGCGCCTTGTCGGGAATCAGCTTGGACATGGCGCCGAAGACCACGTCGACCACGCGCCCCATCGGGTCGAGGTAGCCGCCGCAGGCCGCCGGGTATTCGGCCGACAGCAGCGTGCGCGGCGGCACGTTGAAGCTGATCGGGCGGAAGGTGCCACCGTTCACCGGCACATCCGGAAAGATGTGCTTGATGGCCACGTAACAGGACGAGAGCGTGGTGTTGCGCGACATGTTCAGCGGGCCGCGCGCCATCGGGCCGGTGCCGGCGAAATCGAAGTGCATGGTGTCGCCCTGCACCGTGATCGCCAGGCGCACGGGAATCGGTTCGTCGACGATGCCGTCGTTGTCGATCCAGTCCTCCCAGGTGTAGATACCATCGGGCAGGTCGGCGATGTAGGAGCGCATCTGCCGCTCCGAGTACGCGATCATCTCGTTGAGGCACTCGCTGAGCACCGCGCGGCCGTACTTGCGCACCAGCGCCTCGATGCCGCGGTTGCCGACGGTGAACACATTCGACATCGCGGCCAGGTCGCCGGCGATCTCGGCGGGCAGGCGCACATTGGCGCGGATCATCGCCACCAGCGCGGTGTTGAGCCGGCCCTCCTCGTACAGTTTGATCGGCGGGATGATCATGCCCTCCTGGTGGATCTCGGTGGCGCGCGGCGCCCAGCCGCCGGGCACGTTGCCGCCCATGTCCATCCAGTGACCGGTGGTGGCCATCACCGCGAAGAGTTCTCCGCCGGCGAACACCGGCGCGATGATCTGCACGTCCTGCAGGTGGCTGCCACCGAGGTAGGTGTCGTTCATGATCCACATGTCGCCGGGCTTGAAGCCGCCGTCGGCGGCGGCCAGCTCGATCACCTTCTGCACCGTGAACTGCATGTAGGCCAGGAACACCGGCAGGCCGTAGCGCCCCTGCGCGATGGTCTCGCCCGTGGTCGGGTGGAAGATGCCGTTGGCGCAGTCGTTGGTCTCCGAGATGATCGGCGAGATGGCCGCGTGGATCAGGTGCAGATCCATCTCGTCGGCGATCTGTTCCAGGCTGCCGCGCACCACGGCCAGGGTTACTGCGTCCATCATTTCACCTTTACCAACAGGTTGCCCTTGGCATCGACCGTGACGTCCATGCCGGGTTCCACGACCGTCGTGGTGTCGCTCTGCTCGACGATGGCCGGGCCATCGAACGCCATGCCCGGTGCCAGGTCTGCACGCTGGTAGATCGGGGTATCAAACCAGCCGTTGAAATGCACCTGACGGCGCTGCCAGACCTTCGGCGCGCCGGTGCCGGCCGATGCGCTGTGCGGCAATGCGGCGCTGGTGCGCTGGCCGACCGCAATCGTGCGCAGGTTGACCAGCATCACCGGCATGTCCTTGAGCGTGTTGCCAAAGGTGGCCTGGTAGGTATCCAGGAAGGCGCGCTCCAGTTGCGCGGCGTCCCACGCCGGGTCGATCATGACCCGCAGGGCGTGGATCTGGCCGACGTAGGCCATGTCGGCGGCATGCGTGATGGTGGTGCGGTCCACCGGCACCTGGCTGTCGTCGATCTGCTGCAGGCCCTGCGCCCGCTGGCGCGCGATGATGGCGGCGAGTTCTGCCGGATCGAGCCGGTCCAGGCGCTTTTCCAGCGTCTGGGAGATGTCGTAACGCAGGTCGGCATAGACGCATCCCAGCGCGCACAACACGCCGGGGTACAGCGGCACCAGCATGGTGCTGCCACCCACCTCGCGCATCAGCGCGCCGCAATGCAGCGGGCCGGCGCCGCCGAAGGCCACCAGCGCGAAATCGCGCGGGTCCAGGCCGCGCTCGATCGACATCAGCCGGATGCGGCCTGCCATGCGCTGGTTCACCACTGCCAGGATCGCCTCGGCAGTCTCCTCCAGCCCCAGGCCCATCTGCTGGCCCAGGCGCGCAACGGCGGCGCGTGCGCCCTCGACGTCGAGCTTGGCGTCGGTGCCGTTCATCGGGCTGTCGGGGTTGATGCGCCCCAGCGCCACGTTGGCGTCGGTCACCGTGGGCTCGGTGCCGCCGCGCCGGTAGGCCACCGGCCCGGGCACGGCGCCGGCGCTGCGCGGGCCCACCTGCAGCATGCCGCCGCGGTCCAGGTAGGCGATGCTGCCACCACCCGCGCCGATGGTGTGCACATCGATCATCGGCAGTCGCAGCGGAATGCGGAAATCCAGGTTGGTCAGCTCGGCCACCTTGGGATCGCCGTTGATCACCACCGCCACGTCGAAACTCGTGCCGCCCATGTCGCCGGTGATGATGTGGGTGAAACCGGCCTCGGCGGCGAGCCGGGCGGCGGCGATCACACCTGCTGCCGGCCCGGAGCGCACGATATAGGCCGAGCGCGCGCCGAGTTGGCGCAGCGGCGCCACGCCGCCGTTGGACTGCATGATCGCCACGTCGCGCTGGTAGCCCCAGTTCTTGAGCTGGATGGCGAGGTTCTTGGCATAACGCGCCACCAGCGGCTGCAGGTAACCCTGCACCACCGCCGTGCTGGTGCGTTCGAACTCGTAGTACTCGCGCACGACGTCGGTCGCCACCACCAGTTCCCAGGCCGGGTTGATCTGCGCCAGGATGTCGCGCGCCTGCAGTTCATGCGCCGGATTGGCATAGGCGTGCATGAAGGCGATCACCACCGATTCCACCTGCAACTCCTGCAGTGCCGCGCCGACCGCGCGCAGGCCGGCCACGTCCAGCGCCAGCAGCACCTTGCCCTCGAAGTCGAGCCGCTCGTCGACCTCGAAACGCAGGTCGCGCGGAACCAGCGGCTCGTGCGTGCCCTCCAGGCCGTACATGGTGGGGCGGTCGCGCCGGCCGAGTTCCAGGATGTCGCGAAAGCCGGTCGTCGTCACCAGCGCACAACGCGCACCGCGCCGCTCGATCACCGCATTGGTGGCGATCGTCGTGCCATGCAGGATGGCGTCGAGATCGGCCGGGCCCAGGCCCGCCGCCTTGAGCGCGTTGAGCATGCCGATGGACGGGTCCTGCGGTGTGGTGGGCACCTTCAGGATCTTGTGCGGCTGCTTCGCGTCGCCCGAGTAATACAGGTCGGTGAACGTGCCACCGACGTCGATGCCTACTACGCCTGCCATTGTCTATTTCTCCTTGCGCCTGTCGTCGACAAGCGGATCCTGGGTTTGCTGGATGTCGGTGATGTAGGCGCCGACATGGCGCGCCATGCGCCGCGCCGCGGCGTCGCCGTCGCCCGCCCGGATGGCATCCATCACCTGCTGGTGCGCGCGTATCACCGCATTGCGCACATCGATCGAGTTGAATCCCTCCACGTCGGTGGCCACGTACACCGATTGCGACACCGCCAATATGAAGGCGATCAGCAGTTCGTTGTGGCTGGCGCGCACCACCTGCACATGCCAGTCCAGATTGGCCCGCACATAGGCCGCCACATCGCCCGCGTCCGATGCCTGCTTGAGCTTGATGTGGCAGCGCTCCATCTCCGCCATGTCGGCGTCGGTACGGTGCAAGGCGGCGAAACGCGCCGACGGCGGCTCGATGGCCGCGCGGGTTTCCAGCACCGCCTCGAAGCGGATGCGCTGCCCGCGGATGAAGATGCCGACCGAGCGTTCGATGGTGGCGCTGCTCGGACGCAGCACCGCCGAGCCGCCGTTGCGCCCGGTGCGGGTGGCGATCAGGCCCTCGCCTTCCAGGATGCGCAGCGCCTCGCGCACCGAGGCGCGCGACAGGCCGCTCTGCACACCGAGGTCGCGCTCGTTGGGAAGGTCGGCCCCTTCCAGCAGATCGCCCTCGAGGATCTTCTCGCGCAGGATGCCTGCCAGCACATCGGCTGCCTTGGGAACACTGACGGGGGTGATGTCGAGCATGGTTCTTGTAGAAGTGGCGAAAGAGATGGCCATTCAGGCACGCAGCACCTGTGCGAGCCACCGGCATGCGGCGTCGATCTCGGCGCGCGCCTCGGGGACCACGCCGGCGTACTTCAGGAACCCATGGTTCATGCCGTCGGCGCAGCGCGATTCGGTCGCGATTCCGGCCGCCTGCAACCGGCGCGCATAGGCGTCGCCCTCGTCGCGCAGCACGTCGTACTCCGCCACCACCACCCACGCCGGCGGCAAGCCTGCCGCAGTCTCCATGCGCAGTGGCGAGGCGTGGGGGTGCGCAGCGGCGCCGGGGTGCGGCAGGTACTGGTCCCAGAACCAGGACATGCCGGCGCTGGTCAGTCCGTAACCGGTTCCGTAGCGGTGGTAGGACTGCGGCAACACGGAGGGGTAGTCGGTGACCGGGTAGAACAACAGTTGTCCGCTCAACGCAGGGCCGCCCTCGTCGCGCAGGCGCAAAGCCGTCACCGCGGCCAGGCAACCGCCAGCGCTGTCGCCAGCCACGGCGATGCGCGCGGTGTCGGCACCGAAAGCGTGCGCATGGGCGGCAGCCCAGCGCGTGGCCGCCAGGCAATCGTCGGGCGCGGCCGGGAACTTGTGCTCGGGCGCCAGCCGGTAGTCGACCGACACCACCACGCACGAGGCGCCCACACACAGGCGGCGGCACAGGTCGTCGTGCGAATCGAG
>JANMZX010000609.1:0-5407 GCA_031383745.1 Rhodoferax sp. | reverse complement strand
TGCGACAGCAGGACGACCACCCTGGCGCCCTTTGCGCGCGCCTCGTCGACCGTCTTCTGCATGTTCTCTTCCTGGATGCCGAAGCCCCAATCGGCGACCAGGTAACGCGGATTGGCGATCGGCGTGTAGGGAAAGGCCTGGCCGACGATGGCGCAGGGCACGCCGTTGATCTCGCGCAGCACGTAGGGCTTGAACACCGGGTCGCCGAAATCGTTGGTCTTGATGTTCTGTGCGAGGAATTCGATCTTGCCGGCAAAGTCCTTTTCGACGATCTCCTTGACCCGCTCCATGCCCAGCGTGAACTCCCAGTGCCCGGTCATCACGTCCACGCCCAGCAGCTTGCAGGCGTCGACCATGTCCTGCCCGTTGGTCCACAAGGCCGTGGCCGAGCCCTGCCAGGTGTCGCCGCCATCGAGCAACACCGCACCGGGGCGGCTCGCCTTCATGCGTTTGACCAGCGTCGCCAGGTGGGCGAAACCACCCACCTTGCCATAACGCCGCGCCGCGCGCTCGAAGTCGAGGTAGGTCAGCACATGGGCTTGCGCGCTACCCGGCCGCACCCCGGCCGTACGCAACAGGTGCTCGCCCACCAGGTGGGGCAGTTGGCCTTTCATCGTGCCGAAACCCAGGTTGACGTTCGGCTCGCGGAAATGGATCGGCTTGAGCTGTGCATGGCAGTCGGTCATGTGCAGGAACGACACCGTGCCGAAGCGCGCGATGTCGTACAGGCCCCGCTCCGCCGTGGCTGCCTGCGCATCGGCGTACCGGCCCAGGCCCATGCCGGCCATGGTGCCGGCGCCCAGCACCTGCATGAATTCACGTTTTGTCAGGTTCATCTTTTTTAGTTCAATGAATGAGCAAGCACTGATTTAACAATCCAAAAAAGACCCGGCCGAAGCCGGGCCGGGATTCGTCGCACCACTACTCGTTGACCGGCGACTTCGGGTCGAGCAGCAGCCCCACCACATGGCGCACCTGCGCTTCGCTGAGGATGCCCATGTGCCCGGCACGTGGCATGTTGGAGCAGGCGTTGTAGGCCTTCGAATTCCAGATCTTGCCCCAGGTGTATTCCACGATCGGCTTGGAGGCGGCGCTGTCGGGGTCGCTCACGCCACGGATCTTGCCGTAGTTGTACAGGCTCGGGCCGATCGTGCCGTAGGAGATCTCCCTCTTGTCGATCTGGTGGCAGTTGTAGCAGTTGCCGCCATTGGCCTGCCCTGCCTCGTCGGTCCAGGTCAGACCGCGGCCGCTCTGGGCGATTTTTTCGCCCTCGCGCCAGTCGCCCAGGAACTTGCCGTCGCTGGGCCAGCGAATCGTCTTCATGTTGGCGGCCTCGATGGCCTTGCCGATCTTCTCGTCGATCGGCTTGCCCGCGACGTCGGCTGCACTGCATTCGCGGTTGGTGTCGTCCTGCCGGAGCCGGTCCACCTTGACCAGCGCCTCGTCCCGGAACGACGCCTTGACGATGTCCGCCGTGAGCTTGTCGAGGTCGGCGCCGGAAGGCGCCGACGCACAGCTGGTGAGGCCCAGCACAAGCATCGGCGCGAGGAAACGAATGGAGAAATGCATGGTCTGGCTTCCTTATCGCTTGATGGCCGGCGCGATCGACTCGCCACCCAGGCCGTTGACACCGAGGTACATGCCCAGGGCGACGGTGGCATCACTGCCGAACAGCGGGTACGGAAAGCGCTGCTGGCGATAACAATCGTTCAGGCGCAGCTGCATGCCCCACATCTGGCCGTTGGACACGCGGTACGCCGGCCAGGCGCCGAAACCGGCGCCGGCCCCGGGGTTCCTGGTCAGGTTGGGCAGGTCCTGCAGGCGGATGCGTTTGCCGTCCTCGCCGTGGCAGGACGCGCAGGAGAAATCGTGCGGGCCGCCGCGCATGAAGAACAGGCGCTTGCCGACTTCGTACATGGTCTTTTCCTGCGTCGTGTTGTTCGGCAGGTTGAACTTCATGCCGCGCGACTCTGCGGACAGGTAAGCCGTCAACGCGGTGACATTGACCTGCTCGCCGCGCCCGAACGCGGTCTTGGCGATCTCGGCGGCGTTGAAGCCCTGCAAGGTCTCCATGCAGGTCAGCAGGCGCGACTCCATGTCCTGCACCTTGCCGGTGTCCTTGAAATAACGCGGCAGTTCCACGAATGCGCCTTTCACGACTCCGGGGCCCTTGCCCAGGTCACACTGTTCCAGCGAGGCGTTCTTCGGGCCGCGCTTTTGCTTCCACACGCCCTCGCCCTTGGCTTCGAACAGGTCGGCCGGATTGCCGTCCGCGAGCATGGCCCGGTACTCGGCGATGCCGTCGGCAGCAGACTTCTGGGCCCATGCGCCGCCCTGCGCGCACAGGAGCGCCGCCGCTGCAAGCAGCAGCTTGTGTGGTTTGATCATCGTGTCTCCGAAGTGGGGTTACGGGGGCCCGCCGCAGGCAGCGGCAGCACCCACGCCAATGGCCGGTAAGTCGCTCAGGAAACAGTCGCCTCGTCGGTGCGACTGTCGCCCTTGTTGTCCTTCCAGCTGACCACGATCTTGTCGCCAGCCTTGGCGCCCTTGACCGTGAACTGCAGGAACGGGTTCTTGGCCACCGCCGGGCCCCATTCGGCCGTCAGTACCGTCTTGCCGTTGTGGGTGGCGGTCACATCGCTGATGTGCCACGCGGGAATGACCTTGCCGGCCGCATCCTTGCGCTGACCGGTTTCCATCTCATGCGCCATCAAGACGCGAACAGTGGCGTTGCCACCCGCGGCCTGGGCACGAATACGCATCGGATCTGCCATGGTGAACTCCTGAATCTGGTGAATATGTGGTTGAACTGGATCGGGCGCCTGGCGTCAACCGCCGCAACCGCCGAGCGTGACCTTGACTTCCTTCTTGGCGAAAAGGACCTTGCCGTCGTTCATGACCGCCACCGCGTACACATCCGACGACTGCCCCATCTTGGCGCGCGTCAGGATGTTGCTGTCGATGCTGTCGGTGATGTTGAACACGGCGATCAGGGCGCTGGGGTTCTTCTCCACCAGCACCAGCAACTGCTTGACTCCCGGCAAGGCCGTGCTGGCGCCCAGGGGAACGACCGCGCCGTTCTCGGCGATGTCCGGCCCGGTGATCACGACGTCCTTGCTTTCGGTGGGCGCACCGGCGCCAAGCGCCTTGAGCGCATCGGCCACGTTCTTGGCTTCAAACGCCTTGGCGTTGAACGCGTGGGCGAACTGCGGGAACAGGCCGGTGCTGGCCAGCAGCCCGGCGACGATGGCGCCGTGCTGGAGTGTCTTGCGACGGGTAGGCATCATGGTGAACTCCTTGAAGATAAGCACATACTAATGAATCTGGCTGTGTTTGCACTAGGGGAAACCCTTTCGCGGGCCGCGCGAGGGACATTTTCGCTGACGGTTGGATCACCGGCTGGCCCCCGACCCGATCCAGCCGGCGAGAAGCCGAGCATCGGCATCGCTCAGCGTCTGCGGCGGCATCGGGATCGGGCCCCACACCCCGGTGCCACCCGACTTGATCTTGCCAGACAGGTAGTCCACCTTGCCGGCGTGTTTCCTTGCGACATCGGTGAACGCCGGGCCCACGATCTTCTGCGCAAGACCATGGCAGGCCATGCAATTGTGTCGGGTCGCCAAGGCCAGCGCGGCCTTGCCGTCGACCCCGGGATTTTCCGTCCTGGGTGCCGCAACCAGCGGCGTCGATGCGACTGCGACCACCGCGTTCGCGGCCGCACTGTTGCCCGCCTTGCCCTCCGGACGGGTCGTATCTGCGCCACGCTGCGGGCCCACCGGGCGGTTCTGCTCGGCCAGATTGCCGTGCTGGTTGCGCGCGAAGTCGGGCAAGGTCGAGGCCACGACGGGCCCCTCGACGCAGTTGTGCATGCACGCCACGGCCGCCACATCGGGCCTGGCCGCCGCCCGCAGTTCCTTGCCGGGCCACAACGCATGGGCCGTGGTCATGCCGTTGCGGTTGGGCATACGGCTCTGGGCCTGCGCCATGGTCTGGTCCGACAACGTGAAGTTGTCGGGCACCACGTTGCCGAGGTTCAGCAGGTAGGCCAGCACCGCATAGACCTCATCGGTGCTCAGCGACTTTGGCTGGTTCCAGGGCATGGCGCGGTTGATGTAGTCCCACAGCGTCGAGAGCGTGGCCACCTTCATCAGCGTCGTGCGGCCGGGGTAGGCCTGGTCGGTCAGTCGCGCGACGCGGCCGGTCTTCACGTCCTCGGCCGTGGTGCCGCCCACGATCGGGCTGAACACCTGGTTCGATTCACCGAAGACGCCGTGGCAGGACTCGCACTTGGCCTCCCACACAGCCTGTCCCTGCGCCACCGTCCCCGATCCCTTGGGCAAACCCAGGAAGTCGGGCCGCACGTCGATATCCCATGCGGCCAGTTCCTTGGGAGTCGCGGCGCGGCCGATGCCCGGGTACTTGTCGGACGCGAACGCCGGTGCGCACACCAGCACCAGCAGGGCCATGGCGCGCCAGACCACGCGCTCAGGACAACTGGACATTCTTCACCTCGCCGTTGTCCTGCACCAGCCACGACTGGATCGCATTGTTGTGGTAGATCGAGCGCGTGCCACGCACCGCGCGCAACTGCCGGTAAGTGGGCTGCACATAACCGGTGTCGTCGCTGGCCCGGCTCTGGATGATCGTGGCCTTGCCATCCCAGGCCCAGTCGATGTTGAAGCGGGTCAGGCACTTGCTCAGCACCGGGGTTTCCAGCCGTGCGGAACGCCAGTTGCGCCCGCCGTCCACGGACACGTCAACCTTCTTCACCTTGCCGCGGCCCGACCAGGCCAGGCCGGTGATGTTGTGAAAACCCTGGTCCAGCAGCACCTGGCCGCCGGACGGCGTGGTCACCACGCTCTTGCATTCCTGGATGCTGGTGTATTGCCGGTGCTGGCCGCCTGGCATCAGGTCGATGTAGTGGATCGCCTCGTCCTTGGTCGCATAGGGCATGTCGCCAAGCTCGATGCGACGCAGGTACTTAACCCAGCTCACGCCCTGGATGCCAGGCACCACCAGACGCAGCGGGTAGCCGTTTTCAGGCCGCAGCATTTCGCCGTTCTGGCCGTAGGCCACGAGGACTTCGCCTGACAGGATCTGGCCGAGCGGGATGGTACGGGTCATGGAAGATCCGTCTGCACCTTCGGCGAGCACGAACTTGCCACGCTTGAGGTCGGCGCCGGCCATCTCGAGCAGCGTGATCAGCGGCACACCGGTGAATTCGCTGCAGGACAACATGCCGTGGCTGTATTGCGCCGTCGGCACGGCCACGTTGCCCCACTCCATGCCGGTGTTGGCGCCGCACTCGATGAAGTGGAAACGCGAGACGCCGGGAAGGCGCATGATCTCGTCGACGGTGAACACCTTGGGCGTCTTGACCATGCCGGGTGCGGATCCGTTGACCATC
>JANMZX010000600.1:0-4998 GCA_031383745.1 Rhodoferax sp. | reverse complement strand
GAACTGTACGACCTGCGGGTCGAGGTGGTCGCTCCCGAGGGGGCCCGCATCCAGTGCAACGCCAAGGTCGGGGACTGGTTCGAGGTGCGTGGCGAAGTGCTGCATTTCCCGCCGGGACAGGGCTTTTCGATGTATTCGCTGGCGGCCCTGTTGCCACTGCTTCCGGCCAAGCAGCGGCCGACCCACCCCAACGACTGGATGAGCACCGACGCCGAGGTGGCCTGCCCGGACCCGCATTGCCCGACGCGGTTTCGCATCACGCGCCTGGACCGGCGCGGGTTCCGCCACGGCGAGACGACGGCGGTTGCGCTGCCGGCGCAGACATGACGGCCCTGGTGTCACCGGCGCGGGTACCGACGGTTGCACTGGCGCCGGGTTACCACATTCCGCGCATCATCCGTGGCGGCTGGCAGCTCTCCGGCGACCATGGCGCCGTGGACCGCGAACGCGCCCTGGCCGACATGGCGACGTTCGTGGCCGCCGGCCTCAACACCATGGATTGCGCCGACATCTACACCGGCGTCGAGGACATGTACGGCGAGTTCAACGCCCGCCGCGCCGCGCAAGGCCTGCCGCGGCTGCAGGTGCACACCAAGTTCGTGCCGGACTACGGCGACCTCGCGCGGGTGGATGTGGCGTATGTGCGCCGCATCGTCACCCGTTCGCTGCAGCGCCTGCGCGTGGAGCGCCTGGACCTGGTGCAGTTCCACTGGTGGGACTACGGCGTGCCGGGCATGCTCGACGCCACGCTGGCGCTGGATGCGTTGCGCCGCGAAGGCCTGATCGCCCACATCGGTGCCACCAACTTCGATACGCCGCACACCATGGCGATGCTCGACGCCGGTGTGCCGCTGGTCAGCATGCAGGTGCAGTACTCGTTGCTTGACCGGCGCCCGCGTGAGGCGCTGGCGGGCTTGTGCGCCCGCAGCGGCATGCATCTGCTGTGTTACGGCACGCTGGCGGGCGGGTTTTTCTCGGAGCGCTGGCTCGGCCAGGACGAGCCGCTGCACGGTATCACCAACCGTTCGCTGATCAAGTACAAGCTGGTGATCGACGAGTTCGGCGGCTGGGCGGCGTTCCAGACGCTGCTGGGCGTGCTCAAAACCATCGGCGACCGCCATGGCGTGTCCATCGCCACCGTGGCCACACGCTGGGTGCTGGAGCAGCCGGCGGTTGCGGCGGCCATCGTGGGTGCCCGTTATGCCGACCATATCGACGGCACACTGGCCGTGTTCGGCTTGCGGCTCGACGCGGCCGATCACGCATCGATCGATGCTGTTCTGGCCGCCCATGCCGGGCCGATCGGAGATACCTACGCGCTCGAACGCGACAAGGCGGGCCTCCATGGCCGCATCATGAAGTACGACCTCAACAAGACCTGATTTCAACCCCACGGAGCAACCTGACCATGCGTTTACTACTGACCTCCACCGCCCTGGCCGCCGTCGCCGCCCTGGCACCCCTGGGCGCCGCCGCCCAGACCCCCTCCTGCACCCACACCGCGGGCATGGTGGTGTCGCTCACCGGCGCCGCCGGGCGCTTCGGGCAGGCCGCCAGCAAGTCGGTCGAACTGGCTTTCAACGAGCTCAACAAAGCCGCGGGGGCGCAGGGCATCGCCGGCTGCAGGCTGGCGTTCGACCTGCGCGACGCGCAGAGCCAGGGTTCGGTGGCGGTGGACCAGGCGCGCCAGCTGGTGGACCTCAGGAAGGTGCCGGCCATCATCGGCGGCATCATCAGCTCGGTGTCGATCCCGATCGTCACCTCGGTCACCGGCCCGGCCGGCGTAGTGCAGATCTCGCCGGCGTCGAGTTCGCCGACCCTGACCAGGATGGCCATCGAAGGCAAGACCAACGGCTGGTTCTTCCACACCATCACCAGCGACGCGCTGCAGGGCACAGCGGCGGCCAAGTACGCGCTGGACCAGGGCCTCAACAACCTGACCATCATCCATGTCAACAACGACTTCGGCGTCAACATGCTCGCGGAATTCCGCCGCGCATACGAGGCGCTGGGTGGCAAGATCAGCAGCATCACCCCGTACAACCCGGCGCAGCCCTCCTACAACGCCGAGGTCACCAACGCGCTCAAGGGCGACCCGCCGGCCTTGTATTTCATCGGTTACCCGGGCGACGGCACGACCATCGTGCGCACCTGGATCCAGCAGGGCGGGCCGCAGAAGTTCCTGTTCAACGACGGCATGAACGCGGCCGACTTCATCAAGGGCGTGGGCCCGCAGTTCCTGGCCAACGCCTTTGGCACTTCGTCGGGTACCACCAAGACGCCGTCGACGGAGTTCTTTGCCACGGCCTACCCTGCCATGAGTGGTGGTTTCGACGCCGGTGCGCCGGCCGCCGACCGGGCGTTCGATGCCGGCGCCATCCTGGGCCTGGCGATCGCGCATGCCGGCAAGTTCGAGGCCGCCGCCATTCGCGATTCGATCCGCAAGGTCACCGAGCCCGGGGGCGAGGTGGTGCACGCCGGCCCGCAGGGTTTTGCGCGCGCGCTGCAACTGATCCGCGAGAAGAAGCCGGTGCGGTATGTCGGCGTGATCGGCGGTGTGCAGTTCGACCGCAACGGCGACATCGTCGGCCCGTTCCGCACCTGGCGCATCACCAATGGCGAGGTGGTCACCGTGGGCCAGATGACGACCGAGGACGTCCAGGCGATCCAGTCGCGCCTGCCCAAGTGAGTGGCGGGCCTGCCGCGGCAAGCGCGCGGGTGACGCCCGAGCGCACCCTGCTCGCGCCCGGGCTGGAGATATCCCGCCTGGTTACCGGCCTGTGGCAGGTGGCCGACATGGAGCGTGGCGGCACGCCGCTCGACCCGGTGTGCGCCGCCGCGGCGATGTCCGACTACGTGGCGGCGGGTTTCGACAGTTTCGACATGGCCGACCACTACGGGTCGGCCGAGCTGATCACCGGCCATGTGCTGCGTGGCGCCCGGCCCGGCGCCGTGCGCGCCTTCACCAAATGGTGCCCCCCGCCCGGTCCGATGACCGCCGCCATGGTGCGCGCGGGGGTGCAGCGCTCGCTCGACCGTATGCAGGTGCCGTGCATCGACCTGCTGCAGTTTCACTGGTGGACCTTCGACCATCCAGGCTACCTGGACGCAATGGTCGAGCTGGCGCGACTGCGCCAGGAGGGGCTCATCGCCCACATCGGCCTGGCCAACTTCGATACCGCGCACCTGCGCCTGTTGCTGGCCGAGGGGATCCCGGTGGCCTGCAACCAGGTCTGCATCTCCCTGCTGGACCGGCGTGCCACTGCGGAGATGTCGCAGCTCTGCCTGGAGCGCGGCGTGCGCCTGATGGCCTATGGCGTGCTCGGCGGCGGCTTCCTGAGCGAGCGCTGGGTCGGGGCTGCCGAGCCCGCGGCCGTGTCCGACTGGAGCAAGATGAAGTACCAGCGCTTCATCCATGCGGTTGGCGGCTGGGAGGCCCTGCAGGGGGTGCTTTCCGCCGCGCGGGAGATCGGCCGCAAGCATGGCGTGTCGGTGTCCAACGTGGCCACGCGCTGGGTGCTGGAGCAGGCCGCGGTGGCGGCCGTCATCGTCGGCGCGCGGCTGGGCGAGTCGGAGCA
Source organism: Rhodoferax sp. (assembly GCA_031383745.1). GTDB lineage: Bacteria > Pseudomonadota > Gammaproteobacteria > Burkholderiales > Burkholderiaceae_C > CAISIP01. The sequence goes on along the minus strand of JANMZX010000600.1, from coordinate 1,420 downwards.
CCGCGCCGACAACCTCCAGGTGTTTGGATTTGCCCTGGACGACGAGGACAAGGCCTGCCTGGAGGCCGCCTTCGCGGGCACCCGGCGACTGCCCGGCGACTGCGGCGACGAATACCGCCGGGCGCCGTTCCTCACGGCCTCGGGCGACCTGAGCCACCACCTCGACGCGCTGCCCGCCCTGTGGCCGCGCGAGCCGGTGCCGGGCCACACCGACCGCTGGAACATCAGCAGCGGCAGTGTCTGGGAGCCCCTGGCCGGGTATTCGCGCGCCATGCGCATCGGCAACCGGATCCTGGTGTCCGGCACCACCGCCACACACGGCGGCGGGCAGCTGGTCGGGCGCAACGACGCCGCAGCCCAGACCACCTACATCCTCGACAAGATCGAGGCCAGCATCCTGTCCCTGGGCGGGCGGCTGGAGGACGTGGTGCGCACCCGCGTCTACCTGAGCGACGCCAGCGACTGGCAGGCGGTGAGCGCAGTGCATGGCCGCTACTTCGGCACCATCCGGCCGGCCAACACCCTGCTCCAGGTCGGTGCATTGATCGGCGACGGTTACCGCGTCGAGATCGAGGCCGAGGCGGTGACGGCGCGCCCCTGACGGGCACGGCGGCGGGCGGCCAGCTGCCGCGTCCATTGCCCCTGCGCGGGGATGGACAGACGCGCTGCGGCTGCAGTGGGCGTGGTTGGTTTTTGCAACTGTAAAAGATCCGCCATGGGGCGAGCGCGGCGCCGCAAACCGGTCGTGCGCCGTTACGCTTGGTCGTACCCACACACAGACGCGACCCATGAATCCACAGACCAACGTCGTCGTACGGCATCCATCGTTCACGACGATAGGGAGTACCGCCATGCCCACGCACATTCCGCAGGGAATCTTCCAGGATTCCCTGCCGGCGACGGCGCGCAGCGCCAACGAAAGCTCGTTTGGATCGCAGTCCCGTGAGGCCGGCGACAGCGAGGCGCAGGTATCGGGCTTCGGTGATGGCGACCTGATGAACGTGGCGGTGCGCATGGTGGTGCCCTTGCGGCGCGAATTCGGACGCATGCTGGATGTGACGCACTTCCTGTATGACACCGCCTATGCCAAGGGCATCGTGGACCTTGCCAGGTCGAGCAGGGACGCCCGTCTGCGGGGTTATGCGATGTTCCTCGAAGGGCGCCTCGGGCTGGTGCCGATGGTGCAGGTGCTGGCCGAGCCGGCAGCGCAACGCCCTGCGCCGGCCGCACCGGCCCCCTCCGCCCCAACCAACGCGGCAGCATTCCAGGAAGCCAAGATTTTGTGCGCGCGCCATCTCACCGACATCCTGGGCCCGTCAGCGGTACAGATGTGCCTGAAGATCGAAGCCGCAAGGTCGGTTGCGGACCTGGTCACCGCCGCCCAGCGCGCCTATGCGGTGGTGCGCGACGTTCGTGGTGC
>JANMZX010000581.1:0-5407 GCA_031383745.1 Rhodoferax sp. | reverse complement strand
CGCGTCGCCGCCCTTGAGCTCACGCTTGAGTTCCAGATCGAGTTCGCTGCCTTCGGCGACGAAATGCCCGGATACGAAATAGCCTTTTTTGAGTTTGCGTGCCATGCAGCCAAGTATCATAGCCGCCGACTAACCGCATTCACGATGAAATCACACAAGACGCGCGCCGACAGTGGCTTCAGTTACAGCCGCCCCTTTTTCGAAGACCTGGTGGACATGGCCCTGGCGCATGCTGCCAGGCTCGGCGCCACCGATGCCGCGGCCGAAGCGTCCGAGGGCTGCGGCCTGAGCGTCTCGGTGCGCAAGGGCGAACTGGAGAACGTGGAGCGCAACCGCGACAAGGGATTGTCGGTCACCGTCTACGCAGGTCAGCGGCGCGGCAACGCCAGCACCTCGGATTTTTCACAGGCGGCAGTCGCCCAGACGGTGCAGGCTGCATTCGACATCGCACGTTTCACCGCCGAAGACCCGATGGCCGGCCTGCCCGATGCCGCCGATATTGCCGACCCGGGTGCCAGTTCCATCGATCTGGACTTGTTCCACCCCTGGGATGTGACGAGCGAGCAGGCGGCGCAACTGGCGCTGCGTTGCGAAGAGGCCGCTTTCGCCACCGACGCCCGGATCCAGAACAGCGAGGGCGCAGGTGTGTCGGCGCAGCAGTCGCATTTTTTCAGTGCCCACACGCATGGGTTTCGCGGCGGATTCGCCAGCTCGCGGCACTCGATTTCGGTGTCACCCATTGCCGGCAGTGGCGACGCAATGCAGCGTGATTCCTGGTACAGCTCGATGCTCAGCGCCAAGGACATGGCCAGCCCCAAGGTGGTCGGACGCTATGCGGCGGAACGCGCGCTCAGCCGCCTGGGCGCGCGCAAGATCTCCACCCGGAAATGCCCCGTCCTGTTCGAGTCGCCGCTGGCCGCCGGCCTGCTGGGCGCACTGGTGCAGGCGATCAGTGGCGGCGCGTTGTACCGCCAGAGTTCCTTCCTGATGGATTCCATTGGCAAGCAGGTGATGCCCAAACATATCGACCTGTTCGAGGATCCGTTTGTCCGGCGCGGCAAGGGCAGCGCTCCGTTCGACGACGAGGGCGTGCGGGTGGCCGCGCGCCAGGTGGTGGACGCCGGCCGGGTGCGCGGTTATTTCCTGAGCAGCTACACGGCGCGCAAGCTCGGCATGCGCACCACCGGCAATGCCGGCGGATCACACAACCTGGTGCTGCGCTCGCGCCTGACGCGACCGGGTGACGATCTGGACACGATGATCCGCGCCATGGGCCGCGGCCTGCTGGTCACCGAGCTGATGGGGCAGGGGGTGAACTACGTGACCGGTGACTACTCGCGCGGCGCGAGCGGCTTCTGGGTGGAGAATGGGCATATCGCCTACCCGGTGCAGGAAATCACGATTGCCGGCAACATGAAGCAGATGTTGCGCGACATCGAAGCCGTGGGCGCGGACAGCTACAACTACGGCGCCAAGACGGTCGGGTCGGTGCTGGTCGGCAAGATGCAGGTGGCCGGCAACTGACGTGGCATTGCGGGCAGGCGACGCGCAATCAGGGGCAACAAGAATACCGCCACAGGCGGAGATCCCGGAGATGAGCCTTGCGAACTGAAAAAATCCGATGCCTGCGCCGCACGCCGTCCGCATGCCTGCCCGTTCTGGGTTTGTCCCTCGCGTTGTGGGTCTGCCTCGGCCATGCCCTCGCGCAGGAGGCGCCGGCGCTGATCGCACCTTCGCAGCAGGCGTTCCATGCCTGGCAGGTGCCGGCTCCGCACGGCTCGGCACAGGCCTATTTCGCCAACCTGAACGACAACGACAAGATCGAAACGCCCTTTGTCGCCAAGTTCGGCCTGTCGGGCGGGTGGGGCCTTGCCCCCATCGCCGCTCCCATGGGCGGCAAGTCGGGGCACCACCACATGCTGATCAACCGCGAGTTGCCGCTGGACTTCAAGAAGCCCCTGCCCTTCAACGAGCAGTACATCCACTTCGGCAAGGGTCAGATGGAGACGGTGCTCAACCTCGCGCCAGGGACCTACACCCTGCGCCTGCTGCTGGCCGATGACCGGCACCTGCCGCATTTCGTCTACAGCAAGCCGGTCTCTGTGACCGTGGTCAAGAAGAATGCGGTCGACCCGAATTCGCTGATCAAGAAAGGAATCTCCGTGTCCGTGCCGTCGGCCCCGCCGAAAGGGCCGGTCCGGATCCAGTTCCACGCGTCCGGCATCAGCGTGGGGCACCTGGCACAAAAGCAGAAGGACACCGGGCACTTCCGGCTCACCGCCGTGCCGCTGGCCAAAGGCCCGGAGGCGGTCATGGACTTCGTCAACGGGCAGACCGAGGTATGGCTGTCGCCGCCGCCGGGCGAGTACCTTCTCAAGCTCGACATGGTGGACAACACCAACCCGTCCCGGACGCTCGCGGAGACCGCGACAGCGACGTTGCGCGTGCCCTGACGGGCAGCGTGGCGGCGCCCCCGGGTAGGGGGTAGGCGGTGGTCAGCCCGCCAGCGCCGCCTTGACGGCGGCCGAGACCAGGCCCATGTCGGCCTTGCCGGCCAGGCGGGCTTTGGCCAGCCCCATGACTTTGCCCATGTCGGCTGCGCCCGTCTTGCGGCCGAGTTCAACCGCAAGTGTGTTCACCAGTGCGACGATCTCGGCCTGGATCTGCGCCGCGTCCATGCGTTGCGGCAGATAGGCCTCGAGCACCAGCAGTTCCGCCGCTTCCTTGTCCACCAGGTCCTGGCGCTGGGCGGTGGCGAAGGCGGCGATCGAGTCCTTGCGCTGCTTGACCAGCTTGTCGATGATGGTCAGCACCGCTACGTCGTCGAGCGTGACACGCTCGTCGACTTCCTTCTGCTTGCACGCCGCCAGCAGCAGGCGGATGGTGCCCAGTCGCGCGCTGTCCTTGGCACGCATCGCGGTCTTCATGTCTTCGGTGATCTGGTCCTTGAGCGCCATGGTGTTCTCCTGGTCGAAAATGCAAAACCCGCTCGCGGGTTACCGGGGGCGGGTCGTGGGGGCTGACAGGTGCCAGGCGCTGTGCCTGGCGAGGCGATCAGTAGAGTTTCTTGGGCAGTTGCATCGAGCGGATGCGCTTGTAGTTGCGCTTGACCGCTGCCGCCTTCTTGCGCTTGCGCTCGGCGGTAGGCTTTTCGTAGAACTCGCGCGCGCGCAAGTCGGTGAGCAGGCCCAGTTTTTCGATGGTGCGCTTGAATCGGCGCAGGGCTACGTCGAATGGTTCGTTTTCTTTTACACGGATGGTGGTCATTGGCTCAATGGTTTCTGAAAATGCGCCAAGGCGAGATCGGGCACCCGGGCTGAAAAACTGTGTTTCTCGATCCCTGCGATTCACGGTTGGCAGCAGGGTATTGCCAGCAAAGCCTTGGATTATAGTGCGATTGCTGCTCAGCTCAAGTTGTTTGCTGCCAGACCTTGCGCGCACGCAAAGGCACTCGCCCAGGCCCACTGGAAGTTGTAGCCCCCCAGCCATCCGGTGACATCCACCACCTCGCCAATGAAATACAGCCCCGGCTGGCGCGACTCCATGGTCTGGCTCGACAAGACGCGGGTGTCGACACCCCCAGCGGTGACCTCCGCCTTGGCGTAACCCTCGGTGCCCGACGGCTGCAGGACCCAGTTCGACATCTGTTCGGCCAGCGCAGCGAGCGCCTTGTCGGTCACCGCGTTGATCGGCCGCTCCCATTGCGCCCGCCAGGCCGCGTCCTGGCTGATCCAGGCGTCGGCGAGCCGACCTGGCACCAGCGTGGCGAGTTCATTGGCCAGCAGCCGGCGCGACCCGGCCTTGACGTCCTGCAATCGGGTCAACAGGTCGCCCTGGGGCACCAGATCCACACGCAGGTCGTGGCCCGGGTGCCAATAACTCGAGATCTGCAGCGCTGCCGGGCCGCTCAGGCCACGGTGGGTGAACAGCAGGTCCTCCGCGAAGCTGGTCCGTTCACGTTTGGCGCCGGTCTGCACCACGACCGGCAGCGACAGGCCCGACAACCCAGCCCAGTGCGCCCATCGATCCGGCGCGAACACCAGCGGCACCAGCGCGGGGCGGGTGTCGACCACCGGCAGGCCGAACTGGCGCGCGATGCGGTAGCCGAAGTCGGTGGCGCCGATCTTCGGGATCGACAGGCCGCCGGTGGCCACGACCACCGAACGGCAATGGATTTCGCCGCGCGCGCTATCCAGCGCGTAGCGGTGGGTGCCATCGTGCACCGCGCGCATGCCGTGCACTGCACAGCCCTGCCAATGGGTGACATGGCCCGCATTGCACTCGGCCTGCAACATCGCGATCAGGTCCTGCGCCGAACGGTCGCAGAACAGCTGCCCCTTGTGTTTTTCGTGGTAAGCGATGCCGTGGCGCTGCACCAGAGCGACAAAATCCCGGGGCGTATAGCGCGCCAGGGCCGAGCGGCAGAAACGCGGGTTGTCGCCCAGGAAGTTGGCCGCACTGGTGTGCAGGTTGGTGAAATTGCAGCGTCCGCCGCCCGAGATGCGGATCTTTTCCGCCAGCTTGTCGCTGTGGTCCAGCAGCAGCACGCGCAGTCCCGACTGGCCGGCAACACCGGCGCAGAACAGGCCCGCGGCACCGGCACCCAGGATGACGACGTCGACACTGTGCATGGCCGGCAGTGTAGGCGGCCGGCCGGGCGGCGCCGGTCCGTGCCGGTCAGCGCCGGTTGCGGCTCGGCAGCACGGTGGCCACGGGCAGCTCGGGCAGGCCGGCCGACCGGGCGGCAGCCCGCGTGACTTCGCCGACGACGATGATCGCCGGACTGGTTATCTTCTCGCGCGAAACCACCTCGGCCAGCTGGCCCAGCGTGGCGGTGACAAAGCGTTGTGACGGCAGCGATGCGTCCTGCACCACCGCCACCGATGTGCCAGACGGCAACCCGGTCAACAACTCCGATTGCAGGGCCTGCACACCGGACACCCCCATGTAGATCACCAGCGTCAGCCGGGCGCTGTGGGCCGTCCCCGCCAGTGCGCGCCAGTCGGTCGACAGCCCGGCCTGCTGGCCGTGGCCGGTGACCAGGATCACGCCCTGCGCGTGGTCGCGGTGGGTGAGGGGCACGCCCAGTGCATTGGCTGCTGCCAGCCCGGAGGTGATGCCGTTGACAACCGACGCCTCGACGCCAGCCGCATGCAGGTGTTCGAGTTCCTCGCCGCCGCGGCCGAAGATGAAGGGGTCGCCGCCCTTGAGGCGCACCACGTTGTGCCCTTCCCGCGCCGAGGTGACCATCAGTTTGAGGATGAAAGCCTGGGGGGTGGATTTGCAGCCACCGCGTTTGCCCACGTACACGATGCGCGCCTGCGGTTGTGCCAGTGCCACCACCTCATCGCTGACGAGGTCGTCGACCAGCAGCAGCGTGGCGTTCTGGATCGCGCGGGCCGCCTTG
>JANMZX010000546.1:0-2236 GCA_031383745.1 Rhodoferax sp. | reverse complement strand
GTGGTAGGGGTCGAGCCGGGCCCACTTGGCCGTGGCGCCTTCACCCTCGCGCACCTCGACCCGCTGCTTGACGCGGATGAACTGGCGCGCGGCGTTCTGCCATTCGATGCCGGCGCTTTGCAGCAGGAACACGAAGGACGCGGCCGAGCCGTCGAGGATGGGCACCTCCTCGGCCGTGATGTCCACATACAGGTTGTCGATGCCGAGCCCGGCGCAGGCCGACATCAGGTGCTCCACCGTGGCCACCTTGGCCACGCCACTCGACGCGGTGGTGGCCATGCGCGTGTCAGACACCGCGGCGGCCGACATGGGGATGTCCACCGGCACCGGCAGGTCGACCCGGCGGAACACGATGCCGGTGTCGGGCGCCGCCGGCCGCAGGGTGAGTTCCACCCGCTGCCCGCTGTGCAGGCCCACGCCGACGGCGCGGGTCAGGGATTTGAGGGTGCGTTGCTTGAGCATGGGGGGATTGTAAGAACCTGGGGCAGGCGCGATCTGCCCAGCCTGGGCGATGCGCCGGCGTTGGGCAGGTCAGGGCAGGTCCGCCTGCTGCATCCACGCCGGGATGTCCCGCTCGCCGTGCAGTACGCGCCACACATCGATGTGGTCGTCCATCTCCTTGTAGAACACGAGATGCGGGTAGCGCGACAGCGGCCAGAACCGCAGACCCGGCAGGTTCAATTCGTGGGCGTAACGGGGTGAACCTGTGGCCGCGTGCCTGCTGATATGGAGGTAGGCCTGCTCCAGGGCATCGATGAACCCCAGTGCTGCCGCGTCCGCGCTCTGATCCAGATAGTGTGCGATGACCTCGTCGATATCCCGGCCGGCCATTGCACGCGGGATGATGGATTTGGACTTCACCCCCGCGCTTTGGGCTTTGCGGCCGACCGGACCCGATCACGCAGCAACTCGAAATACGCACTGTCCGCCGGTACCGTTTGCCTGGAGCCAGCGCCCGTGAGGAGCAGATCCCGAAGATGCTGCCGGTCATGGTCCCTGCGGATCAGTTCGCGCACGTATTCGCTGCTGGTGCCGTAACCGCGCTGGCTGACCTGTTCGTCGACGAAGGACTTGAGCGTGTCAGGCAAGGAAATGTTCATGGTGCTCATGATCGAAGCTTAGAGACTTTGGCAAAATTTGGCAAGCTGCCTGACTCCGATGAAAATTGATGTTGGCGGCGGACCGGCTCTATGACGAACATTTGGAGCAACTCCGAAGGGAAGGGCTGATCGATGGCTAGAAAGTTTGCAAAATTGAAGGCAAAGATGACACCGCAAGCGCAGGCCCGGTCGGCGGCCAAGGCGGAGGCGATGTTGGCGGAGATGCCGCTCCATGAGCTGCGGCAGGCGCGTGGCCTCTCCCAGAAGATGCTTGCGGAGGTGCTGCATGTCCAGCAGCCCTCGATTGCAAAGATCGAGAAACGCACGGACAGGTACCTGTCCACACTGAGAAGCCATATCGAGGCGATGGGGGGCCAGTTGGAGGTGGTCGCGAGATTTCCAGATGGTGCCGTGAAGATCAGCAACTTTGCGGATCTCGGGGGATAAGGCCCTTCGGGACGCGTTGGCTGTCGTGCCAACCATCGTAAGGTGAAACACTATGTCGACAAAATCTGATCGTCGCTCGATTGTTGCTCCAAGCCTGCAGGAGGACGCGGCGATCACGGTTGCTGCGAAATCGGATCCCGATGCGCAACCACTGACGGCCAAGCAGCTGGACGCAATGGTTCCCATGCAGGCCCTGCGTGGGCGGCCCCGGTCGGGGGTGGCCAAACAGCTGGTATCCGTGCGCTACAGCCCGGAGGTGGTGGCCTACTTCAAATCGACCGGGGTGGGGTGGCAGGCGCGCATGGATGGGGTGCTGCGCAGGTACGTGTCCCGGCAGGCACATCGCGCGGGAACATGAGGCGGCGCCGGCCGCTTGTACCAGGTTTTTCTTCGCGGACGCAGGTGCTGCGTGAGCCGTGATGTGCAGCCGATGGTAGGAGCGCAGTGGCTGCTTGTTGGTTCGCTGATCCGGTAGATCGGTCTTGACGGCCTAGTTGGCTTCACGCTTCAATTGGATGGCTGATTCCACAGGTGTGACATTGGCGAGCGGTGCGGGGCAATGATGCGACGACTGGTGCAGTGCAATCAAATCTCCACCACTGCGGCCATACCTGATGGAGGTCGCAATGGTGACGCCGTCTGCGGCTCGAACCAGCATGTAGACCGACCTGACAACTGTCGGGTTGTGT
>JANMZX010000522.1:0-2694 GCA_031383745.1 Rhodoferax sp. | reverse complement strand
CGGGGGCATCAACGCCGACACGCTGGTCGGCGGCCTGGGCAATGACTTCCTCAGTGGCGGCAAGGGCACCGACAGCCTGGACGGCGGTGACGGCAACGACAGCCTGACCGGCGGGCTGGGCACCGACCGGCTCACCGGCGGCGCCGGCGCAGACCGCTTCACCTTCCGCACGGCGCTCGATGGCACGTTCAACATCGACACCCTCACCGACTTCGCCAGCGGGCAGGACCTCATCGAACTCTCGGCCAGCATCTTCGGGGTGTTTGCCGGGCAGGTCGGCAACATGGTCGGCACCAGCGCGAACCTGACCTACGACAGTGTCACGGGTGTGCTGGCCTATGACGCAGACGGTGCCGGAGCAGGCCAGCCCATCACCTTCGCCATCCTCGGCACCGGCACCCACCCGGCCGCCGTTGGCAACGCCTTCCTGATCGTGAACTGAAGCGCCGGCAGGTGTTTGTCAGCCAGGGCCGGCCCAACGAGGGTGCCATTGCGCGCCTGGCCCTGGCTGAATAGACGACAGCCAGGATTCAGGGCAAGGTCCGCCCCACGCGCACCACACGGCGCCTGACAGCGACGCAAAGCATCTGATGCACCATTTCTGTTGCCGCCTGGCTCGCCAAGCGCGTACGATGAGCACCATGGCCGGCGTCCATGCGCGCCGCTGACGCCCGATAACCGTTTACCGGAGATAGATCAATGAGCTTCCATCTTTACCAGATCGACGAAATTTTCACCAACGCGGATGGCACGCAGCAGTACATCGAGCTGTCGACCACGGCCAACGGCCAGAACCTGCTGAGCACACACACGATCACGGTGACGCAGAACAATGTGGTCCGCACGTTCACGTTTCCGAGCAACCTGCCCAGCGCGTCTACCGCCAATACCAAGGTTCTGCTCGCGACCCTGGGGTTCATTGCCGACGGAATCATCACGCCCGATTACATCATCCCGGACGGGTTCCTGTTCACCACCGGCGGCACACTCAACTTCGGCGGTGGTTTCAGCGTTGTCGTGTATGCACAGTTGCCGACCGACGAAAGTCATGCGGTCGACGCGGCCGGCAACGTGGTGCTTGCCAACCCGACAAATTTCCGCGGTGACGACGTTCGCATCGCCGAACCGGGCGATCAGATCTACCAACTCGGCAATGGCAACGACACGGTATTTTTCGAATCGACGGTGACCAACGGCGTCCTGAGCTGGAACAACGGGTTCGACACCATCATTTCAACCGATGGCGGAATCGCAGCGCCGAACTTCGACACGATCGCGCTCGAATCCGCGGTCGACTACGTTTTTCCCCGCAAGGCCGGCAACCACTTCGAACTCAGCCTGTACGCGCAGGTCCAGAACGGCAACCTCGACCCGGGAACCGGGGCCCTCAACGGCGAGATCGGCCGCATCACCTTGCAGGACGCGTTCTCGGCCAATCCCGCAGACCGCATTTCCAGGATCACGGGCGCCAATGGCTTCTACTTCGAAGCCATCGCCACGCCGGCCGCGGACCTGTACGGCCATGTGGCGATCTACAAGAGCCACGAACCCAGCCCGGGCACGCCGAACGTCCTGTACGGCGAGTCGTTCGTCGACATCAACAACCATGACACCCAGTACACCGAGGTGTTCGCCAACGGCAACGGGCAGGTCGAGTACTACGACGCGGACAACAACCTTGCGTGGTCCAGTATCCGCCTCGTCTACAACGGCTACGGCACGCCCAACCAGGCCCTGGTCCGCTCCGACCGCTTCAACGACAACGGGACGGTGGACGTGTTTGCGTCCGGCACCGCCTTCAACGACTCCATCGACGGCAACAACGGCAACGACACCCTGAACGGCCTCAGCGGCATGGATCTGCTTAACGGCCTCGCCGGCAACGACACCCTGCGCGGCGGCGAGCAGGCCGACACGCTGCTTGGTGGTGTCGGCGACGACTACCTCAATGGCGGCAAGGGCACCGACTCGCTGGACGGCGGCGCCGGCAATGACACGCTGGTCGGCGCCTTGGGCACCGACCTGCTGATCGGCGGCGACGGCATCGACATCGCCGACTACAGTGGCTCCACCGATGGCGTAGCGGTGAACCTGGGGTTGGCTGGCGCGCAACAGGTCAGCGTGGCCACCGGCCTGGACACCCTGGCGCAGATAGAGAACCTGATCGGCAGCAACTTCAACGACACGCTGACGGGCGACGCCGGCAATAACAGCCTCACCGGATTGCTGGGCAACGACGTGTTGACCGGCCTGGACGGCTTCGATTCTCTGGACGGCGGCACCGGCGACGACAACCTCAACGGCGGCATCAACGCCGACACGCTGGTCGGTGGTGCGGGCAACGACTTCCTCAGTGGCGGCAAGGGGACCGACAGCCTGGATGGCGGCGACGGCAACGACAGCCTCAGTGGTGGCCTGGGCACCGACCGGCTCACCGGCTGTGCCGGCGCGGACCGCTTCACCTTCCGCACCGCGCTCGATGGCACGTTCAACATCGACACCCTCACCGATTTCGTCAGCGGCGTGGACCTGATCGAACTCTCTGCCGTCATCTTCGGCGCCTTCGCCGGGCAGGTCGGCAACACCGTCGGCACCAGCGCAAACCTGACGTACAACAACGTCACCGGTGTGCTGGCCTACGACGCAGACGGTGCGGGCGACGGCGCCCCTGTGACCTTCGCCGTTCTCGGCACG
>JANMZX010000519.1:0-4690 GCA_031383745.1 Rhodoferax sp. | reverse complement strand
GGTCCGCCCCGGCACCGCCGGTGAGCCGGTCGGTGCCCAGCCCGCCGGTCAGGCTGTCGTTGCCGTCACCGCCGTCCAGGCTGTCGGTGCCCTTGCCGCCGCTGAGGAAGTCGTTGCCCAGGCCGCCGACCAGGGTGTCGGCGTTGATGCCGCCGTTGAGGTTGTCGTCACCCGCGCCACCATCCAGAAAATCGAACCCGTCCAGACCGGTCAACACGTCATTGCCCAGCAGGCCGGTGAGGCTGTTGTTGCCGGCGTCGCCGGTCAGCGTGTCGTTGAAGTTGCTGCCGATCAGGTTCTCGATTTGGGCCAGCGTGTCGAGCCCGGTCGCCTCGCTGACCTGTTGCGCACCGGCCAGACCCAGGTTCACCACCTCGCCATCGGCGGAGCCGCTGTAGTCGGCCGTGTCGATGCCGTCGCCGCCGAGCAGCAGGTCGGTGCCCAAGGCGCCCACCAGCGTGTCGTTGCCGGCGCCGCCGTCGAGCGAGTCGGTGCCTTTGCCGCCATTGAGCAAATCGTCGCCCTCGCCACCGAGCAGTGTATCGGCCTGCTCGCCGCCGCGCAGGGTGTCGTTGCCGGTGCCGCCGACCAGGGAGTCGAAGTTCAGGCCTCCGGCCAGGGAATCGTTGCCATCGCCGCCATTCACGGTGTCGTTGCCGCTGCCACCGTCGAGCGTGTCGTTGCCCGCACGGCCGTTCAACGCATTCGCCGATGCGTCGCCGGTCAGCGCATCGCCAAAGTCTGAGCCGGCCACATCCTCGATATCGGAAAGTACGTCGCCCTGGGCATCGCCACCGCTTTGCGCATGGATCGCCAAGTTGACTCTGACACCTGTGCCGGAGGTTATGTAGTCGGCCGTGTCACGACCGCTGTCACCGTCCATGCGGTCGGCGCCGGACCCGCCGAGAATCGTGTCCGCTCCGGCACCACCGCGTATTGCATCGGCTCCAGCGCCGCCGCTCAGTGTGTCGTTTCCCAATCCACCGACCATGACGTCGGCGCCACCGCTACCACTCAGGTTGTCTGCCGAAGTTGTTCCGGGATGCGTCACAAGGCCTTTGAAATCGCGCCCGAAGATGACGTAGCTGTCTCCTGCGTCAGCCTTGGCATTGTTTGCCGCGTTGCCACCCTGCGCCCCGATGATCAGGTCGTCGAACCCGTCGCCGTTGATGTCGCCGGCAGGCGCCAACGAGTACCCCGAGTCATCGCCAGCATCCTGGCCATGGATGACGAAGCCACCGACACCGGCGGCAATATCGCTCAACTCGACCGCGGCGCCGAATCCTGCCGCCTTTCCGAAAAAGACATAACTGTCGCCTGCACCGTCCTTGGCGTTGTTCGCCGCGTCGCCCGCGTGCGCACCGATCAGCAGGTCGTCGAAGCCGTCGCCATTGATATCGCCAGCCGAGGCGACCGACCACCCGGACCCATCGTTGGCGTCCTGGCCGTGGATGACAAAGCCACCTACGCCGGACGCGACATCACCCAGTGCGATGGCGGTGCCGAACCCCGCTGCCTTGCCAAATACCACGTAGCTGTCACCGGCCTGTGCTTTGGTATTGTTCGACCCATTCGCCCAGCGCGCGCCGAAGATCAGGTCGCCAAATCCGTCGCCGTAGATGTCGCCAGCCGAGGCGACTGACCAGCCGGCCTGATCGCCTGCGTCCTGTCCGTGGACGACGAAGCCGCCGGTGCCGGCGGCGATGTTAACCAGGTCGACGGCCGCGCCAAACCCGGTTGCCTTGCCAAACACCACGTAGCTATCGCCGGCGTCGGCCTTGGCATTGTCCGCCGCGTCGCCTTGCCGCGCGCCTATGAGCAAGTCATCAAAGCCGTCGCTGTTGATGTCACCAGCCGAGGCGACCGACCATCCGGACGCGTCGTTGGCATCCTGGCCGTAGATCACAAAGCCACCAGAGCCGGAGGCGACGTTTGAGAGGTCGAGCGAAGCGTCAAATCCTGACGCCTTGCCGAATACCACGTAGCTTTCGCCCGCACTGGGCTTCGCGTCGTTGGCGGCGTCTCCAAAGACCGCCCCGACAATCAGGTCGTCAAAGCCGTCGCCGTTGATGTCGCCGGCCGAAGCGACCGAACTGCCGGAATAGTCGCTGACATCCTGGCCATGGATGACGAAACCACCTGTTCCAGCGGCGATGCTTCCCAAGTCGATTGCAGCATTGAATCCACCTGCCTTGCCGAACACCACGTAACTGTCGCCGGCATTGGCCTTACCGTCGTTCGCCCCGGCTCCCCACGCCGCCCCGACGATCAGGTCGTCGAAACCGTCACCGTTGATGTCACCGGCCGAGGCCACCGAGTAACCCGAAAGGTCCATGGCATCCTGGCCATGCATGACGAAGCCACCAGTCCCCGCAGCGATATCCTCCAGGTCGACGGCAGCAACGAACCCGGTCGCCTTGCCGAACACCACATAGCTGTCGCCCGCATTGGACTTGCCGTTGTTCGCCCCATCGCCGAAAGCCGCTCCGATGATCAGGTCGTCGAAGCCGTCGCCGTTGATGTCACCGGCCGATGCGACCGAGTTGCCAGACTGGTCGCCGGCATCCTGCCCATGGATGGCAAAGCCGCCGGTGCCGGCGGCGATGTTCGCAAGGTCGACCACACTTGCAAAATCGGCACCGGTGGGCAAGGTGCTGAAGTTGTAGCTTGTGGTTCCAGCGAACTGAGCGCCTCCCAAGCCCTGGAGTGTGCCCGCAGCAAGCTCAACCCGGTAGCCTGTACTGAAATTCAGGTCAGCCGACGGGTTGATCGTCAGCGTCGCGCCGGACAGCATCACCAGCGTACTGCTGGCGGCATCAAAATTTTCAATGACGGTGCCGGTCGCGTTCTTGAGGGCAATGAACCCAGTGCCTCGAGCAATGGGTTCGCTGAAGGTTACGACAATATTGCTGGCGATCGACACATTGGTCGATTCGTCTGCGGGGTAGAACATCGTCACTGTCAGCGGATCCGGGGGCAATACCAACCCGAGGATCTCCTTCGCGCCGCGTAGCGTCTTCATGGCCGGACCTCCACTTCGCCTAGTCCCGTGGGGCAGTATATCCTTGATGACGCCGTGCACGTTGCGAAAACGCGATGTTGGGCAATATAGTGAGAGGAATTGAAAGGCATGAGGCACGCGAATGGCTTCAGAAGAAGTGAAAGTTGACGCCGGGCCGAAACCGCTGGACCCGGCATTCGAGCTCGCCGCTTCGCGCCAGTTCGCCAGCTTTCTGGCCGAGCAGCAGACCAGCCTGGCCTTCACCACCTACCAGGCCGGCAAGTTGTTCCTGCTGGGCTTGCAGCCCGATGGGCGCATTGCGGTGTTCGAGCGCACACTGGAGCGCTGCATGGGCATGGTGGCCAGCCCCGGCGCCTTGCATGTGGCCACGTTGTATCAGCTGTGGCGCTTTCGCAATGTGCTGGCGCCCGGTGTGCTGCACGAGGGGCACGACGCCCTGTATGCGCCGCGCATGTCCTGGGTGACGGGGGACCTGGATGTGCACGACATGGGCCTGCTGCCCGACGGCCGGCCGGTGTTTGCCAACACCTTGTTCAGCTGCGTGGCCACGGTGTCGGAGAGCGACAGTTTCGTGCCCCTGTGGAAGCCGCCTTTCATCAGCAAGCTGGCGGCCGAAGACCGCTGCCACCTCAACGGCCTGGCGGTGGACCGGGGTGTTCCGAAGTATGTGACGGTGGTGGGCCAGAGCGACGTGGCCGACGGGCTGGCGCGACCACCGCGCCGGCGGTGGCTGCGTGATCGACATGGCGAGCAACGAGGTGGTGGTGGGAGGCTTGTCGATGCCGCACTCGCCGCGCGTGTACCGTGGCAGGTTGTGGCTGCACAACTCCGGCACCGGAGAGTTCGGCTGGGTCGACACGCAGGCCGGGCGTTTCGAGCCACTCGCGTTTTGCCCGGGTTATCTGCGCGGCCTGGACTTCGTGGGGGATTTTGCCGTGCTGGGCCTGTCGCAGTCGCGCGGCAACAAGACCTTCAGCGGGCTGGCACTGGACGCCGCCTTGGCGCAACGCGGCACCCAGGCGCGCTGCGCGGTGATGGTGATCGACCTGCGCAGCGGCGACGCGGTGCACTGGGTGCGCCTGGGCGGGGTGGTGCAGGAGCTCTACGACGTGGTGCTGCTGCCAGGCGTGAAGCGCCCGTCGGCGATCGGGTTCAAGTCCGACGGCATCCGGCGCGTGATCACGGTGGGCGAGGGGCCGGCAATCTGATGCGTGAATGGGCGGCGATCAGGCCACGATCAGGAAGTCGGTGGACCCCAAGACCGGGTGGATGGAACTGCCCAGGATGGCAAATGCGACTGGCGCATTGCCCCCCGTACCGTCGGTGTCATACGCGAGTACGCCCGTGACACTGTCGTAGGTCAGGTTCGCGCTGGTGCCGACCAAGCTGCCGACCTGCCCGGCAAAAGCCCCGAAGATGCTGGCCGAGAGCTCGATCAGGTCCTGGCCGCTGACAAAGTCGGTGAGCGTGTCGATGTTGAACGTGCCGTCGAGCGCGGTCCGGAAGGTGAACCGGTCCGCCCCGGCACCGCCGGTGAGCCGGTCGGTGCCCAGCCCGCCGGTCAGGCTGTCGTTGCCGTCACCGCCGTCCAGGCTGTCGGTGCCCTTGCCGCCACTGAGGAAGTCATTGCCCAGGCCGCCGACCAGCGTGTCGGCGTTGATGCCCCCG
>JANMZX010000487.1:0-9893 GCA_031383745.1 Rhodoferax sp. | reverse complement strand
TAGGCGGCGACGGCACGTTTGGATGCCTCGTCGGGACCGACATGCGCCTCGAGATGGACCAAGCCATCGTCGTGCAGTACGGCCACCCCGGCATCCGTCACGCCGAACAAGGAGCGGCAACTGCGCATGATGGCCTCGAAGACCGGACGCGCGTCGGCCACCGAACCGCTGATCACGTTGAGCACCTCGGCAGTGGCGGTCTGCCGCTCCAGCGCTTCCCTGGTCTCGTTGAACAGCCGCGCGTTCTGGATCGCGATCACCGCCTGGTCGGCGAATGTGGCCAGCAATTGCATTTGCTCGTCGGTCATCGCGCCCGGATCCGGCGACGATACAGAGATGACACCAATCGCGGCGTCACCCAGCAGCAGGGGGGCCGAGGCGATGGAACGAAAAGCCAGTTGCGCGGCATTGGCGCGGGTGTAGGGCGTCGCCCCCGTCGCCTGCGTGTCCGGGATCTGCAACGCGCAACGCTGCAGAACCGCCCGCCCGACCAGGCTGTCCGGGTTGATCGGCATCACGTCATCGCCATGGAACTCGCCCGGGGTCAGCGCGTAGCTGCGCGCGCGCCGGCGCAGGCCGTCGGGCTCCACCGTGCGCAGCGCCGCCTTGCGCCCGAACAGCCGGGCGACGCTGTACACGATGGCGTCGAACACCGGCTGTACGTCGGTCGGTGACGCAGCGATCACCTTCAGGATGTCGGCCGTCGCAGTCTGCCGCTCCAGCGCGGCCTTCGTCTCCTTGATCAGCCGCACGTTCTCGATCGCGATGACTGCCTGGTCAGCGAAGGTCTTGAGCAGGTCGATCTGGCGCCGGGGGGTCTGGCCCGCATCTGGCCAGGCCACGTGGATGGTGCCGATCGGCTGGCCATCCTTGAGCATCGGTGCTGCGATCATGCGCCGCCAGCCGCCGATCCTGGCCAGCGGCGCCAGTGCGTAGCGGCTTTCCAGCTGCGTATCGTCGACGGCGATGGTTTCCCGCTCCATGATCACCCGCCCGGCAAGCGAGTGTTCATCGGCCGGCATCGGATACAAGGTCTGCGCGTTGCGCAGGGCCTCGGGCGACCAGTTGCGGGTGGCGGCCAGGTGGAGCCGGCCCGCGTCATACCGAAAAATGGCCATCGTCCGCGGCTGGAACAGGCGCGTCGCGCTGTCCATGATGGCTTCGAACACGGGAGCCACGTCGGCGGGCGATTCACTGATCACCCGCAGCACATCGCTGATGGCGGTCTGGTAGTCGAGTGACTCGCTGAGTTCGCCGGTGCGCTCTTCGACCTTGCGTAGCGCCTGCCGGGTTGCGTCGAACATCTGCGCGTTCTGCACCGCAATCGCGGCCTGATCGGCAAAGGTCTTGAGCAGGCCGATCTCGCGCGGCGTGAACGGCCGCATGTCCGTGCGCACCGCCGCAATGGTGCCCAGCACCTGGTCGCTCGACACCATGGCCGCGCTGAGCATCGACGCGTTGGTACCCATGGTGGCGGCAGCCGCACGGATCGAGTCCGGCACGCCCGGGCCATGCAGCACGTCGGGCCAGTACGAGGGCGCGCCTGTCACCAGGCCGCGCGCCATGGCCGGTCGGGGAAACAGGCTGCGCAGCGCGTCGGACTGTGGTCCGCTGCCGGCACGCCAGTAGATCCTGCCGTCCTCACCGACCGAGCCGATGGCCAGCTCGGAGCCCGGCAACAGTCGCTCCATGCTGGTGCAGATGGCCTCGAACGCCGGTTGTGCGTCCGCCACCGACCGGCTGACGACGCCAAGCAGCGCGGCCGATGTCTCCTGCAGCTCCAGCGCCTGCTGGCTCTCACCCAGCAGCCGGGCGTTATCCATCGCCACGCTTTCAGCTTGCGCCTGTGCGGCGCGGGCCTCGGCGGTGCGTTCGGCCACCTGCTGCTCCAGCCCGGCGGCAAAACGCAGGTTGTCCAGCGCCACGGCGGCCTGGGCGGCGAGCATGGCCAGCAGGTCGCGATCTGCATCATGAAACCGGCCAAACATGCCCTCGATGTCGGCATACAGATGCCCCAGTACGCGCTGCTGCACCACCAGCGGCGCCACCAGGCAGGAGCGCTGGTTGACAGCTGCCGCGCCATCGGGCCCGTGGCGCAGGCGTACGGTGCGGGTGGAGGCGGCCTCTTCCAGCCACGGGGCGACCGCTCGCAACAGCGCCGCCGCGTGTTCGCCGGCCGGCAGCAGCGAGCCGGCTATCTGGCAGGCCCCGGCGTCCCCCAGCACCAGCAGCACCCGCTCGGCGCCGCTGAGCTCGGTCACCTCGTCAATCAGGAAGTCGTGCAACTCCTGGCTGCTGCGCAGCTCGTTCATGCGCGTGCCGGTGTCCAACAGGCGCTGGAACGGCTCGCGCAGACTGCTGTCGATGGCCAGGTGTGCCAGGCGCTGCACGTCCGGCAGGCCGCGGCGCGCCGATTCGCGCAACCAGGTGGCGAGCAATTGGCGGTTCAACGTGTGTTTGTTGAGGTAGCTGCGGCGCAGGCCTTCGTCGCGCACATTGCGTACGGCCTTCAGCAGCAGCCCATGGGCCTTTTGCAAAGCCGGCCAGGCGGCGTCCGGCCGGTCGTTCGCGATCAATGCCTGGCTATGAACGAACCAGATATCCTGGCTCTGGCCAAAGCCGGACCGGGCGAACCCGCTCCTGGCGTGCAGGGCGGCACCGCGCCGGGTCGCGCGCAAGGCTGCCACGGCGTCTGCGCGCAACAGGTGCAACTGCGCCAACGGACTCAGCACATACAACTCGAAGCCGGGGTTGTTGGCCCGCACATTGCGCAGGAAACCATTCAGGCGCCGCAAGGCAGCCGGGATGTCGCCCTCGGCTGTCAAGAGGGCGCTGGCCCACATTTCCCGGTCGTTGTGTGTCACGGGTTCGTTCAGGGAGGTGACCAGGGCGTCATAGGCGGGCCATGCCTCGCGCGCGCCGCCCACGTCACCCTGCCTGATTTTCCACAGCAGCATGGCTCCGAACTCAAGTGCCTGGTTGACCCGCGCGCCCATGTGTTCTGCCTGGGCGATACAGATCTCGCCAAAGCGGCAGGCGGTTCGCCACAAGCCCAACTCGGCGAACGTCAGCGAAAGATTGCCGACGACCTGCGACTGCCCGTACATATAACCGGCCCGCTCGAACGCCTGCGCCGCCTGCTGCAGCAGCGCCAATCGCTCGGCAATGTCGGAGCAGCTGAAGCTCTGCACATTGAGCGCATTGGCCAGCCCGTATTCGTCGCCCGCTTGCCGTGCCAGGGTTTCGGCCCTGCGCGACGCGTCGCGGGACGCCTCGTTGTGCGACAGACGCGTATGGGCAAATGCCTCGATCCAGTGCGCCCGCCCCTGGTGCAGCGTGTCTCCCGCTGCTGCGTAGCGCCCAGCCACCTCTTGCGCGGTGGCCAATGCCGCGTCGTGTTGCGCCGCACGCAACTGCGCCTCGGCCAGGCACAACAGGCTGCGCGCAGCCAATGCCTCGTCGCGGCCGGATCGGGCGAGATGCTGTGCCTCGGTAGCCGCTGCCAGCGCGCTCTGCACCTGGCCGAGCCGCATCGTGGCGTAGGAGCGGCAGATCAGCGCCTGCACCCGCATCGGTGCGCTGCGCCGCCGATCGGCCAGCACCCGCATGGCGTCCGCATCCAGGGCGGCATCACCAAAACGGCCCTGCGCCATCAGCGATTCCGCGCGCAGCCCCAGCAGTTCGAGTTGCTGCGCCGGCGGAGGCCGGCGGCCGGTCAGGGCCTGGTCGCAGACGCCGATCGCCTCGCCATGTCGACCGGACGCTGCCAGCTCACGCGCTGTCGCAAGGACGTCGGACAGTGAAGCGGGTGCCACGGGGGTGCGATCCGGCCAGGAGTGTTGGGAAAAGCCAGTGTAGCCTTGATCAGCAGCAAGCTGGCACCGTGTCGCACCGAGACGGCGGTTGCCAACAGCAGGGCGACGGTTGCACAATGCCTGATGCGGCATGTCGCCGCTAACCCCCACCTCCAAGGAAGTTCCATGGGCACGATGATCAGCTTCACACGCCCCGACGGCCAGAACGTCGACGGCTACCTGGCCGAGCCGGCCGCCGGCAGCGCTGCGCCGGGTATCGTGGTGATCCAGGAGTGGTGGGGGCTCAACGACCAGATCAAGGGTGTCGCCGACAAACTGGCTGCTGCCGGCTACCGCGCGCTGGTGCCCGACCTGTACCGCGGCAAGGTGGCGCTGGCCGCCAACGAGGCCGAGCACCTGATGAACGAGCTGAATTTCGGCGACGCCGCGGGGCAGGATGTGCGCGGGGCGGTGATGCACCTGAAGGCCTCGGGCAGCGCCAGGGTCGGCGTGACGGGTTATTGCATGGGCGGCGCCCTGACCTTGCTGGCCTCGGTGTTCGTGCCGGAGGTGGACGCGGCCGTGCCCTACTACGGCTACCCGCCGCTGGATTACATCGACGCGTCGAAGATCACCGCGCCCCTGCTGGGCCACTGGGCCATCGAGGACGTGCCGTTCCCGATCGCCGGTGTGGCCGAACTGGAGAAGAAACTGTCTGACGCCAAGGTGGCGTTCGAGTTCCACCGCTACCAGGCCAAACACGCGTTTGCCAACGAGACCGCCGATTCCAAGGGCCTCGCGTTCCTGAAGTACGACACGGCCGCCGCCGAACTCGCCTGGAGCCGGACGCTGGCGTTTTTCGCCAGGCACCTGAATTAGCGACCAGCCTGGGGGCGACGCTGTCGCCATCGGGGAGCAGCAGGTCGACCTGTTGACGGGCACACTGAGAAAGGCCTGACACCATGCACACGCTCAAGTTCACCGAACACCATGCCAACAGCATCACCATGCGCGTCGCCGAACAGGGCAGCGGGCCGCTGGTGCTGTTCTGCCACGGCTTTCCCGAATCCTGGTACTCCTGGCGCCACCAGCTCGCCGCAGTGTCCGCCGCCGGCTACCGGGCGGTGGCACCGGACATGCGCGGCTACGGCGCCACCGAGGCGCCGCCGGATGTAGCCCAGTACACCATGCTGCACCTGGTGGGCGACATGGTCGAGCTGGTGAAGGCGATGGGCGAAACCCAGGCTGTCATCGTGGGCCACGACTGGGGTGCGCCGGTGGCCTGGAACGCCACCATGCTGCGACCGGACATGTTCCGCGCGGTGGTGGGCATGAGTGTGCCGTTCTCGCCGCCGGGTTACCTCGACTTCCTGACTGCGCTGGAAAAACAGGGCATCGACAACTTCTACCTGCAGTATTTCCAGAAGCCCGGTGTGGCCGAGGCGGAACTGCAGCGTGACGTCGAGGCGTCGATCCGGCGCATCCACTACAGCGGCTCGGGAGATTGCCCCGACCGGACAGTGTTCGGCGCGCTGTCACCGGGAAAGGGCTTTCTGGGGAACACGGTCGAACCCCAAACCCTGCCGCCCTGGCTGACGCACGAGGACATCGCCTACTACGCCGCCGAATTCCGCCACGCCGGTTTTCGCGGCGGGCTGAACTGGTACCGCAACCTGCGCCGCTCCTGGGAGTTGCTCGGCCCCTGGCGCGGTTGCGCCATCCGGCAACCCGCACTGTTCATTGCCGGCGCGCGGGACGGTGTGCTGCGCTTCCCCGCCGCCAAGGCGACGATCGAGCACTTTCCGGGCACCCTGCCAGGCCTGCGGGGTTGCCATATCCTGCAGGGCGCGGGCCACTGGATCCAGCGCGAGCGCGCGGCCGAGGTGAATGAACTGCTGCTGGGATTTCTCGGCGGGCTCTGACCGCGCTGCTCAGGGCTCCAGCCCGGCCTTGCGCAGGCTGTCGAGCAGCATCTGCGCATGTTCGGGCCGGTGCAGCGGGCGGTAGTCACCGCGGAACAGGCTGCCGATGAATTCGGGGGCTGCTGCCTGCAGCCGCCCCAGGTGCTTGCGCAGCAGCGGCCGGTCTCCCACCTCGGCGGCAAACGCGATCATCAGCACACGCCGGATCGGGTGTGTGGCCTGCGCCTGGATGGCCAGGTCGGCCCAGTCGTACAAGGCCTGCCATTCGCGCTCGATGAAGGCGCACAGGGCCCGCGCCAGGTAGGCCGTGCCGACCCAGCGGTCTTTCGGACTCATCCGCACCGCCTGCACCGCCAGCTCCGTGGCACGCGCGGTATTGCCCTCGGCAGCCTCGACGTACGACAGGAAGAAGTGCACGGTGGCGTCGTTGGGGTTGAGCGCCAGTGCGCGGCGCAGGTCGGCCGCACCCGCGGCTGCCTCGCCAGCCATTTCCTGCGCAATGCCGCGCTGGAAGTACGAGCGACTGTCATTGGGCGCCAGCGACAGCAGCATGTCGGCCGCATGGCGCGACACGGCCAGCTCGGTGTCCCGGTCGGGCGCCCAGGCCATGAACACGCGCCAGGCATGGGTGTTGCTCAACACATGCCACGCCAGCGCACAGGACCGGTCCAGCGCGATCGACTGGGCCGCGGCCTCGATCGCCTGCAGTGAGCGTTCCGGCGTGCCCCCGAACATCGCATCCGACATCGCCTTGGCAGCGCGCCAGGCGATGTCGTCGGTTTCGGAGTAACGCCGCTGGCCGCGCTCCGACAGGCGCATCTCCTCAGCCTCGATCTCGGGCACCATGGTGCTCACCACCTGGCGCGTGATGCGCTCCTGCAGATCGAACACGTCGCTCAGCACGTCCTCGTAGCGCTCGGCCCACACATGGTGGCCGGTGTGGCCATCGATCACCTGCGCCGAGATGCGCACCCGGTTACCGGCCTTGCGCACACTGCCCTCCAGCAGAAAATGCACACCGAGCTCGCGCGCCACCCGCGTTGCCTCGACATTCTTGCCCTTGAAGGAAAACGAGGTGTTGCGCGCGATCACGAACAGACGCCGAAACCGCGACAGCTCGGTGATGATCTCCTCGACCAGCCCGTCGGCGAAGTACTCTTGCTCGGCGTCACCGCCCAGGTTGGTGAAAGGCAGCACGGCGATCGAGGGCCGGTCCGGCAGCCGCAACGGCGCCACGCTGGTGTCCTGGTCGCGCAGCACCGACAGCGGCGCGGGCATGCTGGAAGGGCCGAATGCCGCCGCACCACCGGGGTGCACCCGCCAGGCGCGCACCGGGTCTTCGATGTTGCGCACCAGCTGATGGCCCAGGTCCTCGAAACCGATCGCGTGTTTGCCCTTGACCGCGGTGCGGATCGAATCCGATACCGTGATGCCGCCGGGCTCGGACACCGCCTGCAGGCGCGCGGCGATGTTCACGCCGTCGCCGTACACCGAGCCGTCGGTCTTTTCGATCACGTCGCCCAGGTGGACGCCTATACGAAAACGCATGCGGCGCTCCTCCGGCACGTTGGCCATCAGGTCGGCGAGTTCTTCCTGCACCGCCAGCGCGGCGGCAACCGCTCCACCGGCAGTCTCGAACACCGACAGTACCGAATCCCCGGCGGTGTCGATCACGCGCCCCTGGTGGGCATCGATCTGGCGCCGAAATACCGCCCGTGCCGCGTCCAGCGCTGCCACCGTGGCCTTGTCGTCGGCCGCCATCAGACGGACGAACCCCGCCGCGTCGGCCGCCATAATGGCCGACAGGCGGTGTTTGAGCCCGGTGGTGTTCACGACGCCTTCTCCAGTGTCCGTATTCGCGAGTGTCGGACCTTCGTCCAGTCTAGCGCAAGGCGACGCAAAAAGGAGTCCCTGCCGCGAATGGGTCGACAATCCGGCGTCGCCCACCTACCCGCCCACCCAGTGATGCCAGATTCCACCGTTCCCCGCCGCGCGATCGTGATGCTGGTGGCGCTGACCCTGGTCTGGGGCACCAACTGGCCGCTGTTTCCGCATGCAGTACGCGAAGTGTCGGTATGGACGTTTCGCAGCGTGTCGATGGTCGGCGCAGGAGCCGTGTTGCTCGGTATTGCGCGCCTGCGCGGTCAACCGATGCGGCTGCCGCGCCGGTACTGGCGCACGGTGGTCCTGGGCACCCTGCTCTACCTGGTGTTGTGGAACCTGTGCAGCACCTATGCGGCGGTTCTGATCCCGTCCGGGCAGGCGGCGGTGCTGGGTTTCACCATGCCGCTGTGGTCGGCGCTGATCAGCTGGGCCGTGCTGGGCGAGCGGCTGCGCCCGCGCCTGGTGCTGGCGGTCGCGCTGGGCGCGGCGGGCGTCACGCTGCTGATGGTCGGCAGTTTCAAGGTTTATGCCACCGCACCGCTGGGGTTTGCGCTCGGCATCCTGGCGGCGATCGGCTGGGCCGTCGGCACGCTGATTTTGAAACGCGGCAATGTGCAGGTGCCGGTGCTGGTGCTGACCGGGTGGCAGTTGCTGATCGGCGCTGTGCCCATGGTCGCCGGCGCGCTGCTTTTCGGCGACGGCCACTGGTTCATGCCCAGCTGGCACACCATCGCCGTCATCACCTGGATCACGCTGGTACCCATGTGCATCGGCAACGTCTGCTGGTTCGCCATCGTCGGGCTGCTGCCGGCCAGCCTGGCCGGGTTGTCATCGGTCATGGTGCCGGTGGTGGCCATGGTGACCGGCGCCCTGGTGGCCGGCGAGCCGCTCGGCGTGACCCAGGGCGTTTCGATGGTGGCCTGCGCTTTGTCCCTGGTACTGGCGCTGGGACAGAAAACCAGATAAAACACGGGCATGCACTTCATCATCCTGGGCGCCGGAGCCATCGGCTGTTACGTGGGTGGCCGCCTGGCCGCCGGCGGGCGGCGGGTCACTCTGGTCGGGCGCCCGCGTGTGATCGACAACCTGCGCCGTGACGGGCTGCTGGTCAGCGACATGGACGGCTTCCGCGCGCAGGTGCAATCGCGGCAGATCGCGCTCGCGACGTCGCTGTCGCATGTGCCGATGCACCCGGATTGCGCCGTCCTGTTGTGTGTCAAGGGCGGGGCCACCGAGGCCGCTGCGCTGCAGATCGCGGCCTGCTGCCCCAGCGGCACCCTGGTGGTGTCGCTGCAAAACGGGGTCGACAACCTGGCACGCATCACGGCGATTGCGCCGAACATGAAAACTCTGGCCGGCATGGTGGCCTGCAACGTCGTCATGCCGGCGGCCGGGCATGCGCACCGGGCGACCAGCGGCAAGCTGTACCTGCAGCGCACCAGCGTCACGCGGGAAATGGCCCTGCTGCTCAATGCCTGCGGCCTGGGCACCGAACTGGCCGACGACATGCGCCCGGTGCAGTGGGGCAAGCTGCTGCTCAACCTGAACAACCCGGTCAACGCGCTGTCCGACCTGCCGCTGCGGGCGCAGCTGCTGGACCGCGACTACCGCCGGGTGCTGGCCGACCTGCAGGACGAGGCGCTGGCCGTGATGCAACGCGCCGGCATCACACCGGCGCGGATCGCCGCGGTGTCGCCGCGCCTGATGCCCCGGCTGCTGCGCCTGCCCAACTGGCTTTTCAGCCTGGTTGCTGCGCGCATGTTGCGCATCGACGCCCAGGCGCGCTCGTCGATGTGGGACGACCTGCAGCGGGGCCGCATCACCGAGATCGACGACCTGTGTGGTGCGGTGGTGCGCCTGGCGGCCCAGGTGGGCTCCAGTGCGCCGCGCAACGCGGCCATGTGCAAGCTGGTCGGCGCCCACCACCGGGGCACGCGGCTCAGCGGGCCCGAGTTGCGCATTGCCGCAACCCAGTAGCTGCCCCCTGCTTTCGTCCCCGACCGATGGCCCAGGCGCCGAACTACCTCGACCCCGGGCTGCCGCCGGGGCTGCGCGTCGTCGAGATGCCGGTGGTCGACGCCAGCGCCGAATCGCTGCGCGGCTACGGATACCTGGTGGACGACCCGGAGCACTGCAAGGTCGAGATCGTGCGTTGGCCGGCCGCCGGCTGGCGCACCGTGGACGAAGACACCGGCGATGAAGCCGGCACTACCGAAGGCGTGTTCGTCAGCGACTGGCAGGGCGACATCCTCTATGGCCGCAACGATGCGGTGGGCGGCCACTACATCCTGGC
>JANMZX010000466.1:0-2547 GCA_031383745.1 Rhodoferax sp. | reverse complement strand
ACCTTGAACCCCGACCAGGACCATGCCGGCCCGGATGCCCCGCGCGACGTTCCGCTGGGCCGTCCGGTGCGCACCGCCTGGGTGTTCAGCTCGGGGGGGCCGCGCGGGTTCACGCATGTGGGGGTGCTCAAGGCGCTGGAGCAGATGGGGCTGCAACCCGACCTGATCGTGGGCGCGTCGGTGGGTGCGCTGGTGGGTAGCCTTCGGGCGGCGGGGTTGCGGGCAGCCGCCATCGAGACGCTGGCGCTGGAGCTGCAACCGATGACCCTGGCGCGTCTGGCGCTGGGCAGCAGCGAAAAACTGAGCGGCTCTGCGGTGGCCGAACTGGTGCGTGTGCAGGCGCCGGTGTCGCTGCTCGAGCGCATGCCGGTGGCCATGGCCTGTGTCGCGGCGCGCCGGCGTGACGGCGCCGCCGTCGCGTTCACCGCGGGGGATGCGGGCCTGGCGGTGCAGGCTTCAGCCGCCATCGAGGGGCAGTTTGCACCGGTGCGTATCCGCGGCGAGTGGTACCTCGATGCCGACTGGACCACGCCCTTGCCGGTGCGCATCGCGCGCGCGCTGGGCGCCCGGCGTGTTCTGGCGGTGGACGCCAGCGTGCATCTGGAGCGCGCCCCGGCCGGTGCGTCGCGTTACCGCGAGTCCGACTTGCGCAAGAAGGCGCTGATCGATGCCGACGCCAGTGGCGCCGACCTGTTGCTCAAACCCGATTTCGGCTATTGGGTCAACCTGTCGCGCGAGTTTCGTGAACGCGCCATCGAGGCCGGTTACCGCGAGACGCTGGCCCGCGAGCCGGCGCTGCGCGCCCTGCACCAGGGCTGAAGACGCGACGGCCCGGTCAAGGCGTTGCGGGCACTACCTGCGGCTTGCCGGGCATCACCGGCAGCGTGCCGGCCGCCAGGCGGGCTTCCCACTCGGACTGCAGAGCGGCATCGCTCTTGTAGTGGGGCACGCGGAACACCAGCCGCTTGTAGCGCACGAACACCGCGTTCGAGCCGGCGATTTCCGTGTTCCAGTAGTGGTGGGCGCGCTGCAGGTTCAGCTCGGTGTCCATCTCGAACTGGTCGCGCGATTTTTGCCCGCCAAACACGTAGAGCTTGCCGCGGTAGATGCGCCAGGTGTTCGGCCCGCCGCCACTGCCCCACGGCACGGCATAGTTGATGCCGTTGCTGCAGAAGCCGCCAAACTGCGGCATGTACTTGTCGGGTGCGCGCAGAAACTCGGCCTTGTTCTCTTCGCTGGCAAAACGCCAGTTCTGGCCGGCATGTTCGACCTGGATCGCCGGGCTGCCCTTGACGGCATCGCTCCGGGTGAAATAGGCGACCGCGTCATGGCCTTCGAGCATCAGGCGCTCGGTACTTCCGTCGGTGCTGGTGCGAAAGGGGCCGGCGGCATCCGCCGCACGGGCCAGGCCCGTCAGTGTGGCGCCCATGGCGAGGGCGAGGATTTGTCGGCGCTGGATGTTGGACATGAAGATGCTCCTTGTGTCAGGCAGAGTGCCCCAGAGAATGGATTGCCGGGCGGGCGTTTGGTTCCCTCACCGGTGCGCGGGCCCTGCCTTGCGGCTGCCGCTGGCGATGTAGCCCATGCCCCACTGCGTGCCCGACCAGCGGAAGTCGTCGCAATACGCCGCCACCAGACTCCAGGGTTGCCACAGGTCGGCTGGTTTCGCGTTGTAGGGCCGGTTCTTCAGCCAGGCCAGCAGGTTCAGCGGCCCCGTCCACCAGGGAAAGAACTTGATGCCGGCCATCGCCACCCGCGCGCCCGGGCGAACCTGGCGCATCAGGTTGTCCACCGCCTGCGGGGTGCGGCAGATGTCGTGGGTATAGTTGAACAGCACCGCGTCCGCAGGCTGCGGCAGCTGCACCGTCTCGGCCGCTTCATTGACATGCCAGACGTCCGTCCAGCCCTCGCGTTGTACACGCTGGCGGGCCACGTCGAACATCTCCGGGCTTTGTTCGAAGGCCAGCACCCGCCCGCCGGGCGCGACACCGTCACGCAGCAGCTGGTAACTCAGCCCGGTGCCTGCTCCCACATCCAGCACGGTTTGCCCGGGCCGCAATTGCAACAGGGCCACCGTGCGCAGTCGCAGCGGCATGGTGAACGCGGCCGAAGCGTCATAACCAGCGGCCTTGTCGCGGTATTTCTCGATCGAGATCTGATTTGCCTGCGATAGCGCCATGGGAGTGCCTGCCGTGCCTTGCTTGCTACTGGCTCAGGCGCGACGCCGAATGCAGTCCCAGCACGCCGGTCACGATGAGGCCGATGCTCACCAGCTTGACGGCGGTGGCGGGTTCCTTGAAGTAGTAGATGCCGATCAGCGCCGTCAGCACCGTGCCGGCGCCCGACCACACGCCGTACACCACGCTCAGCCCCAGTACTTTTGTCACCAGTGTGTTGAGTGCGAACGAGCCGGCGTAGAAGACGAAGATCAATATGGACGGCGTCAGCCGCGTGAAGCTCTCCGACAGGCGCATGCAGGTGGTGCCCGCCACCTCCAGCAAGATGGCGCCGGACAGGACAGCCCAGGCTTGTGAGTGGGTCAGGGTG
>JANMZX010000461.1:0-10200 GCA_031383745.1 Rhodoferax sp. | reverse complement strand
CGCGCCGAATCACGTGAGCGACCCAGCACGGGAAGGCCATCTGGCAGTGTCGGCCTGAAACCCAGCCACGGCGCAGTGGGTTCGCCAAGCTGGGGCAAGGCGCGCCGCGACGAGAAGTGCAGCAGGTCCAGCAAGCCCTGGTGCCTGTGTGCCCCGAGGCCCGCCAGTTCCACCGTGCCAGCCACACGGATGCCCTGCGCCATGGGTGTCATGTAGAAACCGCGCTCGGCCCAGCCGACAGGCCGCGACACCAGATGCGACATGCCTGGGTACAGGAGGTGGTACCCGCGCTCGGCCTCCAGCGGCACGCGGTCGCCGCATTGCGCAGCCAAGGCCCCCGAATGGGCACCGGCGCACAGCGCCGCATGGTCGTACTGCGTGGCACCTTGCGCCGTGCCCAGAACAGGCCCGCCGGGCAGGGGCTGGATGCTTTGAACCTGCTCGGCACAGACCTGCAAGCCCCTGGCAATCAACCAGTTCTGCAGGGCGTGCAAGAACGCGGATGGGTCGGTCAGGTGCCAGGAGCCTTCGAACAGTGCGCCGTGCGCAAACAGCGGTTGCAGCGATGGCTCCAGGGCCGTCACTTCCTTCCGGTCGAGAATGCGGGTTTTCACGCCCAGCGTGCGGCGCAGTTCCAGCGTGGGTTTGGAGGCTTCGAAGGCCGATGCGCTCGAATAGAGGTACAGGCACTCGCGCTGGCGGATGAAGACGTCCAGCCCGGCCTGCGCGACCATGTCGGAATATCCCTGCTGCGCCAGCCCCAGGAGCCTGGCCAATGCGGTGGCCGAACGGGTGTAACGCGCGGTGGTGGAACTGCGCAGAAACCCGATCAGCCATGGCGCGAGTTGCGGCAGGTAGCCCCAGCGCAGGCGCAAGGGGCTGGCGGACGAAAACAGGTAACGCGGCAGATCGCGAAACACCGTGGGGTTGTTGACCGGTATGCAGGCATAGTTGGCAAACGTTCCGGCATTGCCGTACGACGCGCCGCCGGCCGCACCCGCGGGATCGTACAGCGTGACTTGATGGCCATCCCGCATTAGCCAATAGGCCGATGACAAACCGACAAAACCCGCTCCGATCACCGCCACCCGTGCCATCTGCCGTTGTCCCTGTGTTGTGCCTCGCCCGGTGTTCGCAGGCCACTCGAAAAAAAGGGCAGCAGCTGCAGACAGCCACTGCCCCATGACGCGCGCCCGCGCGTGCTGGACTTATTGCACCGGTGTCGGCTGGCCGGCCTTGAAGCCGTAGACGGTTATCGGGGCCTTCTGCAGATTGCCGTTTTCATCGTAGCCGTAGGTGGTGACCACACCCTTGTAGCTGGCCTTGTGCAGGTCCGCGCTGACCTTGGCCGAGTCCAGCGTATTGAGCTTTTGCATGGTGGTTGCAACAAACATGGTCTGGTCGTAGAACGACGCAGCATACGCATCCGGATCCTGGTTGAAGCGCTTCTTGTAGGCGGCCTTGAACGCCGGGCCGGCAGCCACCTTATCCAGGATGGCGCCGCCCTGGGCGCAGAACACCGTGTCGTTTGCGGCGTCACCAGCCAGCTTGGCGGTTTCCGTCACGCAGATCGCGTCCCCGCCAAGCACCTTGGACTTGACGCCCAGGCTCTTCATCTGCTTGACCATCGGGCCGGCCTGACCGGCGTAACCACCGTAGAAGATGACATCCGGGTTCTTGGACTTCATGTTGGTCAGGATCGCGCTGAAGTCGATCGCCTTGTCGGTGGTGTATTCCTGGCCGACGATGGTCAGCCCGAGCACCTTGGCTTCCTTGATGAACTCGTCGGCCAGGCCCTGGCCAAAGGCCGTGCGGTCGTCGATCACGCCGGCGGTCTTGGCCTTCATGCCATTCACTGCATACTGGGCCATGCTGCTGCCGATCAGGTTGTCTCCGGCGATGACCCGGAACACGCTCTTGTAGCCGCCCATGGTGACCTTGGGGTTGCTGCCCACGGTGGACAGGATTGCGCCGCCCGCGTCATACACCTTGGACGTGGGAATCGCCACCCCGGAGCAATACGGCCCCATCACGTACTTGATGCCGGCATCCACCATTTTTTGCGCCACCGCCATGCCCGCCTTGGGGTCGCACTGGTCGTCTTCTGACACCAGTTCGAATTTCAGCGTCTTGCCGCCTACCGTCAACTTCTTGGTGTTGAGCTCGTCCACAGCCATGCGAACGCCGTTTTCATTGTCCTTGCCAGCGAAGGCATTGGAGCCGGACAGCGGGCCGGTGTGGCCGATCTTGACGATCTGGTCCTGGGCCTGGGCGGAGCTGATGGCACCCAGTGACAGGGTGATGGCTGTGATCGACAAGGGCAGGAGTCTGGATTTGAATTTCATGGTTTGAACTTTCTGTGGATGAAGGAAAACGGAATACCGACGAACGGCGCGCCAGCGGCATGCCCGCGGCAGGGAAAACTCGGGAGGTGTTTCGGGTCGATGGGCTCCAGGACGGTGGGGTGGAAATCAGTGGCTGGATAATTGCCGATTATCTGTGCGTCAGTGGGTGGTATTTACCCTTGGAGCCGGCACTTTCCTGGTGCGGTTTTAATGCAGGTCAAGCCTGCTGCGCGGCGCAATCGAAGCCATGGAAGCAGCCCGATGAAAAGCTCCCAAGTCATTCATGTGGTCAGTTGCCACGCCGCAGGCGAGGTGGGCGACGTCATCGTCGGGGGTGTGGCGCCGCCGCCTGGGCACAGCATCTGGGAGCAGTCGCGTTTTATCGCCCGCGATGAAACGCTGCGCAACTTCATGCTCAACGAGCCGCGCGGTGGCGTGTTCCGTCACGTCAATCTGCTGGTGCCGCCCAAGAACCCGCTGGCGCAGATGGGCTGGATCATCATGGAACCCTGCGATACGCCGCCCATGTCGGGCTCCAATTCGATCTGCGTGGCCACCGTGCTGCTGGAGACCGGCATCATCCCCATGACCGAACCGGTGACCCGCATGGTGCTGGAGGCTCCCGGCGGTCTGATCGACATCACAGCCACCTGCAAGGATGGCAAGGCAGAACGTATCGCGGTGCGCAACGTGCCTTCTTTTGCCGCGAAACTCGATGCGCACCTGGAAGTCGCGGGAGTCGGCACCCTGGTGGTGGACACGGCCTATGGCGGAGACAGTTTTGTGATCGTCGACGCGCAAAAGCTCGGTTTCGCCATCCGGCCTGACGAGGCGCGTGACATGGCGGAGTTGGGCATGAAGATCACCCAGGCGGCAACCCTGCAACTCGGCTTCCTGCACCCGGCCAACGCGGATTGGAAACACATCTCGTTTTGCCAGTTTGCCGGGCCCCTCAGCCAGCAGGATGGTGTCTGGACGGGCGCCAATGCCGTGGCCATACGCCCCGGCAAGATCGATCGTTCACCCACCGGCACCGGTTGCTCGGCACGCATGGCGGTGCTCCATGCCAAGGGCCAGATGCGGGTGGGTGAGCGCTACCTGGCGCGCTCCATCATCGGCAGCGCGTTTGCCTGCCACATCGATGCCGAAGTGTCGATTGCCGACACCAAGGCAATCGTGCCGATCATCTCGGGTACCGCCTGGATCACCGGCACGCACCAGCACACCCTGGACCCGACCGATCCCTATCCACAGGGGTATCGTTTGTCGGACACCTGGCCAGGGACTCCCTGACGATCTGCGGTGCGAGCCGCTTGCGCCATCGGCTGCGTTTTGACCGGAGCCCGTCGCGGGTCGGGGTGCTCGACCGTTCGGGGCTGACGAGGCGCGAGAACGGCGTGGACCGCGTCGTGCGCGTGCATGCAAGCGGCCAGGGCCTTTGCCTGGTGGCGCAGCGAGCGGCCGCAGACCCGGGCCGTGATCGGGCGCATCACGGTGCCCCTGTTGCAGGAGTGCGGCGGCCATCGGATTGCGCGCCGGGACGGCGGGTTCTATACTCGAAAAATGAACCAAACAGTACAAAGTGAGCCTGCAGCGCGCGGGCGCCGGCGTGCGGCAGCCGGCAAGGTGGTGGCGCCCAAGCCGTCGCGTACCAACGACCCGGCCCGCACCATGGCCGAGATCCTGCAGGTGGCCACCGTCGAGTTCGCCTCCAAGGGCCTGAGCGGTGCCCGCATCGACGAGATCGCCGCCACCACGCGCACCAGCAAGCGCATGATCTACTACTACTTCGGCAGCAAGGAAGGCCTGTATGTGGCCGTGCTGGAGGAGTCTTACCGCCGCATGCGCGCCATCGAGGGAGAACTGCACCTGGAAGACCTGCCGCCCGAGGACGCCCTGCGCCGGCTGGTCGGTTTCACCTTCGACCACCATGCCGGCAACGAGGACTACATCCGGCTGGTGATGTCCGAGAACATGCAGCGCGGCGAATACCTGGCCCAGAGCAAGAACATCCGCCAGCTCAACGTGCCGGCGATTGAGGCGATCCGCAAGCTCTACGAGCGGGGTGTGGCCCAGGGTGTGTTCCGGGCGCAGCTCGACCCGGTGGACATCCATGCATCGATATCCGCGCTGACCTTCTTCAATGTGTCGAACAAGCACACCTTCGGGCTGATCTTCAAGCGCGACACCGAATCGACTCGCGCCATGACCACCCGGCGCGACAACGTGATCGAGATGGTGGTCCGGTTCGTGCGCAAGTAGCGCAGCGGGCACGGAGCAGGGCCGACGATCGCGTAAGGGTAACTACTTATATCTATAAAACTAACTAGTTCGTACATTACTGGTTCCGACTCTGGAGACACACCGCCATGCTGGACAACCTGATCGATGGTTACTGCCGCCTCATCGGCTACCTGATCGCCGCGATGCTGGCGGTCATGGTGGTGCTGGTGTTCGGCAACGTGTTCATGCGCTACGCGTTCAACTCCGGCTTCACGCTGTCCGAAGAGCTGTCGCGCTGGCTGTTTGTGTGGCTCACGTTCCTGGGCGCCGTGGTTGCATTGCGCGAGAACGGGCACCTCGGCACCGACATGCTGCTGGGCAAGCTGGGCCCCACAGGCAAACGCATCTGCATGGGGCTGGCGCTGCTGCTGATGCTCTACGCCACCTGGCTGCTGTTCAAGGGGGCCTACGACCAGGTGCTCGTCAACCTGACCTCCACCAGCGCGGTCATGGAGGTGTCCATGGCCTGGTTCTATGCGTCCGGAATGGCCTTCGCCGTGCTCGGTGCGCCGATCCTGATCAGCGACCTGTGGAGGCTGCTCACCGGCCAGATCGATGACGACCACCTGCTGCTGATGCAGGAATCCGAAGAAGCCCCGCATGCCGGCGGCACCGACGCACGCTGAACCCGAAGGACCGCCATGACCATCACCATCTTCCTGGGTTCCATGCTGGCCGCGATGGCCCTGGGTGTGCCCATCGCGTTCTCGCTGCTGCTGTGCGGAGCCGCGCTGATGTGGCACCTCGACATGTTTGACGCCCAGATCCTGGCGCAAAACGTGATCGAAGGCGCCAACAGCTTTCCGCTGCTGGCGGTGCCCTTCTTCATGCTGGCCGGCGAGATCATGAACGCGGGTGGCCTGTCCAGGCGCATCGTCAACTTCGCCATGGCGCTGGTCGGGCATGTGCGCGGTGGCCTCGGGTACGTGACCATCATCGCTGCGGTGATCATGGCGTCCCTGTCGGGTTCGGCGGTGGCCGACGCGGCCGCCCTGTCGGCGCTGCTGCTGCCGATGATGGTGGCAGCCGGGCACGACAAGGCGCGCTCCGCCGGCCTGATCGCATCGGCCGGCATCATCGCACCGATCATCCCGCCGAGCATCGGTTTCGTGATCTTCGGTGTGGCGGCCAACGTGTCGATCACCAAGCTGTTCATGGCCGGCATCTTCCCGGGCGTGTGGCTGGCGGCGGCCCTGTGGTTCACCTGGTGGTGGCTGGTGCGCAACGAGAAACTGGTGCCGCCGCCACGCAAGTCGCTGGCCGAGGTGATCGAGGCCCTGCGGCTGGCCACCTGGGCCCTGGTGCTGCCGTTCATCATCGTGTTCGGTCTGAAATTCGGCGTGTTCACGCCCACTGAAGCCGCGGTCGTCGCTGCGGTGTATTCGCTGTTCGTGTCGACTGTCGTGTACCGGGAACTCAACCTGCGCAAGCTGGTGCCGCTGTTCATCGCGGCCGCGAAGACCTGCTCGGTCGTGATGTTCCTGGTGGCGGCGGCGATGGTGTCGGCCTGGCTGATCACGGTGGCCAACCTTCCGGCGCAGGTGGTCGCGCTGCTGCAGCCGCTGCTCGACAGCCCGCGGCTGCTGATGCTGGCCATCATGGTGCTGACGATGGTGGTGGGCACGGCGCTGGACATGACGCCCACCATCCTGCTGCTGACCCCGGTGCTGATGCCCGTGGTCAAGGCCGCGGGCATCGATCCGGTGTATTTCGGCGTGCTATTCATCATCAACAACGCGATCGGCCTGATCACGCCGCCGGTGGGCACGGTGCTCAACGCGGTGGCCGGCGTCGGCAAGATGCGCATGGACGAGGTGACCCGCGGCGTGATCCCGTTCATGATCGCGCAGTTCGCCATCATGTTCCTGATGGTCGCCTTCCCGCAACTGGTCATGGTGCCGGCCCGCTGGTTCTACTGACCTGACCCTACAGTTGGCGGGTGTGCCTGGGTACGCCACATCCGCAAACCAATTCCTCGCGTACAGCCAAGCCCGCCATTTCCCAACCCCTGATCCAGGAGACATCCATGAAACGCCTCGTCCTCAAATCCATCGCCGCCGCCGTGGCTGTCGCCACCTTCGGTATCGCGTCCGCACAGGACATCAAGGAGCACACCTTCAAGTTCGCCGCCAATGCACCGGAAGGCCACCCGGCAGTAGCCGGCATGAAGAAGTTCGCCGAAACCGTGGCGGCCAAGTCTGGTGGCAAGATCAAGATCAACCTCTTCCTCAACGGCGTGCTCGGCAGCGACCAGGCCAACGTGTCGGCCATCAAGGGCGGCACCCTGGAGATGGCGGTGATGAACACCGGCATACTGGCCAGCGAAGCCAAGGAACTGGCGATCTTCGACTTCCCGTTCCTGTTCGCCAACGAAAAGGAGTCGGATGCCATCGTCGACGGCCCGGTCGGCCGCAAGCTGCACGCCAAGCTGGAGGAAAAGGGCCTGATCGGCCTGTCGTACTGGGAGCTGGGCTACCGCCAGATGACCAACAGCAAGCGCCCACTGAACAAGGTCGAGGACATCGAGGGCCTCAAGCTGCGCGTGATCCCCAACCCTATCAACGTGGCCTGGGTCAAGGCGCTGGGCGCCAACCCCACCCCGCTGCCATTCCCCGAGGTCTATGGCGGTCTGGAGCAGAAGGCGATCGACGGCCAGGAAAACCCGATCAGCGTGATCGCGGCCAACAAGTTCTGGGAAGTGCAAAAACACATCGCGCTGACCAACCACCAGTACAACCCGCAGACCGTCCTGTTCAGCAAGAAGATCTGGGACACCCTGACGCCGGTCGAGAAGAAGCTGCTGGACGATGCGGCCGACGCCGCCGCGATCACCCAGCGCGAACAGGCCCGTGCCGCCGTGGCTGCCAACCTGGAACTGCTGAAGAAGAACGGCATGACGGTGACGCAGTTCTCCCCGGCGGAAGTGGCCAAGCTGCGCGAGAAGATGAAACCGGTGATCGCCCAGTTCAGCGCCAACGTCGGCGAGGCCACGGTCAACGAGATGTCGGCCGAACTGGCCAAGCTGCGCAAATAGGCGCCCTCATGACCAGGACCCGTATTGCAGTGGCAGGCGCGGGCCTGATCGGCCGGGCGCATATCGCCATCGCGTCTGCCAGCCCCACAGTGACACTGTCGGCGGTGGTCGATCCGTCGCCTGCGGCGGAGCAGGTCGCAGCACGCGCGGGCGTGCCGCTGTTCCGGTCGCTGGACGAACTGCTGGCACAGCACCGGCCGGACGGCATCGTGTTGGCGACGCCCAACCAGCTGCATGTGCCGCAGGCCGTGCAATGCCTGGAGGCGGGCCTGCCGGTGCTGCTCGAAAAGCCGATTGCGCCGACCGTGGCCGAAGCCGGGACGCTGGTGCGCGCGGTGGAGGCGCGCGGCGGGCGGGTGTTGATCGGACACCACCGGGCGCATAGCCCGATCATGGCCAAGGCACGCGCCGTGGTGGAGTCCGGCCAGCTGGGCCGCCTGGTCACGGTCATGGGCAGCGCCACGTTCTTCAAGCCGGATCACTATTTCGACGACGGCCCGTGGCGCCGCGAGCCAGGCGGCGGCCCGATACTGATCAACATGATCCACGAGGTGCACAACCTGCGCCTGCTGTGCGGCGAGATCACCGCCGTGCAGGCCATTGCGAGCCATGCCTTACGCGGCTTCGCGGTCGAGGACACGGTGGCGATCACACTGCAGTTTGCCAGCGGCGTGCTGGGCAGCTTCATGCTCAGCGACACCGCGGCCAGCGCCCGCAACTGGGAGCACACCAGCCAGGAGAACAAGGCCTACCCGAGTTACGACGACGAGGACTGCTACGTGATCGCGGGCACGAATGGCAGCCTGTCGGTACCCACGATGCGACTCA
This sequence comes from Rhodoferax sp., assembly GCA_031383745.1. Classification (GTDB taxonomy): domain Bacteria; phylum Pseudomonadota; class Gammaproteobacteria; order Burkholderiales; family Burkholderiaceae_C; genus CAISIP01. The sequence goes on along the minus strand of JANMZX010000461.1, from coordinate 1,710 downwards.
AGACCTATCCCGGTCCCGATGCGCGTTCCTGGTGGAAGCCCTTCGAACAAGGCGTGGTAGGGCTGGTGCGCGAGGACCCGCTCGTGCGCCAGATGGAGCATTTCGGCGCCGTTGCCCGTGGCGAGGTGCAGCCCCTGGTGAGCGCGGCAGATGGCCTGTCGAACCTGCGGGTGACCGAAGCCATCGCCCAGGCTGCACGCAGCGGGCACACTGTGCAACTTGCGTGACCCACCAATTGTCGATTTCGGAGAAAAAAACCATGAAGATCCTCGTGCTCAACGGCGTCAACCTCAACATGTTCGGCAAACGCGATCCGGCGCAGTACGGAACTGTGACGCTCGACGAAATCAATGCCAGCCTGGCCGTGCTGGGGCAGGAGCTGGGTGTCGAGGTGCTGCACTTCCAGACCAACCATGAAGGCGCGATGTGTGAACGGATCCACCAGGCGCATGCCGAGGCGGTCGATGCCGTGCTGATCAACGCCGGCGCCTGGACGCACTACAGCTATGGCATCCGCGACGCACTGGCGATCCTGAAATGCCCGATCGTCGAGGTGCACATGAGCAACGTCCATGCGCGCGAGGCATTCCGGCATGTTTCGGTATTTTCGGAAGTCGTGCGCGGGCAGATATGCGGTTTCGGTGCCGAAAGTTACCTGCTGGCGCTGCGCGCCGGCGTGTCGGCGGCGAGGGCGTCAAAAAAATGATCGATGGGAACACGGAGATCATCGCGCACCTGGGGTACCCCACCCACTCGTTCAAGGCGCCGATGATCTACAACCCGTATTTCGAGCAGGCCGGCATCAACGCGGTGGTGGTGCCCATGGGCGCGCGGCCCGACATCTACCCCGGTCTGCTGAAGTCGCTGTTCCAGCTGGCCAACATCCGCGGCGCGCTGATCACCATGCCGCACAAGGTCAGCACCGTGGCGCTGCTCGACGCGGTGACGCCGACCGTGCTGGTGGCCGGCGCCTGCAACGCGGTGCGGCGCGACGCTGATGGCCGCCTGCTGGGCGACATGTTCGACGGCGCGGGCTTTGTACGTGGCGTGTTGCGCAAGGGCCTGCAGCTGCGTGGCGCGCGCGTGCTGGTGGTGGGCAGCGGCGGCGTGGGATGCGCCATCGCGGCGTCGCTCGCGGCCGAGGGCCCGGGCGCGATCCACCTGTACGACGTCCACAGCGCCTCGGCCGACGGCCTGGCGGCCCGGCTGCGCCAGCATTACCCGGCGCTGCAGGTCGGCACCGGATCGAACGACCCGGCCGGCTACGACCTGGTCGTGAACGCCACCCCGATGGGTATGGACCATGGCGACCCCCTGCCGATGGACGTGTCGCGCCTGTCGGCCGACACCTTCGTCGGCGAGGTGGTGATGAAGCAGGAAACCACCGCCTTCCTGGCGGCGGCGCGTGCCCGGGGTTGCCGCGTGCAGGTGGGCTCGGACATGCTGTTCGAGCAGATTCCGGCCTACCTGGAGTTCTTCGGCTTCCCGACCACCACCCCCGAGCATCTGCGCTCCGTGGCACGGCTCAATTACTGAGCGCCCCCAAGGCCGCCGCCTTGCGGCGTCCGCCCCCCCGAGGGGGAGCAAGCAAACTTGGGGCGGCCCGGCGTTTGCTTGTGAGCAGGCGCCGGAGCCCGCCAGTTGCGGGTAAAGTTGGTGCCCATGACAGCCCCTGCGCCTTTGCTGGTCGAAGAATCCGAGGTCGAGATC
>JANMZX010000445.1:0-3618 GCA_031383745.1 Rhodoferax sp. | reverse complement strand
CGCCGGCCAGGTGCCCGACAGCGCCACCGGCGCACGCGCGCTGCCGATCTACCAGACGACGAGTTTCGTATTCGACAGCGCCGAGCATGCGGCCAGCCTGTTCAACCTGCAGACCTTCGGCAACATCTATTCGCGCCTGTCCAACCCCACGGTGGCAGCGCTCGAAGAGCGCGTCGCCGCGCTGGAGGGCGGACGCGCCGGCCTGGCGTCGGCCAGCGGCATGGCGGCCGAGGCGATGGCGCTGATGACCATCCTGCAGCAGGGCGACCATGTGGTGGCCGCCGGCGCGCTGTACGGCGGCAGTGTGACGATGCTGGCGGTCAGCCTGAAACGCTTCGGCATCGAGACCACGTTTGTCGATGCCACCAAGCCCGAGGCCTTTGCGGCTGCCATGCGCCCCAACACGCGCGCAGTGTTTGCCGAGAGCCTGGGCAACCCGAGCCTGACGGTGCTCGACATCGCCGCCGTGGCCGAGGTGGCGCACGCGCATGGCGTACCGCTGGTCGTCGACAACACGGTGCCCTCGCCGTTCCTGTGCAACCCAATTCGCCATGGGGCCGACATCGTCGTGCATTCGGCCACCAAGTACCTGGGCGGCCATGGCACCACGCTGGCCGGCGTGCTGGTGGAAAGCGGCAAGTTCCCTTGGGACAACGGCAAGTTCCCCGGCATGACCGATCCGTCGCCGGGTTACCACGGCGTGAAGTTCTACGAGACCTTCGGCGACTTCGGCTTCACGATGCGCGCGCGCATGGAGGTGCTGCGCGTGTACGGAGCCACGCTGTCGCCGTTTTCGGCGTGGCAGATCCTGCAGGGCACCGAGAGCCTGCATGTGCGCATGGAGCGGCACTGCACCAACACGCGCAAGGTCGCCGGGTTCCTGAAGAACCATCCGCATGTCAGCTGGGTCAATTACCCCGGCTTGCCCGACCACCCGCAACACGACCTGGTCAAGAAGCAGATGCGTGCGGTGGACGGTGCGCCCGGCGCGTCCGGTTTGCTGGCGTTCGGCGTCCAGGGCGGGCTCGAGGCAGGCGTGCGGTTCATCGAGGCGGCGCAGTTCATGAGCCACCTGGCCAATATCGGCGACACCCGCACGCTGATCATCCACCCGGCATCGACCACCCACCGCCAGCTCGAACCCGACCAGCAACTGGCTGCCGGTGTGCTGCCCGACATGGTGCGGATGTCGGTAGGCATCGAGCACATCGACGATATCCTCTGGGACATCGACCAGGCACTGGCCGCCGCGGCCAAGGGCTGAATGCCCGAAGGCTGGCACACTCCGGTCCACGGACTTCCGACTGCACAGACCATGACCAACCACGACAACACCCCCGTCCTGCTCAGCGCCTGCGATGCGCGCGGCGTGTGGACGCTGACCCTGAACCGGCCGGCGGCGTTCAACGCCCTGTCGGAAGCCCTGCTGGCCGCATTGCGCGTCGAACTCGAACGCATTGCCGGCGACGAACGGGCGCGTGTCGTGGTGCTGGCTGCCGCCGGCAAGGCCTTTTGCGCCGGCCATGACCTCAAGCAAATGCGCAGCGCCCCGTCGCTGGACTACTACCAGGACCTGTTTCGCCAGTGCGGCGACATGATGCTGGCGATCCAGCACCTGCCGGTGCCGGTCATCGCGCGGGTGCAGGGCATGGCCACCGCGGCGGGCTGCCAGCTGGTGGCGATGTGCGACCTGGCCGTAGCCGCACGCGACGCGCGGTTCGCGGTCAGCGGCGTCAACCTGGGCCTGTTCTGCTCCACACCGAGCGTCGCCCTGTCGCGCAACCTGGGGCGCAAGGACGCGTTCGAGATGCTGGTTACCGGCGACTTCATCAGCGCCGACGAGGCGCGCAACCGCGGGCTGCTGAACCGGGTCGTGGACGCGGCGGCGCTCGACGCCGAAGTCGAACGCCTGGTCGCGAGTATCCTTGCCAAGCCGCGGGTGGCCGTGGCACTGGGCAAGGCGCTGTTCTACCGCCAGCTGGAAAAGGGCATCACCGCCGCGTACACCGACGCGGCGCAGACCATGGCCTGCAACATGATGGACGCATCCGCACTCGAAGGCGTGCAGGCCTTCATCGACAAGCGGGCGCCACGGTGGCCCGCATGAGGCATCACTTTTTTGCCTCTGTTGAAATTTGAGTGGGTAAGCTGACGCCATTTTGATCAACCCGGACGAGTGATTCGATGATGACTGCCAAGCTGTTCGAAGCCGCCCTTGGAATCGCACCACCGTGGACGGTGGCATCGGTTGACTTTGATGAGTCGGCCAAGACGTTGACTGTGCTGATTGACTTCAAGGTGGGTAGCCGCTTTGAAGTGTCGGGCCATACGGGTGCGCACCCGGTACATGACACGGTCACCAAGAGCTATCGGCACCTCAACTTCTTCCAGCATGAGTGCCAGCTGCAAGTGCGCACGCCGCGTGTGAAGCTGCCCAACGGCTCGGTACGCCTTATCGAGCCTGACTTTGCCGGACGGCTCAATGGCTTCACACTGCTGTTCGAAGCCTTCATCCTGATGCTGGCGCGCCAGATGCCGTTTGCCGCCGTGGCGCGCATCGTGGGCGAATCGCCGCACCGGGTGCTGGCGGTGTGCCAGAAATACGTGGAGATCGCCTGCGGCCTGGCGGACTACTCGGATGTGACGGCGCTTGCCATCGATGAGACATCGCGCGCCAGGGGCCACAGCTACGTCACCTTGGCCGCTGACGCCGATGCCAGGCGGGTGCTGTTCGTCACTGAAGGGCGTGACGCCAAGACCATCGAGCAGTTGGCTGACTACCTGGGCGACCACGGCTGTCCTGCTCAGAACATCACATCGGCGAGCATCGACATGTCGCCTGCCTTCATTGCAGGGGTCAGCGAACATCTGCCCAACGCAAGAATCACGTTCGACAAGTTTCACGTCATTGGTCACGCCGGAACGGCGGTGGACAAGATGCGCCGCATCGAGCAGCGCACCGACAAGTCGCTCAAGGGCATGCGCTGGACCTTGCTCAAGGACACGGCCAAGCTCAAGCCCGAGGCCGCTGCCGACCTGGACGCATTGATCGCCAGAATGACGGTCAAGCGCACCGCGCGTGCCTGGGTCTACAAGGAGCAGCTGCGCGAGATCCTTGATCGCAAACAGATCAATGTCGTACGCGCCATGTTGCAGCATTGGTGCACTTGCGTGATGCGCTCCAAGGTCGATCCAATGAAGGACGTGGCCAAGATGATCCGCTCTCATCTGGAGGGCATCGTGGCATGGGCGCAGACACGCCAGACCAACGGCTTCCTGGAGGCCATCAACGGCTTGTTCCAAGCCGCCAAGCGGCGTGCACGCGGCTTCACTCGCATTGCCACGATCAGGACGGTCATCTTCCTGATCGCCGGTCGCCTCGACTTCCAGGCCATCAACCCTCATGCTGGGCAACCCACTCAAAATTCAAGAGAGGCACAAATGACGTGGCGTTTGTTGAACTGCGCCAGAGCCTCAGGTCGGCGACAGCGGCCGCTACGCTGTCCCGGTGACCGACGCGATCGGTTGGCGGCCCCAAGTGCGATTCAAATACCGTCTGGCCGGCCTCTCGATGAAATAGTACGAAGTTAACCCGGCAACGAAGGCAATCAGAAGTCC
>JANMZX010000442.1:0-18058 GCA_031383745.1 Rhodoferax sp. | reverse complement strand
CAGGCGCTGACCGCGACTGGCTTCGTGCGGCTCCTCAGGCGGGCCCGGACCTGGGTGCCGCGCCCGGTACCACTGGCAGTTCGAAGTCGATCAGGTTGCCCGCATCGCCGCCAGACCCTGCCGCCGGCAAACCACTGCTGTGTGGCGGCAGCGGCGCATCCGGTGCTGGCGCGTCAAAACTCAGGTCAGACAGGTCGATGTCGACCTCCTCGAGTCCTGGCAGCACTGGCAATGCGAGGTCGGGCTCGGCACCGGCATCGAGCGGCGCGATCTGCGACGCCGGCGTCTGCACCGCGCCCCGGGCCGCGTTGCCAAACGGGCTGCGCGGCAAGCTGTTGCTGGCCGCCACGTACAGTCGGTCTGGCAGCACCGGCGCCGTCTGGGCCACAGCGTGCAGCAGCAGCACGTCGCGAAAAGCCGCCAGGTCCATCGCGTCGCGCTGGCTGTTCGAGGGGTCCCGGAACAGCAGCGCCTCGATGGTCGGCAGCAGCTCGGGCATGCCCCAGACCGCCGTCAGGCCATCGACGATATCCGGGTACGACTCCAGGTCGCGACCTTCGCTGTCGAAACTGGCGAACTCCGGAACCCGCGCGTTGAAGAGCAGATTGAAGTCCTCCCGAACCTGGCGGAAATCAGCCTTCAAACCGAGCGAGTGGAAAATCTTGAGCAGATCCAGGTAGGCCAACGGGCTCGATTCGCCGCTTTCGCTGATCCGGTTTTCAAGGATGCGCACGGCCTGGTCCGTCTGCCCGAGCGACACAAAAAATTCCGCCTGCTGGCGGATGTCGAACAGGTCGTCCGAGTTGATCAGCCGCCGGGCTGGCTCGGCGCGCTCCAGGCCGTGGTCTGCAGCCGCGGACGGTTTGCGCACCGCGCTGTGGGTGGTGCCGGATTGCATCAGGCGGTCGAAGGTCGACTCGCTCATCTCGACCAGGCTGACATCCACCTGCGTGATGGGCGCGGGCTTGGACGGCGGCCCCGAGCGCTGGGCCTGCTGCTGCGCACGCTCTGGCGCGGGCAGGGAATCGGGGCCCGACAGCGGTGATGGCGACGACATCGGCGCGAAGCCTGAACGACGCGTGACCGGAGCCTCACCCCTGTCGGCCGACCCCTCGGCCAGCTGGGCAGTGCTCGCCCCGCTCCACCAGTTGCCACCGGTGGCAGCACCCCCGCGACGGCTCAGCAAGAAGGCAAGCCCGGCCAGTGCTACCAGCAACAGTGCCACGAGGCCGTAGACCAGCGGATTCGCATAACGGTCCGATTCGGCCTGCTGCAAGCGTGCGCGCAGTTCCGCCAGACTGGCCTCGTTGCGTGCTGCCACCGCCAGCAGGTTCTTGACACTCGACTCCAGTGATTGCAGGCGTTGCGCGTCGCGCGCTTCGCGTGCCGCTTGTTCCGCGGGCGCGCTGGCGGTGGACGACTCCAGCGTTGCGACCCGCTCCGACAACACCTCCAGCGGATCGAGCTTCAATCGCGACTGACCGGCCGCACGGCCTGCCACCAGTTTCTCGGCCGCGCCGGCACCTGCTGCCGACGGAGCCACGGCCTTGACCGCCGCCGCTTTGCGTGCCGGCTCCGCAAGCACCGTTGATTTAGCGGCGGGCCTGGCGGCCGGCTTGCCGCGAACCGCCGTTGTGGCAACCGCCCGGTTGGTGCTCGCACCCGAGTTTCGTCCCGAGGCGGCAGCACCCCCGGCCGACGCTATCGCGGCGCCCGTGGACGCGGCGGATGTTGCGGCCGGGGTGCCCGCCGGCACCACCAAGGGCAGCGGCGCCGCGCGGGCCGCCGAAGGCACCGCTGGTTCGCTCAACACGTCCGCCAGCATCACGTAACGCCGACTGGTCTTCTGCGTACATCCGGCGCGCAGGTATACCGTCACCACAGGTTCGTCCACGCTCACGGAGGACTGGATGCGTACATTGAGCGTTTGAGGCGTCTGGGTGGGTTCGATGCTGACCTGCACCCGCGCCGGATCCTGGCGGGCATCGGCATGAAACACCTCCGCCTCGAAACACTGGCTCGAGGCGGCCTCGTCAGGATCGGTTTGCACCTGGATCGAGACATCCAGTCCCTGGCCAATCAGCGCCGCGCCGCGTATGCGGCCCAATGTCAATGCCTGGCTGTCCAGGGCCGCAAAACACAGCAGCGCCAACCCGAGTACCCTGATTCTTTTTGACGGCATGAAGTTTGTTGTGGGAACCGATGAAAATCGTTGGTCGACCTACCGCCAGACGCTTGGGAAGGAATCCACAAATTCTCGCACAGCCTTGCCCGGCGATGCCCTTTGCGCGAGCCTCATGCGGCGGGGTGACGCGCCAATCAGACAATAATCCAACACATGAACCCCCAATTCAACACCACCGGAATCATCGGTACCGGAGCGATGGGTCGTGGCATCGCACAGATGGCGGCCCAGGCCGGCAGCCAAGTCCGTCTGTTCGACAGCCAGCCTCAGGCAAGTGCCAGGGCGCTGGAGGCCGTTTATTCACAGTGGGACAGGCAGGCGGAAAAGGGCCGGCTGCCGCCGGACCAGCTGGCCTCGCTCAAGTCACGCATGTGCTGCGTCGACACGCTGGACGACCTTGCCGGCTGTGACCTCGTGGTCGAAGCCATCATCGAGCGCCTGGACGCCAAGACCCAGCTGTTCATGGCGCTCGAGAAGGTCGTCGGCACCGCCGCCATACTGGCAACCAATACCTCGTCGCTGTCCGTCACCGCGATCGGCGCCAGCCTGCAGCATCCCGCGCGATTCGCCGGCATGCACTTCTTCAATCCGGTACCACTGATGAAAGTGGTGGAGATCATCCCCGGGCTGCGCACAGGCACCCCCGCCTGCGAAGCGCTGTCGGCCTTTACACGGCAGATGGGGCACACACCGGTGCGGGCTGCGGACACACCGGGCTTCATCGTCAACCATGCGGGGCGCGGCTACGGCACGGAAGCACTGCGCATCGTCTCGGAAGGGGTCACCGATGCCGTCACCATCGACCGCATCCTGCGCGACCAGGTCGGGTTCAAGTTGGGGCCATTCGAACTGATGGACCTCACCGGTCTCGACGTGTCGCACCCGGTCATGGAGTCGATCTACCGCCAGTACTACGAGGAACCGCGCTACCGGCCCAGCGCCCTGGCGGCGCAGCGTGTCGCCGGCGGGCTGGTCGGTCGCAAGGCGGGCGAGGGCTTCTATCGTTATGTCGACGGCACGGCACAGGTGCCGGCGGAATCGGCCGCGCCTGAAGTGGAGCTCATGCCACCGGTCTGGGTCTCCCCGCGGGCCGCGCGCAGGGCGGAACTGCTCCAGTTGCTGAAGACACTGGGTGCCAGCATCGAGACCGGTGCGTCGCCCTCGCCCCAGGCATTGACCCTGGTCGCGCCACTCGGCTTCGACATCACCACCGTGGCCGTGGTCGAACGGCTTGACCCGGCGCGTACGGTCGGAATCGACATGCTGGTCGACGACGCGACGACGCGCCGCCGCGTGCTGGCCACCAATCCGGCCACGCGCGTCGACATGCGCCAGGCAGCCCATGCCCTGATGGCGCGCGACGGCAAGCGCGTGAGCGTGATCCGCGACAGCGGCGGCTTCGTCACCCAGCGGGTCGTCGCGGCCATCGTGAACATCGCCTGCGACATCTGCCAGCAGGGCATCTGCTCGCCCGCCGACCTGGAGACGGCTGTCAAGCTCGGGCTCGGCTACCCGATGGGCCCGCTCGAGATGGGCAACAGCTACGGGCCGACCAATATCCTGGAGGTGCTGTTCAACATGCAGACGGTCTATGGTGACCCGCGGTATCGACCCAGCCCCTGGCTGCGCCGGCGCGGAGCCATCGGGCTGAGCCTGCTACACGAAGAGGAATGAACCCGGCCCGAAGCGGCACAACCCGGTCTTGCGCGCGACAATGCGTGCACTGGCTCAGTCACCGACACGACAGGACATGGACAACCCGATTCTTACCATCGAGGAACGCGAAGCGATCAACTCCGGTCGCTGGTTCGGATCCCTCTCGCCCTCCTTGCGGCACGACATTCTTCGATGCGCCTATGTCAGACGGTTTCGCGATGGCGACCTGATCGCCGCCCGAGGCGACCCGCCCGAGGAGTGGCTCGCCTGTGCCAAGGGCGCCGTGCGCGTCAGCTCGACATCGATCTCCGGCAAGCAGGTCACGCTCACCTATGTGGAGCCGGGGATCTGGTTCGGCGATGTGGCCATCTTCGACGGCGACCGGCGCACGCACGATGCCTACGCGCACGGCGAATGCACCACCCTGTGTGTGGCCAAGGCCGACTTCAAGAAGATCCTGTCCAACCATGTCGAGTTGTACGAGGCCATGCTGCGACTGCATGCGCGGCGCATCCGCCAGTTGTTCGGGCTGGTGGAAGACCTCAACACCCTGCCCTTGCGCGCGCGCCTGGCCAAGCAGCTGCTCCATCTGGTGCGCAGTTACGGGGTGGCCAGCCTGTCCAATGCCAGCGAGATGCGCATCGGCCTGCAGCTGGCCCAGGAAGAACTGGCCCAGCTCCTCGGTGCATCGCGACAGCGGGTCAACCAGGAGCTCAAGTCCATGGAGCGCGAGGAGATCATCCGCATCGAGCCCGGCGGGCTGGTGATGCGCGATCGCAACGCCCTGATGCGCATCATTGACGCCGACCACTGAGAACTCCCCGCATGACCGACTTCGAGCACTACATCGGCACCCGCGCCGTCAGCGAACAGCACCTGTTCGACACCGTCGCGCTGCAATCCTGGTTGCGCGGGCACCTGGAGGGCTTCGACGGGCCCCTGACCGTCGAGATGTTCAAGGGCGGGCAATCCAACCCGACCTACAAGCTGATCACGCCGGGGCGCAGTTACGTGATGCGCGCCAAGCCCGGGCCGGTCGCCAGGCTGCTGCCCTCGGCCCATGCCGTGGAGCGCGAGTTCGCCGTCATGCGCGGGCTGCACGGCACCGCCGTGCCGGTTCCGCGCATGTACTGCCTGTGCGAGGACGAATCGATCATCGGGCGCGCCTTCTATGTGATGGAGTTCATGCAGGGCCGCGTCATGTGGGACCAGTCGTTGCCCGGCATGTCGAACGCAGAGCGCGGCGACATCTACGACGAGATGAACCGCGTGATCGCGGCGCTGCACACGGTCGATTTCCGCGCGCAGGGCCTGGCCGGTTTCGGCAAGCCCGGGAACTACTTCGAACGCCAGATCGGACGCTGGAGCAAGCAGTACGTGGCGTCGGTGACCCAGCCGATCACGGAGATGGACCAGTTGATCGCCTGGCTGCCAGGGCATATCCCCGACAGCGCGCGCGACGAATCGAAGACCAGCATCGTGCATGGCGACTACCGGCTCGACAACCTCATGTTCCACCCGACCGAGCCGCGCGTGCTGGCCGTGCTCGACTGGGAGTTGTCCACCCTGGGCCATCCGCTGGCGGATTTCAGCTACCACTGCATGGCCTGGCACATCCCCGCCGGGGCATTCCGCGGCATCGGCGGGGTGGATATCGCCAGCCTCGGCATTCCCAGTGAAGACAACTACATCGCGCGTTACTGCGAACGCACCGGTCTGACCACGCCGCAGGAACTGCGCCAGGACTGGAATTTCTACCTCGCCTACAACATGTTCCGCATCGCCGCGATCCTGCAAGGCATCGCCAAACGCATCGAGGCCGGAACAGCGTCGAGTGCCCAGGCGGCCAAGTCAGCCGAGGGCGTTCGCCCGATGGCCGAACTGGCCTGGAGCTTCGCGCAGAAGGCCTGACCGGGCAAGCCCGGCCACCCCCTCCCGTTCACCCGTTTTTTTCCTTCCCTTTCCGGAGCACCCCATGGATTTCGACTATTCCCCCAAGACCAAAGAACTGCAAGTCAAGGTCCAGCGCTTCATGGACGAACACATCTACCCGTCCGAGACCGCCTACAAGGAAGAACTGGAAGCCAACACCGTGGCTGGCAAGCGCTGGAGCGCCCTGCAGACCATCGAGCGGCTCAAGCCCAAGGCCAAGGCCGCCGGGTTGTGGAACCTGTTCCTCCCGGTCGACAGTGCCTCGGCCTCCGGCTACGAGGGTGCCGGGCTCACCAACCAGGAATACGCGCCACTGGCCGAGATCATGGGCCGCGTGCCGTGGGCCAGCGAGGTCTTCAACTGCTCGGCACCCGACACCGGCAACATGGAAACCATCGCGCGCTACGGCTCGGACGAAAACAAGGCGCGCTGGCTCAAGCCGCTGCTCGAGGGCGAGATCCGCTCCGCATTCGCGATGACCGAACCCGACGTCGCCTCCAGCGACGCGACCAACATCGCCACGCGCATCGAACGCCAGGGCGACGAATACGTCATCAACGGGCGCAAGTGGTGGATCTCCGGCGCCGCCGACCCGCGCTGCGCGATCTACATCACCATGGGCAAGACCGATCCGGATGCACCGCGCCACTCGCAGCAGAGCATGGTGCTGGTGCCGGCCGACACCAAGGGCATCCGCATCGTGCGGCCGCTCAACGTGATGGGCTACGACGACGCGCCGCACGGCCACGTCGAGATGTATTTCGAGAACGTCAGGGTGCCCGTCAGCAACATCCTGCTGGGCGAAGGCCGGGGTTTCGAGATCGCCCAGGGACGCCTTGGCCCGGGACGCATCCACCATTGCATGCGCCTGATCGGTGTGGCCGAACGCGCGCTGGAACTGATGTGCAAGCGCGCCTCGTCGCGCGTGGCCTTCGGCAAGTCCGTGGCGTCACAGACCGTGACCCAGGAGCGCATCGCCGAGGCGCGCTGCAAGATCGACATGGCGCGGCTGCTCACGCTCAAGGCCGCCTGGCTGATGGACATCGCCGGCAACAAGGTGGCCAAGAACGAGATCGCGATGATCAAGGTGGTGGCGCCGAGCATGGCCTGCCAGGTGATCGACTGGGCGATGCAGGCGCATGGCGGCGGCGGCATGTGCGACGACTTCCCGCTCGCCTTCGCCTACGCGCACGCCCGTACGCTGCGGTTTGCGGACGGCCCGGACGAGGTGCACCGCAACTCCATCGCCAAGCTCGAACTCGGCAAGTATTCGGCCAACCCGCGCGACGTCGAGATGCCCATCACCCGGGGCTCCTGACACGGGCCGGGGCGGCTGCCTGGCCGCCCCCCGCCGGCGCAGGTCGCTAGTGGGCGCCCGGCGCCGCGTCACCGAGCCACAGGGCATCCAGGTCAGGGAAGTTCCATTTGGCAGGATCTTCGCGCGCGGCGATGCGCTCACGGCATCCGGGCTCCGACAGGTCCTGGACCAGCGGGCTGATGCGCTCGTTGCTCCTGGTCGAGAAGAAGGTCTTGACCACCGGCGTGGTCAATGCGTTGGCGTTCTGTTGCGTCACCACGCCGAGCAGGCCGGACGTCAGGCGCACCAGCGAACCCACCGGGTATATGCCCAGGCTTTTCGCGAACGCCTGGAAGACCACCGGGTCGAAATGCCCTTCGGCCCACTGCCCCATCTTGCGCATCGACTCCGCCGGGTCCCAGCCCTCCTTGTACGGGCGGTTCGACGTGATCGCGTCGTACACGTCACACACCGCGCCCATCTTGGCAAACAGGCTGATCTGGTCGCCCGCCAGGCCCTTGGGGTAACCGGAGCCATCCATCTTTTCATGGTGGTGCAGGCAGACATCGAGCGCGATTGCGCCAACCCCCGACGCCTTGCTCAGCAACTGGTGCCCGAGTGCCGGGTGTTCGCGCACGATGGCAAACTCCTCCTCGCTGAGTTTCCCGGGTTTGTTGAGGACTTCCATCGGCAGCATCGCCTTGCCCATGTCGTGCAGCAGGCCTGCCTCGCCAGCCTCGCGCACCTGAGCCTCGTCCAGACCGAGTTGCCGCGCCAGCGCGATCATCATCGCGCACACGGCGACCGAATGCATGTAGGTGTAGTCGTCGGCGGTCTTGAGGCGCGCCAGGCTGATCAGCGCGCTGGCATTGCGGGCCACGGAATCCGAGATGTCCTGCACCAGTTGCCCGGCAGCGGAGGCATCCACCGTGTTGCCCATGCGGGCCTCCCGGAACATCGAGGTGACCGCCTGTTTCGCGCCGGCGCAGATCTCGGCGGCCCTGGCCACCTCATCGGCCATGCTGCTGGGTGCGAGGTCCGCGGGCCGCGCCGGGTTCAGTTCGGGCAATGGCGCCGCGACGGTATCCGGGAATGGGTGGGACGGCGCCGCCACGTCCAAACCCTTGTCGGTGTCGATCCAGACTTCAAGGATGTTGCTGGCCTTGAGCAACGCGATGTCCTTGGCCTCGGTGACAAGGAAACTGCTACGCCAAAAGGGGTTCTTGATCCAGGACGCGCCGAGGTCCTGCAGGTACATACCGACCACCAACTCGCCAACGTCGATTCTTTTTCTCATGGGCAATACAAGGCTGACACAGCCGGGATTATCACTCCCGGAGGGCGACACCCAGCTGGCGCAGGTAGGCCAGCACCTCCGGGTTGACCCCGCCGAGCGCACGCGCCTGGTCAGCCAGCACAGCGGCCTGCGCCAGTTGCCCCTGCGCCGCCAGGGCCACGGCGGCGCCGAGCATCCAGCGTGGCTCACCAGGTCGGATCTTCAGCGCCGTCAGGTACGACTGCCCCGATTCCGCGTGGTGAGCCAGGCGCTGCGCCGCGCTGCCACGCACCGCCCACAAGTCGGCCTCGCCGGCCCAGAGCCGCTCGTGGCGCCGAAGCAGCGCCAGCGCGGCCGCATGCTGCGACTGCAGCATCTCCATGCGCACCAGCTCGCGCACCATCGCGAGCCCGACAACCGCGCCAGCACCCGCCGGGACCAGATCGGCGCCGTGGGCCCGCTCGGTACCGGACAGCGCATCACGCAGCATGTCCAGCGCCGCGTCCCGGGCCCCCGAATTCCACATTTTCTGCGCCTGGCTGATGGCCTCCATCGCGGCTTCCGGCCAAGGCACCTGTGTGCCGACAGCCCCTTGATGCGGTTCGGGACGCGCCCCCGCCACGGGCTTCGGACGTGCCACCTCCGCCACCAGTGGCTCTACGGGTGCCGCGGCCAGCGTCGCCCTGCCGATGGTCGGCGGGCCTGGCGTCAGCAGCGGTGGCGTCGCCAGCACGGTCACTGGCGCGGCGGATGCTGCGGCCACCGGCGCCGTAGGGGTCACGCGCAACGGCGTGGAGCCCGCCGCTGGCGCAACCGCAGCGTCGGCCGGACCGGCCGGGCCGTCCGGTTGCGCTGGCACCACCACCGGTGCGCCGCCGGAAGCCACCGCGGCAGGGGCAGCCGTACCAGCGGCAACGACCAGCATCGTCGCGTCGGGACGCTGCACCGATGGTGCTGCCGCCACTGCCCGGTCGTGGCGCACCATGTTGGCGCCACCCGCGCCGGACCACCACCACACCGCCACCGCCACCACCAGCACGACTGCCACCGCACCCGCCAGGAGCCATGCGGCACGCGCCGATCCGGCAGCACCGAAACCCACCGGGGCGACGACGCTGGCGGTACCGCGGGTCATGCCGGTGACGCCTGCCGGGTCGGCCAGCGGCGCCCCCGCAGTGGACGCGCGCAGGTCGAGATCGCGCAACACCTTGTTGATGACGCTCACGGCCGCGCCTTGGGTGGCTCGCCGGCCCGCTGTCCGGACAGCGGCGCACCGGGGTGGCTGCCGCCCGCGCGGAATCGGCCGCCGACCAGCCGGCCCCACCACGATGCCGTTGCGCCGTCCACACCCGCCGTGTCCCTGGCCGCCAGCCGCACATCCGCAGCGCCCACGCGGTGGCGGTTTTCGCCATAGGCGAGCAGCAGGCACTTGTTGGCCAGCACATTCACCACCCGCGGCACACCGCCACTGAACTGCGCCAACGCCTGGATTGCCGCCGGTTCGAATACGTCCGGCCCCGCAGGCCGGTCGCCTGCGGCTACCTGGAGGCGGTGCCGCACATAGGGGCCCACCCGCTCGGCAGCCATCGGGCCCAGGTGTTCGCTGAAGGTGATGCGCTGCAACAGCTGGCGTATCTCCGGGCGCGCCAGTTTGCGCTCCAGCTCCGGTTGACCGAACAGGATGATCTGGATCAGCTTGCGCTTTTCGGTCTCCAGGTTGGACAGCAGGCGCAGGCTTTCCACGGTTCGCATGGGAATCGCCTGCGCCTCGTCCACGACCAGCACCACCGAACGGCCCTGCGCCGCGTGTCCGACCAGACAACGCTGCAGGCTGTCGAGCAGGCGGTAGCGGGTGGCCGAGGCGGGTAGCCGGAGACCGAGTTCCTGTGCCAGTGCCAGCAACAGGTCGCGCGGGCCCAGGTCCGGGTTCGGGATATAGGCGGTGACGCATTCGCCGTTCAACGCGTGCAGCAACTGGCGGCACAACACGGTCTTGCCGCAACCCACCTCGCCGACGATCTTCAGGAATCCCTCGCCGCTGCGGATCGCCACCAGCAGGGTATTGAGGGCCGCCTGCGCGCCTTCATGCGGGTAGAAGAATGCCGCGTCCGGCGTGATCGAAAACGGCGCCTCACGCAGGGAGAAGTGCCGCAGGTACATCACGGGACAGCGCCTTTCGGCTTGCCCTCCTCGACGCGCCCGTCCAGGCGGATCACGCGCGCGCGGACCTGTTCGATGTCGTCCAGCGCCGACCGCACCTGGCGGTTCTGCTGCTCCCAGTCCTGCGCACTGCGAATGATCGTCGGCTTGATCAACACCACCAGTTCCTTCTTGCGGGCGGTGTTGGCGCGGTTGCCCAGCAGCGACGACAGGAAGGAGTTGCCCGTGGCCCCCGGTACCCCCGAGGCGCTGCGGCTGGACTCGGCCTGCATCAGCCCGCCGATGGCCACGATGCTGCCGTCCTGCACCCGTACCATGGTGTCGGATTCGTTGACCGCGCTCGAAGCCAGTGGCAGCCGGTAGTTGCCGATGCTGCCCAGATCGATCTGCTTGGTGCGCTCGGTCACCGTGGTTACCGACGGATGGATATGCAGCATGACGTTGTTGCCTTCGTCGATCTGCGGCGTCACGTCGAGCGCGATGCCGGAGAAGAAAGGCGTGAGTGTCAACGTGGGCAGCGTGGTGCTGGCCGTGGTGCCGGCAGTGGCTGCGGTGGTCGAACCGCCCGAGACATTGGTGACGAAATAGTCGTCGCTGCCGACCTTCAGCACTGCCTTCTGGTTGTTGATGGTGGCGATGCGCGGGCTCGACAGCGTCTGCACGTCGCCCTGGCTCTCAAGGAAACCGAGCACCGCCGCGAACCGGCTGGTCGACAGCGCCAGGCCGAACAGACCGCCCCCGGCCTGTATCGATGGCGTCGGCACCGCGCCCGGACGCACCACCACGCCGCTCTGCGCCAGCGGGTTCGAGGTGGCAATGCCGCTGCCGATCACGCCTACTCCCAGGGAGGAACTGCCCGCGGTGGCCAGGGCGGCCCAGTTGATTCCGCTCTGGTAGCCGTCGCTGAGTTCGACCTCGACAATCTTGGCTTCGAGCATGACCTGGCGCTCGACCGCGATCTGGGCCGCCTTGAGGAACTTCTCCACCTGGCGCAGTTCCTCGGGCATGCCGCGCACGGCCATGATCCCGGCCTGCGGGCTGGCGATCACGCTGCGTCCGGCCCCGCCACCCACCAGTGCACGCACCGCGTCGGTCAGTTCGGCCCACAGGTTGGTCGACGAACTGGTGGAGACACGGCTGTTTTCGAGCTGCTGCCCGCTGCCCGACGAGGGTGTCTGCGCGGCCGCCGCGCTGCCATTGCCGCCGGGGCTGGAGCCGCTGCCGCCGCCTGCCGTCGTGGCGCCACCAGAGGCCACGCGCAGATCGCTGCTGCCCTGGCGCCGGGAGTTCGGATAGTTCACCGTGAAGATCCGGGTCTGCAGGCTCGGCGCAAACACCGTGATGCGCCGCCCCTCGATCCTGAAATCGTAGCCGTAGACATCGCGTATCGCCTCCAGCGCCTCGCTCACGGTGACGCCGCGCAGCGTGACCGACAGCGTGCCGGTGACATCCGGATGCATCAGCATGCTGTAGCGGGTGTCCGCCACGATCGCCAGGAACACCTCGCGCGCCTGGGCATTGTTCACCAGCAGATCGAGCCGGGCTTCGGGTACCACTGCGGCCGCGGCAGGCACCGGCTCGGCCAGCGCATCACTGACACGCGCCGGAACCGCCACCGCCGCCCCCTGGCCGCCGGGCGCCAGCTGGGCGATGACCGTTGCACCGACCTCGGGCGTGCGAAACGGCCGGTCCGCGGCGCAGCCGCCGAGCACCAGCGCCGACAGGCAGGCGCCGGCCCACGGCGGGACCCGATGCGCAGGGCGCGAACGACCAGGCAATTCGGAGTCAGGGACTAGTTGCATCGGCGCAGGCTCAGGGTTGTTCATGGGGGGCAGATCTCGGATGGGGGGACACGCGTGGCAGGCCGATTCTTCTTGTCGACGGGAATGCAGGGCGGCACCGCTGGCACCGCGCCCGCGGTGCGGCGTTCGATACCGGCGAACACCGGCCGCTTGCGCAAGACCTTGCCGTCGCGCAACCAGACCTCGGTTTCGGTGATGCGCTCGATGCGGGCGTCGCCCAACATCTGCCCCTGCCCGTACAGGCGCGTGCCGACCACCAGGTAAGGGCGCCCGTCACGCACGATCACCGCCACCGGCGCCGCTTCGGGTGCCGGCGGGCGCACCGTCTGGCCGGGCGCCGGCGCCCCCGATGCGAAGGACGGTGGCAATGTCGGGTCGCGCACCGGCTGCGCGCGCACGCCGGATGCGCCGGCCAGCAGCACCAGGCCGACCAGTGCGGGGGCGAGCCTGCTGCCGACGTAGCGGGTACGGGTGGTCATGGCCGCACCCCGACCAGGAACACCTGCACGGTGAGTTCGGGCGGTTGCTGTTCCGCCTGCAGCTTGATCTGGCCCCAGCGCAGGTCGGGCATGGCGGTTTCCAGCGTCTGCACGAACCGGACCAGCTCCGGGTACGGGCCTGCGACGGTCAGCTCCTGCCCATGGCGCAGCACGGCGCCCGGGCGCGCCGGATTGGCACTGTCAGGGGCCAGGTTGCCGGTACGCACCAGGCTCAAGGCCGGGTAGCGGCGCAGGAAGTGACGCATCAACTCGGGCAGGGACGTCGACGCGCCCGCGGGCCCGGCCGAGGTGGCCGCAATGCTGGCATTGGTGATGGCGATCCGGGCCTGCACCTGCTGCAGTTCGGCGCGTGTCTGCCGGGCCGCGCTGGGCCGCAACTCGTTGAGGCGGGTCTCGTCGCGCAGGCGCTGCAGTTCGAGCGCGTTGGCGTCGAACTGCTGGCGCACCTGCTGGTGGCGCATACGTTCGGGCGACACCCACCAGCCGTCCACGACCGCCACGCCAACGACGATCACGGCCAGGAACAGGAACATCCGTTCGCGCAGCCCGAGCCCGTCTATGCGTGCCGCCAGCGTGGTCCAGAACCTGGTCATTCCGAGGCCTCCGGCGCGCGCACCACGGTGCTGACCAGGCTGAACGACCACAGGGCGCGACCGCCAGGCGCGGGCGCCACGCGTTCCACCTTCACTCGCGACAGCTGCTGCCCGGCCAGCACCGGATGCAGCGCCAATCTGGCGACCCAGTCATTCAGCGCCGCCGGCTCCTGCGTGAAGCCGCTCACCTCCATCTGGCTCGCGTCGCCCGCCATCCCGGTGACCCAGGCCTGCGGCGGTATGCTTTGCGCCACCATCTGCAGCCGGGCCGAGTGGCCACGCCCCGGTATCAGGGTGCCCTGGCGCAACTCGGCCAGCACCCTGGCGCGTTCGGCCAGTTGCTGGCGGGCAGCCTGCAATTGCTGCGTCAGCTGCGCCTCGGCGTTGGTGTCGACCGCCTTCGCCTGCGCGACGGCCGCGCGCAACCGGGCGAGTTCGGGCTCCTGGGCCACCAGGGCAGAGCGCATGGCCTGCGCCGCCTGACGCAGGTTCCACAACCCGTACGCAGTGCCGCCGCCACCCAGCAACGCAAACACCATCAGCGACACCAGCATCGTGCGCGCCGAAAAATAGCGCTTCTGCGCCAGCAGGACGGGCGTGCTGAGGTTGATTTGCTGCGGCATGGCGGTTCAGTTGTCGCGGTGTGACCGGCTCAGAGCTTGCGGCCTTCGGTGCGCAGCAACACACCCAGCAGCGGCCAGCAGGCGGCGACATCGGCCGGTGTACCGCCATCCATGCCGATGAAAAATTCGCTCACGTCCATCGGCACCACCGCCTGCCCCAGTTCGCGGCCGAGCCACCCGGCGAGCTCAGTGCTGCGGGCCCCGCCATAGACGCGTATGGCCGCCAGAGGCAGGGCCGACCAGCTGCGGTCCCACAGGTCGAGTGAGCGCTGCACCTCCACCAGAAAACGCTGCGCGCGTTCCGCGTCAGCAGCGCCAGCCGCAGCGCTGCCCGCTGCCGGCGCCGCTACGGCGGCCGACGAATAGTCGGTGCCATACGCGGTGCCTCCGACGCCGTAGTCGGGCACATACTCCCCGACCGGCATATAGGCCTGCTCCATGACAGGCTCGGCGGTCGCCTCCAGGTGCCACGACCCCGAAAGAAATCCCTGGGGGACCTCGAGGCGCCGGGTGTAGAACAGCTCGTCGTTGGCGCAGATGGTGAGCACCGCCTGCGTCTCGTCGGTCAGCACCAGTGCGGCGTTGGCACGGGCCGATGTACCGTCGCGCCGGGCCAATGCGTTCTGCAGGTTGCGCTGTGCGGTCTCCTGCACATCGATGACGGGCATCGTCCAGCGCAGGGCCTCGCCCAGTTCGGTCGCAGTGCGCAAGACGGCGTTGGCCGCCGCAATCACGAACAGGTGCGCCGCGCCTTTCTGCTGCCCGTCGCCCAGCCGCATCACGTCCAGGGTGACATCGTCGACGTGGGTCTCGAGCATGTCGCGGATCTGGTAACGCGCCGCCGAACGCAACTCCTCGGGGGCGACACCTGGCGCTTCGATCTGCAGCCACTGGTATTGCTGCGGCCGCAGCATCACGCGGACCTGCCGGCCCTTGAGCCCCAGCGCCTCCAGCCGGCGCACGAATTCCGGCGCGCTGCTGGTGCCCTGCCGCTCGACGCCGACATGGGCCACGCGGAACGTGCCGTCAGCCTGCGCGCGGGCGTGCACATAGGCCAGCGCCTGGTCGTGCCAGGACACCACGAGCAGATCGTCATTGCGTGAGGACTGCCAGGGCCAGCGCATGCTCATGCCCCGGCGACGCGCAACAGCGCGGTCGGGCCCTGGCAAGGCAGCAGGACGCGCACGGTACGGCGACGACCGAAGTGCTTCATGCGTGGGGAACTCGAACAGGAGGAGTGGACATGACGGGACTTCACGAATTGTCCCAGCAAATGCCGATACAGGTCGCCCGAACAGGCCCCAATTTGCCATGCAATCGCCGATGGCGCAGATTCCGCGGCAGGTTTGCAACACCCGATGCAGCGCATGCGCGTCGCAAGGGTTTGCGGGCAGCTGCGCGACACGGCGATCACCACCTGCGCGCCCTGCGAAAGCCGGTCAATAGTTCTCGCGGCCATAGATGATCGGGCTCCTGAAAATGCCAAAGGTGGCGCGGGCCGGGCCCGGTGTGCCCAGCCATGGCAGCGCTGCGGCGGTGGCACTGGTCGACGACGCGCCGACGCAGGTGCTGCCCGCTGCCATCAGGCCCGTGTTGATCGTGAGGTCGACCGTGCCCGCGTTGCCCAGGCCCGGCCGCGACAGGACCAAACCGCCGCCAGTGGGTTTGCCGGCCGCAAACACCAGGTTGCCGGCAGGCGACAGCCGCGTCTCGCAGGCCGCCAGTTGCTTCTGGTAGTTGCTCATGACGATGCTCGATGCCGGCACGACCGTACAGTTGTCC
The DNA here is from genome assembly GCA_031383745.1 of Rhodoferax sp. GTDB lineage: Bacteria > Pseudomonadota > Gammaproteobacteria > Burkholderiales > Burkholderiaceae_C > CAISIP01. The sequence goes on along the minus strand of JANMZX010000442.1, from coordinate 2,252 downwards.
AGCGTATTGGTCGCGTAGTTGTTGCCATCCCAGTACTGGGCCGCCAGGCCCAACGGCAGGTCGAGCAGTTCCGAGCCATATGCGTGTGGCAGCAGCAGGCGTCCGCTGCGCACCGGCACCACGCCCTCGGTGAACCCGGAGGACCCGGCTTCACCGTCCGAGGCCCGCAACACCACGCTGAGCGGCGCCGTCCTGGCCACGGTGAAAGTGAACACCGGCGCGGCCGTGGCCGAGCCAGCGGCGAACTGGTTGGCCGCGAGGGTGTTGGCGCTGAGGGTTCCCGCCGTCGACCCGCTGGCGTCGGTGAGGGTGACCGCCCGCGCAAAGGCTCCGACGTAATTGGCCGTGGGTGCCGACACACTGGCGCCGTCCATCGCCCGCACGGTGACGGTCTGGACCGGTTGGCCTGAGTAGGTGAAGCTGCCGCAACCCTGTGTCGTGACGGTGGTCGTGAAATTGCGCGGCGAGAACCGCCCCAGCACGCCGCTTTGCCCGGTCACCGCCCGGGTCAGGTAGGTGCCCGAGGCCGCAATCCGCAGCGCGCCCGATTGTGTCCAGGCCTGCGCCGCGATGCTGCCGGTTCCCGCCACCAGCGTGACGCTGCCAGTGGCCATGCCGCCACTGCTGCCCCCCATCGGCGCCACCAGCGCCGGGCTCAGGGAGACCGCACCGGCATACCCCGGCGCGACCGGGTTGTCGGTGAGGTCGCTGTCGATGTCGGCCGTCCACAGGGCCGCCGTCACCAGGCTGGCAAAACCTCCGCCAGCGGAACCTACCCGCGCACTGCCGCCAGCCGCGGTGTCGCAGCTCGCCGACGCGCCGCTGGCACACGCCAGCTCGACCGCTGCCAGCGCGCGCACCGCGGCAGCCGCCACACCGTAACCGACCGGCAGGCTCGTCACCCCGGCCACGCCTGACAGCGACAGCGCCGGCGTTGTGCTGGTCGCAGCGGTGTCCAGCGTGGCCTGCAGGTTGAACTGTCCGGTGTCCATGTGCCTGAGCCACACGGTCGTGGTGGCTGTGGCGTCGAAATTCAGTGGCGTCAGGTTGTCGCTGCCGGGCAGCGCCAGCGGCGTAGTCACGTAGGGCCCGGCCGACAGGGTGGCTACCTGCGGCCGCCCTCCCACGGTGACCGACGCCGATGTGGTGGTGGCGGAAAAGGCAGCAGGGCTGACCGGGGCGCTCCAGAGCTTGAGCCCGGCGCCGGCGAGGTTCTGCACCGGCACACAGGCCGCCCCGGGCGTGGGGCCGGACGATTGCACCGCCTGCACCGTCACTGCGACCGGTTTGCCACCGGTGACAATGCCCGCCGCGGGCACCGTCATCAGCAGGCCGCCGTTGACCGATGTCCAGGTGCAGGCGCCCGCTACGCCGTCGCACTTCCTGGGGTTGGCCTCGCTCACCGGCAGCCCGGTGCCCGTGATGTTCAGGGTCGCGGTGCCGGCGGCGGTATAGAAGGACTTGCTGGCGCTGGACTGCCCGTAGCCGATCACGATGCGCGCGCCGGAGGTGGACGGGTCCCACAAGGTGGCGGCACCGCCCGAACCCAGCGTGGCCACCACACCCGAGGTGTACAGCGAGGAACACGCCGCGTTGGCGCAGGCCACCACCGTCATCGTGGCCGGCGCACAGGACAGGCCGGACCAGGACGGGTGGCGCAACTCGAAGTGATCGATGAAAAAGCTGCCGCAGGCGTGGGTCTGGATGCTGGCGCCGCCCACCTGCGCCTGGGTCAGCTCGAAGTTGTAGATGCGCAGTTCGTCGATGGTGCCATCGGCGGAGTTGACGCTGCCCTTGGTGCCGGTCAGGCCCGACGGGTTGTCGCCCACTGACAGGTAATCGAGCGACGCTGACAGCGAGCCGGTGGTGGTGAAGGAAGACACGGTCGGCGCCGCGCCATCGATCAGGATGCTGATCGTGTCGCTGTTGGCGGCCGCCAGCCCATTGAGATTCCAGCGCACCGTCACATGCACCCAGGTGCCGGCGGCGAAGGTCTGCGCTGCGGTTTCGACGCTGCGCACCCCACCCGTGCTGTCGGTGATCTCGAAAAACAAGGTGCCCGCGGCGGTCTTGGTCAGCGCGAACCACTGCCCGGCCGTCTGCCCCGCGTCGAGCAGTTGAGCCGCCTTTGCGCCGGTGCCGCTCCACGGCGTATTGGGCCGGTACCAGAACATGACAGTGCCCTGCCCCAGCATGTTGACCCCGCCGTCTGAAAATCGCACGCCCGTCTTGATGGCGTCAACCGTGCCGGC
>JANMZX010000394.1:0-14736 GCA_031383745.1 Rhodoferax sp. | reverse complement strand
GGCGTCGGCCGCTGCCGCGACCGGCACGTCCATGGCCGGCGTGGCCATGCCCGCAGCCGCCAAGCTGATGGCCGACAACCAGATGGCTGCCGGCTCCGTTCCGGGGACTGGTCGCGACGGCCGCGTCACCAAGGGCGATGTGCTCGCGTCGGTGGCTGCGGGAGCCAGGCCTTCACCGGCGGCCGCGCCGACGGTGGCGATCCCGACCGGCGTTCCCACCGCCGCATTGCCCCAGGTCAGCACGCCCAAGGTCAGCCTGGGCGACCGCCCGGAGCAGCGCGTGCCCATGAGCCGCCTGCGCGCCCGCGTGGCGGAGCGCCTGTTGCAGTCGCAAGCCTCCAACGCGATCCTGACCACGTTCAACGAGGTCAACATGGCGCCGGTGATGGAAATGCGCAAGCGCTTCCAGGAAAAGTTCGAAAAGGAACACGGCGTCAAGATCGGCTTCATGAGCTTCTTCGTCAAGGCGGCGGTGCATGCGCTAAAGAAATACCCGGTGCTCAACGCGTCGGTGGATGGCAACGACATCATCTACCACGGGTATTTCGACGTCGGCATCGCCGTCGGGTCGCCGCGCGGCCTGGTGGTGCCCATCCTGCGCAATGCCGACCAGATGGGTTTTGCCGACATCGAGAAGAAGATCGCCGAATACGGTGCGAAGGCGCGCGACGGCAAGCTCGGCATAGAGGAGATGACCGGCGGCACGTTCTCCATATCCAACGGCGGGGTGTTCGGCTCCATGCTGTCCACACCCATCATCAATCCTCCGCAGTCGGCAATCCTCGGCGTGCATGCCACGAAGGACCGCGCAGTGGTGGAGAACGGGGTGGTGGTGGTGCGACCGATCAACTACCTGGCAATGAGTTACGACCACCGCATCATCGACGGCCGCGAGGCGGTGCTGGGGCTGGTGGCCATGAAGGAAGCGCTGGAAGACCCGGCTCGCCTGCTGTTCGACATCTGAGGACGCAGCATGAGCAAGCAATTCGACCTTGTCGTGATCGGTGCAGGCCCCGGCGGCTACATCGCCGCCATCCGGGCGGCACAACTGGGCCTGCAGGTGGCCTGCGTGGATGCCTGGACCAACGCCAAGGGCGGCCCGGCACCTGGGGGCACCTGCACCAACGTGGGCTGCATTCCGTCCAAGGCGCTGTTGCAGTCGTCCGAGCACTACGAGAACGCATCGCACCATTTTGCGGACCATGGCATCGAGGTCAAGGGCCTGGGACTGGACCTGGCAAAGATGGTCGGCCGCAAGGACACCGTCGTGAAGCAGAACAACGACGGCATCCTGTACCTGTTCAAGAAGAACAAGGTGGCCTTCTTCCATGGCACGGCATCGTTTGCTGGCGCTGCGAACGGGCTCTACCAGGTCGATGTCCAGGGCACGGCAGCGCAATCCCTGGCCGCCCGGCATGTGATCGTCGCCACCGGCTCGAGCGCGCGCGCCTTGCCAGGAGCGCCGTTCGACGAGACCATGGTGCTCTCGAACGACGGTGCCTTGCGCCTGGGCGAGGTCCCGCGCCGGCTGGGCCTGATCGGTTCGGGGGTGATCGGGCTTGAGATGGGGTCGGTGTGGCGCAGGCTGGGGTCTGAGGTGACCATTCTCGAAGGCCTGCCGGTCTTTCTGGGGGCCGTCGACGAGCAGATCGCCAAGGAAGCGCACAAGGCGTTTGCCAAGCAGGGCCTGAAGATCGAACTCGGGGTCAAGGTCGGCGATGTCAAGGTGGCCAGGAAGTCGGTGACGGTCCACTACACCAGCGCCAAGGACGAGACCCGGGTGCTGGAGGTCGACAAGCTGATCATCTCGATCGGGCGGGTGCCGAACACGGCTGGCCTCAACGCACAGGTGGTGGGCCTGCAGATCGACGAGCGTGGCGCCGTGGTGGTGGACGACAACTGCCGGACCAACCTGCCCAACGTGTGGGCGGTCGGCGATGTCGTGCGCGGCCCGATGCTGGCGCACAAGGCAGAGGAGGAGGGTGTCGCCGTTGCCGAGCGTATCGCCGGCCCGCATGGCCATGTGAAGTTCAATACCGTTCCCTGGGTGATCTACACCAGCCCGGAGATCGCCTGGGTGGGCCAGACCGAGCAACAACTCAGGGCGGCCGGCCGTGCGTACAAGTCGGGAACCTTCCCGTTTCTCGCCAATGGGCGCGCGCGCGCACTGGGCGACACCACCGGCATGGTCAAGATGCTGGCGGATGCCGTGACTGACGAAATACTGGGTGTGCACATCGTCGGCCCGATGGCCAGCGAACTGATCGCCGAGTGTGTCGTGGCCATGGAATTCCGGGCCAGCAGCGAGGACATCGCCAGGATCTGCCATGCCCACCCGTCCCTGAGCGAGTCCACGAAGGAAGCCGCTCTGGCGGTCGCCGGGCGCACGCTCAACTTTTAGAGATCGCTGCGCAGTGGTCTTCCCGCTTGTGAGTGGCGCCGCGTGACGACGGTCCTGGCGGCGTACCAGCGCGAGCTCAAGCTGCGGTCCTATGAGCCAGACCCCGGCCAACTGGCGGTGGTGGCGGCACTGGACCGTTGTGCCTCCGACTGGGCCCACTACCGCAGCCAGCGCTCCAGCACGCTCAAGAAGCTGATCAACCGGCCGGACATACCGCGGGGTGTCTACCTGTACGGTGGCGTGGGGCGCGGCAAGAGCTTCCTTATGGATTGCTTCTTTGGCGCTGTCACCGTGCAGCGCAAGACACGGCTGCATTTTCACGAGTTCATGCGCGAGGTGCATCGCGAACTGACCCTGTTGCAGGGGACTGTCAACCCGCTGGACGTGCTGGCCAGGCAGATGGCGCGCAAGTACCGGCTGATCTGCTTTGACGAGTTCCACGTGGCCGACATCACGGATGCGATGATCCTGCATCGCCTGCTCAGTGCGTTGTTCGACCAGGGGGTGGGTTTCGTCACCACCTCGAACTTCAAGCCCGACGACCTGTACCCGAACGGCCTGCACCGCAGCCGCATCCTGCCCGCCATCGCCCTGCTCAACCAGCGGCTCGAGGTGATTCCGATCGGCGAGGGTGCGGACTACCGGCGCCGCGTGATGGAGCAGGTCAAGTTGTACCACCAGCCCTGTGGACCGGACGCCGACGCACAGATGCGCACCGCGTTCGAGCGGCTGGCTGAATCCCACGACGGCGACCCGGTGCTCCACATCGAGGCCAGAGACATCCGCGCGCGGCGGCGCTCAGGCAGTGTGGTCTGGTTCGACTTCAAGACCCTGTGCGGCGGACCGCGCTCGCAGAACGACTATCTGGAAATCGCGTCGGTCTTCCATACCGTCCTGTTGAGCGACGTGCCGCGCATGCCGCTGCGCATGGCGTCCGAGGCGCGCCGCTTCACCTGGCTGGTGGATGTGTTGTACGACCGTCGCGTGCACCTGATACTGTCGGCCGAAGTCGAACCGGAATTGCTCTACACCGAGGGCCCGCTGGCCCATGAGTTCGTCCGCACGGTGTCCCGCCTGCACGAAATGCAGTCGCGGGAGTACATTGAGCAGGCGCGACGAAACGTGAACACCGATCTGACATGACCCACCCCCCACTTGCACTCGCCCTGTTCCTGGCGGCTACCTGTGCCGCCGCCCAGACGGACGCCGGCAGCCGTGTCGAGGAGGCCGAACGGCTGGAGCGCGCACGTATCAGCCAGACCAGGGCTGCCGCACACGCCCGGTTTGCAGCCGAGGAGGCCCGGTGCTACCAGTTGTTCGCCGTGAACGACTGCCTGGCAGACGTGCGTCGGGTGCGACGCGACCTGCTGGCCGATCTGCGCCGGCAGGATCTATCCATCAACGATGCCCAGCGCAAACGGCATGGCGCCGAGCAATTGCTGCGCGCCGACACGAAGACCATACAACCGCCGTGAAGGCCCGTGCCGGGGCGGCGCAGTGGCTCAGGCCAGCAGCGGCTCGAGCTTGACAACCACCAGGGACAGGTTGTCTCCACCGCCCATCGCGCGCGAACGGGCCTTGTCGATCAGGAACTCCGTGGCTTCGCGCGCCGACATCTTGGCCAGGGTCTCGCCGAGTTCAGCGTCGGTGTAGTAGTGCCATACGCCATCGCTGCAGACCAGCAGGCAGTCGCCGGCACGCAGCTTGGGGATGAAATGAACGTCCACCGGAGGATCGCTTTCCGTGCCCAGGCAAGCCATGAGGATGTTCGACTGCGGGTGCGAGTTGGCCTGTTCCTCGGTGATCTCGCCACGCTTGACCAGCAACTGCACATACGAGTGGTCGACCGTCCGGCGCACCAGCTTGCCGGCATGAAAATGGTAGATGCGGGAGTCGCCTGCATGGGCCCAGTGGCAGTCACCGCCGGCATTGATCAGGAATGCCGCCACCGTGCTGTGGGGCTCCTCCTCGGCGGAGATGGCGGTCAGGCGGATCACCACGTGGGCCTCGCGCGCAATCTGCACCAGCAGACCGGAGGCATCGTCGCTTTCAGGTGCGTAGCGCTCGAACAACTGCTTGGCCGTCATGATGACCTGGTCGGAGGCCTTGCGCCCGCCACTGCGGCCGCCCATGCCGTCGGCGATGATCCCCAGCACGCAGCCGTTGGCACGTGGGTGGTTCAGCAACGCCACCCGGTCCTGCTGGTAGTCACGGTCGCCCTTGTGAATACCGGTCGATGCGGTGAGTCTGTAGCCTTTGGTCATCATGTGGGATGCTTTCGCAGACCCGCCCTCAAAAATCAGGTGCAAGCACGTATTATCGAAACAGCTTGCGCCGAACGGCCGCTTCTGTCAGTCGAACAATTCTAGACCCATCCTGTGGAACCCAACCTGCATTCTCCGGACCGCCGGCTGATCGAATTGTCGATCGCGCACGCCGATCTGGACGCCCTGATCGACCAGGCCGTCCTGGCGGCTCCCCTGGACGAACTGATGATGCGCCGGCTCAAGAAGCGGCGCCTGGCCCTCAAGGATGAAATGATGCGGATCCGCCAGCGCCTGTTGCCGGACGAGCCGGCCTGAAGATGAACCTGCACGCACAGGTCCAGGAGGCTTTTTCTGCCGGCAGCGCCTTGTCGCAGGCGATCGAGGAGTTCGCGCCCCGGCCCGGGCAGACCGACATGGCGCTGGCCATCGCCCGCACCATCGAGACCGGCGGTGTCCTGGTCGTCGAGGCCGGCACCGGTGTCGGCAAGACTTTTTCCTACCTGGTACCGGCCCTGCTCAGCGGGGCGCGGGTGCTGCTGTCGACCGCCACCAAGACACTGCAGGACCAGCTGTTTGCGCGAGACCTTCCCCAACTGGTTCAAGCGCTGGGGCTGCCGGTCCGCTGCGCACTGCTCAAGGGGCGGGGCAGTTATCTGTGCCTGCACCGGATGGAGAGTGCACGACAGGATCCGGCGCTGCAGGACCGATTTCTGGCCCGCACCTTGTCCAAGGTGGAGCAATGGTCCCAGGTGACACGCAGCGGCGACCTGGCAGAACTGCCCGGGCTCGATGAGCGCTCGGCCCTGTTGCCGCATATCAGTTCCACGCGTGACAACTGCTTGGGGACGCAATGCCCGAAGTTCCGCGCCTGCCACGTCAACCTGGCCCGCCGTGAGGCGATGGCCGCAGACGTCGTGGTGGTCAACCACCACCTGTTCTTCGCCGACCTGGCGGTCCGCGAATCGGGCATGGCCGAACTGTTGCCAAGCGTCCAGACAGTAATCTTCGACGAGGCGCACCAGCTCAACGAAACCGGACTGCAGTTTCTCGGACGTGCGCTGACCACCGGACAGGTGCTGGACTTTGCCAAGGATGTGCTGGCCACCGGGCTGCAGCTGGCGCGCGGCCTGGCAGATTGGCAGCGCCTGTCGTCGGACACGGAGCACGCCGCCCGTGAGCTGCGCCTGGTGGTGGGCCGGATGCCGCCGTCGACGCGACTGCGATGGGCGGTTGGCGCACCCGAGCAGGTGGATCCTGCGGCCTGGGAGGCCACCCTGCAGGAACTGCTGACGGCCTTGACCGGGGCGTCGACTGCGCTGGCAGCCGCTGGCGAGGTCGGGCCGGACTTCGAGCGATTGCGGGAACGGGCGCAGACGTTGTGCGAATCCATCGCCTTTTTCCAGTCGCCGTGCGACCCTGGCAGCGTGCGCTGGGTCGATGCCGGCGTGCAATTGCGTCTGATCGAGTCGCCACTCGACATTGCGATTGCGGTGCAGGAGAAGATGCTGCGCCCACTGACGGACGCGGACAACCGCAAGTCCTGGATATTCACCTCCGCGACGCTGGGCGACGACCCCGATCTGCGCTGGTTCACCGAACCCTGCGGCCTCGCCGGGGCCACGAAACTGCGCGTCGACAGCCCGTTCGACTACGCCCGGCAGGCTGCTGTATATGTGCCCCGGGACCTGCCCAGACCGGCTGATCCGCAACATGGGGAGCAGGTGGCCGCGCATGTGGCGCGCTGGGCTGCGATGCTGGGCGGCAGGACGCTCGTCCTGACGACGACCTTGCGTGCACTGCGCACGATCAGCGAGGCCCTGGCGGCCCGCTTTCCCGATAGCTCCACCATGCAGATCCTGGTGCAGGGACAGGGATCGAAGCGGGAGTTGATGGACCGCTTGCGCAACGCATCGCGGGACGACGGCCCTGGTTGCATCCTGGTGGCATCGGCATCGTTCTGGGAGGGCATCGATGTACCTGGCGACGCGTTGCAACTGGTCGTGATCGACAAGCTCCCGTTTCCGCCGCCGAACGACCCGCTGGTGGAAGCACGCACCAGGCGCCTCGAATCCGAGGGCCGCAGCCCGTTCAACGACTATTTCATTCCCGAGGCGGCGGTCGCGCTCAAGCAGGGCGCCGGCCGGCTGATTCGCCGGGAATCCGACCGCGGCGTCCTGGTGGTGTGTGATACCCGGCTGGCCAGCATGGGATACGGCAGGCGACTATTGGCGGCATTGCCGCCGATGCGCAGGTTGCAGTCGGAATCCGAACTGCAGGCAGTGCTGGACGAACTTACCAGAACTTCCACCACGGCTGCTCCACCGAGCGGGCTCCCTTGGTGATGAACTCGCCGGCCGGGTAACTCTGCTCCAGGACGCGCCGGGAGTCATCACGCAACTGGTTCATGCCCAGCGCGTCGTACGACTTCATCATGATGAAGAGGGCTTCTTCGAGGGCTGGCACTTCTCGGTAGTCGGTCACCGCGTTCTGGGCACGGTTTATGGCTGCCAGGTAGGCGCCGCGCTTGTAGTAATAGCGCGCCACATGGACCTCGTATTCCGCCAGCGAGTTGACGATATAGGTCATGCGCAAGCGTGCGTCGGGCACATAACGCGATGCGGGGAAGCGCGTGACAAGTTCCTTGAACGACTCGAAGGACTCCTTGGCGGCCTTCTGGTCGCGCTCGGACAGATCCTGACGGGTCAGGAACGAGAACCAGCCGAGATCGTCGTTGAAATTGACCACTCCCTTGAGGTAGAGCGCGTAATCCAGGGCCGGGCTGCCGGGATGCAGTTTCATGAACCGGTCCAGCGTCGCCTGCGCCTGCGCCTGCTCGGAAGACCGGTACTGGGCGTAGGCCTTGTCGAGCTGGGCCTGTTGCGCCAGGATGGTGCCGGCCGCACGGCCTTCGAGTTTCTCGAGCAGGCCCACCGCCTTGTCGTAGGCGCCGGAGTTCATCTCGTCCTTGGCCTCTGCATACAGCTTGTTGGGGCTCCAATTGCTGGTCTTGTCCGCGCTGGTGGAAGAGCAGCCGGCAAACAGCATGGTTGCACCCGCCACAAGCAGAACGTGCACCATCGATAATTTTGACCGGAACATGAGGAACACCCTGTTGAAAAAGCCCACCGCGATTATATCGAGCGACTTGCTGTCGACTGACGTCGACGATGCCGCTGACACCGGCCCGGACGTCGAATGGCGCGTTCTCGTGGCCGGTGGCGATCAGCATGGCGCACGCCTGGACAAGGCGCTGGCCGACGGGCTGACCGAGTTTTCCCGCAGCTACCTGCAGCAGTTGATCGAGGATGGCGCGGTCACCGTCAATGACCAGTTGCAGGTGAAGCCGTCCTGGCGGCTCAAGGCCGGCGACAGTTGCCGCATCGGCTTGCGGCCCACGCCGCAAAGCCGGGCCTTCAAGGCCGAAGCGATGGACCTGGACATCGTGTTCGAGGACGCGCACCTGCTGGTGATCAACAAGCCCGCTGGCCTGGTGGTCCACCCGGCACCCGGGAACTGGGGCGGAACACTGCTCAACGGGCTGCTCGCATTCGCCCCCGGATTCGCCGATCTGCCCAGGGCCGGCATCGTGCACCGGCTAGACAAGGACACCAGTGGCCTGATGCTGGTAGCCCGCACCCGCCCCTCCATGGATGCGCTGGTTCGGATGATTGCCGAGCGCAGCGTGCAGAGGCAGTACCTGGCCATCGCGCACAAGCTCTGGAACGGCCCGTCGCCGCGCGAGGTCCAGTCTGTGATCGGGCGCGACCCGTCCAACCGGCTGCGCATGGCGGTGGTCGATCCAGCGCGCCACGCCGGCAAACCTGCGCGCACGACCATCGAGTGGCTGGACGGCAACGAGAGGGCGAGCCTGGTCCGTTGCACGCTCCACACCGGGCGCACCCACCAGATCCGTGTGCACATGGCCGCCCTCGGGCATGCGCTGGTCGGCGACCAGACCTATGGCGGCGCGCCGGGGCTGGTGCTGCACCGCCAGGCACTGCATGCCTACCATCTGGCCTTGCCCCACCCGCATACGGGCGCCGGTCTCGATTTCACGATCAGCCTGCCGCCGGATATGGACGGGGAATTGCAGGCACAGGGCCTGCGCTACAATTTCTGATCTCGGGCGTGGACGCAAGCGCGCTCCGCACCTCCTGAATTGCGCGCCGCAGACGCACCCAGCTGCCGACCGCGCTCCTTTTGTTCGAATCGATCGCCCCGCACTATTGCGGTGCCCTTCCTGAATGGCACGACCATGAATACGGCTCAGGCAAAGCGCGTACTCGAAACGGCACTCATATGCTCGCAGCAGCCCTTGCCGGTCCGCGAGATGCGGGAGCTGTTCAGCGACATGCTCGGCGCCGACACGATCAAGCAGTTGCTCGAGGAACTGCGCCTTGACTGGGCGCAAAAGGGGGTGGAACTGGTACAGGTGGCGTCCGGCTGGCGGTTCCAGAGCCGTCCGGAGATGCGGGAATACCTGGATCGGCTGCATCCGGAAAAGCCGCCGCGCTACACCCGCGCGACCATGGAGACGCTGGCCATCATCGCCTATCGACAGCCCGTCACGCGCGGCGACATGGAAGACATCCGGGGTGTGACCATCAACGCGCAAATCATCAAGCAACTGGAAGACCGGGGCTGGGTGGAGGTGATCGGACACCGCGAGGCGCCCGGCCGACCGGCGTTGTTCGCCACCACGCGCCAGTTTCTCGATGACCTTGGTATCGCATCGCTCGACCGTTTGCCCGTGATCGACCCGGCCGCCCGGCCTGAGGACGCGACCGCGTCACTGATTCCCCTGCAGGCGATGCCGGACCCAGCCGAAAATGCCGCGCCGCACGACCTGTCTCCCACCGATCTCCCGGAGCCCGCGCTGCAGGACGCGGCCCAGCCGGGACCGGACCCCTCACCCAACCCCAACTCCATGGCGGAACAGACTCATGAATGACCACAACTTGCCGCAGGAAGATTCACTGGCCAAGGCCGACGAAGCCGGGGCGGCCAGGGACGAAGCTCCGGTCCAGGGCATGGCGGACGCCGAGCCGCAGGATCTTGTACTGCCCCTGGCAGGGGAGTCGACCATGCCCGTGGCGGTGCGGCCGGCAGTGGCCGAGCCGGTAGCACCCGGAAACCGGTTTCTCGATGTTGTCTCCGGGCGTTTCGACGCAGAAGAAGAGGCCGTCGAGCCGGTGCCGCTCAAGCGGGTGCTCGCACCGGTCGCCGAAGCGCCCAAACTGCACAAGGTGCTGGCCCAGGCCGGCATGGGCTCGCGGCTCGAGATGGAGCAGCTGATCATGGAGGGCCGCATCACGGTCAACAACGAGCCGGCACATATCGGCCAGCGCATCCAGTTCGGCGACCACGTCAAGGTCAATGGCAAACCGATCCGCTTTCGCATCGATCCACCGCCTGCACGTGTGATCGCCTACCACAAGCCTGTGGGCGAGGTCGTTACCCACGATGATCCGCAGAACCGGCCGACGGTGTTCCGCCGGCTGCCCAAGCTGCAGCAGGGCAAATGGCAGTCGGTCGGCCGGCTCGACCTCAATACCGAGGGCCTGCTGCTCTTCACGAGCTCCGGCGAACTGGCCAACAACCTGATGCATCCGCGCTTCGGACTGGAGCGGGAATATGCGGTGCGGGTGCTGGGCGCCCTGAGCAACGACGAGAAGCACAAACTGCTGGACGGTGTGCGGCTGGACGATGGCACGGCACAGTTCGGTTCGATAGAGGACGGCGGGGGCGAGGGCGCCAATTGCTGGTATCGCGTCACGATATCCGAAGGGCGCAACCGCGAGGTGCGCCGGATGTTCGAGGCGGTCGGCCACGCGGTGAGTCGCCTTATCCGGATCCGCTACGGCGCCATGGTGCTGCCCCGCGGGCTCAAGCGCGGGGCCTGGATGGAGCTGGATGGGTCGGATATCGACAGCCTGCGCCTCGCCTCGGGCACGCGGTCTGCGCCGGCTGGTGGGGGCGCCCGTGGCGCCCCCCGCCAGGATGGTGACGGCAGGGATGGCGCCGGTGGACGGCGGCGCAAACGGGGTGGGCGCTCGGCCGATCGCCGTCCGCCGGACGGCGCGCGTGGAGCACCGGCAGGCGGAATTCCCTCGCCGGTGGCTGTGCCGTCGCTGGGAGCCGGCGGGCCTGGCCGCAACCGAAACCGTTTCGATCGGGACGACTCCGGCGCACGTGCCGACAAGCAGGCAGCCGACTCGCAGCCGGATCCGATGAAGACCGCATTCGGCTACATCGGCGCCGACAGCTTCACGCGACAGCGGCAGGGGCAGCGCGGCGGGCAGCGCCCCGGCAACAGCGCGCCGGGTGGTGTACGTGGTGCCGGTGCTGGCGGCGGCGGTCGGCGGGGTGGCCGAGGCCGATGAGGTTTCCGAATTCCTGCCGCAGGCGGCAGGTGGTCGACATGCCCGGCACGGCGCTGGCGCCTTGCTCGTCAGGCTAAAATGCGAGGCTTTGCCCGTCTGGCAAAACCATTTTCAACAGCTCAGGAAGAACCATGTCCATTGAACGCACCCTCTCCATCATCAAGCCTGACGCCGTGGCCAAAAATGTCATCGGCCAGATCTACGCCCGTTTTGAAGCTGCCGGCCTGAAAGTCGTCGCCGCGCGCATGGCACAACTGTCGCGCGCCGAGGCGGAAGCCTTCTACGCCGTGCATAAGGGCCGCCCGTTTTTCAATGACCTGGTGGCCTTCATGGTCTCGGGTCCGGTCATGATCCAGGCCCTGGAGGGCGACAACGCGGTTCTCAAGAATCGCGACCTGATGGGTGCAACAGACCCCAAGAAGGCTGCCGCCGGCACGATCCGGGCTGATTTCGCCGACAGCATCGATGCCAATGCGGTGCACGGCTCCGACGCGCCTGAAACCGCCGCTGCCGAAATCGCCTTCTTTTTCCCCGGCATGGGCATCTACTCCCGCTAAGCCCCACCATGCTGGCCAACCTGCTCGATTACGACCTCGAGGGCTTGGCCGTTTTTTGCGAGCGGCTGGGGGAAAAGCGTTTTCGCGCGACCCAGTTGTTTCGCTGGATCCACCAGAAGGGTGCGTCGCAGTTCGATGCGATGAGCGACCTGGCCAAGTCCCTGCGCGAAAAGCTCAAGGCCACGGCCTGTATCCAGGGTCTTGCGGTCACCCGGGAACACCGGTCGGCTGATGGCACCATCAAGTGGTTGTTCGATGTCGGCAATGGCGACGCGGTCGAGGCCGTATTCATTCCCGAGGACGACCGCGGAACCCTGTGTATCTCGTCGCAGGCAGGCTGTGCGGTGGGTTGCCGGTTCTGCTCGACGGGTCACCAGGGGTTCAGCCGCAACCTCACGACGGGGGAAATCGTGGCGCAGTTGTGGTTCGCCGAGCACGCGCTGCGCCGTCTCCTGGGCCGGGACGAACGCATCATCTCCAATGTAGTGATGATGGGCATGGGCGAGCCGCTGCAGAACTACAGCGCGCTGGTTCCGGCCCTGCGGACCATGCTGGACGACCATGGCTACGGTCTTTCACGGCGGCGTGTCACGGTGTCCACGTCCGGTGTCGTCCCGATGATGGCGCGGCTGGGGCAGGATTGCCCGGTGGCGCTGGCGGTGTCACTGCATGCGCCCACCGACGCGCTGCGCGATCACCTGGTGCCGCTGAATCGCAAGTACCCGCTGGCCGAGTTGCTGCAGGCCTGCCTGGACTACCTGCGCACTGCGCCACGCGACTTCATCACCTTCGAGTACTGCATGCTCGACGGCGTCAACGACCAGGACAGCCATGCCCAAGCGTTGGTCCAACTGGTGCGCCAGTACGGCGATGGCCGTGCCTGGTGCAAGTTCAACCTGATTCCGTTCAACGCGTTTCCGGCGGCGGGCCTGAGTGGCTCGCCGCGTGAGCGGATCGTGGCGTTCGCGCGGATCCTGAGCGACGCCGGTTTTGTGGCGACGGTCCGCAAGACCCGCGGCGACGATATCGACGCCGCGTGCGGCCAGCTGGCCGGCGACGTGCGCGACCGCACCGGTGTTGCCGGGCGTATCGCGCAACAGCGCACAATCATGCTCGTTCCCGCCAGCGCCGCTGGGCCGGGTATCAAGGAGGTCTGACCCATGGTGACGATCACCGGTTCCTGGTCGCGGCAGATGCGTGTGGTGTGGATGCTGCTGGCCGGACTCGTCGCGGGCCTGACCCTGGTATCGTGCGCCACCGAGCCGGGGTCGGCAGCGCAAGCGGCCGCGCGGCCTGATCTGGTCACCGATTCAGACGAGCCAGACGGCCGCAGGCGGGCGCGCATCCGACTCGAGCTGGCGGTGAGTTATTTCGAACAGGGTCAGACCACGGTCGCTCTGGACGAACTCAAGCAGTCCATCGCCGCTGATCCGAATTTTGGCGAGGCGTACAACCTGCGCGGCCTGATCTACATGCGCCTGAACGACCTCCGGCTGGCCGAAGAGAGCTTTCGCCGTGCGCTGGTGCTCAATTCCGCTGACGCGAATACCCAGCACAACCTCGGCTGGCTGCTGTGCCAGCAAGGTCGGTACGCCGATGCCTTGCCCTTGTTTGCCAGGGCCCTGGCCAATCCTCAATACGGCGATCGCCCCAAGACCTACATGATCCAGGGCCTGTGCCAGATCCGATCCGGGCAACGTGCGCAGGCGGAAGAGAGCCTGTCGCGCGCCTACGAACTCGATGCCGGCAACCCGATTACCGGGTACAACCTGGCACTGCTGCTGTTCCAGCGCAGCGAACTGGTGCGCGCCCAGTTCTACATCCGCCGCATCAACAACAGCGAGCTTGCCAATGCCGAGTCCCTGTGGCTCGGTATCAAGGTGGAGCGGCGCATGGCGAGCCGGGAAGCGGAGGAGCAGCTGGTCACGCAATTGCGCAAGCGTTTCCCACAGTCCCGCGAGGTGGCGCTTCTCGATCGCGGGGCTTTCGATGAGTGAGGCCTCGGCTGCGCAGGCCGCAGCGATGGCCGAAGCCGCTGCTTCGCCGCTGTCGCCAAGTGCCGGCATGCTGCTGCGCCAGGCCAGAGAGGCCGCCGGCGTGCACATCGGAGCGTTGTCGGTGTCGCTCAAGGTTCCGGTGAAGAAGCTCGAGGCGCTCGAAGCGGATCGCCACGACCTGCTGCCGGATGCGGTGTTTGCGCGCGCACTGGCCTCCAGCGTTTGCCGTACCCTGAAGGTGGATCCGGGCCCGGTCCTGAGCCGGCTGCCCGAACAGGTCATGCCGCGGCTGCAGCTCGAATCGAGCACCACCGACCATACGAGCCTGCATCCGCCGCGCGCCTTGTGGCGTGCACCGATGCTGTCCCGGCTGCCGAAACCGGTGGCGGTGGTGGCGGCATTGCTGCTGTTCGGGGCCTTGGCGCTGTACCTGCTGCCCTCGATAACAGCCGTGCCCTGGTTGTCCTCGTCGGAGACTGTGGTGCCAGCGGTGGGGGTTGGCGGCACGACAGCTGCCTCCACTGCGCCTGCCGGAATGCCTGCAAGCGCCACGGTGTCGGCGTCCGATGCTCCGTCGGCCGCATCGGGCGGCGCCCAACCGACCGTGGCCGAGCCAGCACCGGCAGGAGCACCTCAAGCCACAGCTGCGGCGTCGGCCCCGGCCGGCGCCGGTACGCTTGGCTCGCTGGTCCTGTTCACGGCCAGGGGCCCTTCATGGGTCGAGGTGACCGACGGCAATGGCGTGCTGCAGTTGCGCAAGATTCTCAACCCGGGCGACGCGGTGCCGGTGTCCGGCGCGCTGCCGCTCTCGGTCGTGGTCGGGCGGGCTGATGCCATCGATGTGCAGGTGCGCGGCCAGCCGTTCGCCCTGCTTCCCCTGTCCCGGGACAACGTAGCGAGGTTCCAGATCAAATGAATCAGCAACAGGTGCAACCGATTGCGGAGGCCGTGGTCGCCGTCCGGCCGTCGCGGCAGGCGCAGGTGGTGTGGGGCCAGCGGATCGTCACCGTCGGTGGCGGAGCGCCCGTGCGCATCCAGTCCATGACCAACACCGATACCGCGGAGGCGGTCCGCACCGCGATCCAGGTCAAGGAGCTCGCACTGGCCGGCTCCGAGATGGTTCGTATCACG
>JANMZX010000370.1:0-4246 GCA_031383745.1 Rhodoferax sp. | reverse complement strand
TCAAGGAGGCGGTGCTCGAAGGCATGAACCTGCCGTTGGACCAGGGCCTGCAGCTGGAGCGCAAGTCATTCCAGCTGCTGTTCGACACCGCCGACAAGACCGAGGGCATGCGCGCCCGGCTGGACAAGCGGGCGGCGCGGTTCGCGCCCGGCTGATCCGTCAGGCAGGCCGCATGGCCTGACGCCGCAATGGGTATTGACGCGCCGGCTAAGATCTTTTTGCGCTGCCTTCCAGAACGGCCCGCGGGTCGGATCCCCCTGCATGCGGCGCAAACACCAAAAGGAGTTGCTCCGATGATGCAACGTACTCACCTGCGTGGTCGCGCTGCACTGGCGGTCGGCCTTGTCCTGTCGTCCACGGTCTGCGCGCAGACACCGGCGCCGACGTTCCTGTTCGGCAGCCCGGCTGACGCGCAGAGCGTCGGGCGCGTCGTGACGCTCCAGCCCGACACCCGATGGGTCAACGTGGAGCAGGGCGAGGTGGTCCGCTTCGTCAGCGGGTCGACCCGGTTTGCCTGGCGTTTCGACGGCCGTGACGGGCGCTCGTTCGACCTGCAAAGCGTTGCGCCGCCCGGCGCCCTGACGAGGGCGGTGACCGTCTACGTCGCACGGACGCCAGGCCACCCGCCGTGAGCCGGTGCGGCGGCGTCAGCGCAGCGACTGCACGAACCGCAGGATCGGCCCGCTGACCGATGCGTCGTCGGTCCCGATCGAGAAGCCTTGCGAAAAGTGGTTGTGCTCGCGCACCATCAGCAGCTCGGGTGCGAAGTGGTGGCGGCTGACCAGGCGCGCGAACAGTTCGCCGGCCTGGACCTGCATCTGCAGCAGGTCGCGCTCGGCGAAGCTGATCAGCAGCGGGAAGGGCGTCGCGTCGACATGGTCGACGATGCTGGCGCCGTCCCAGCTGGCGGGGTCCGCGCCGACATACGCGTCATTGCGCGGGTCGGGTGACGCAATGCCGAATTGCCGCCGCGCCATGCCTTCGAGGCGCGCGTTGTAGGGCCCCGACATCAGCACCGCGCCGGCCAGCCGCCAGTCGGTGCGCGCGGGTTGAAAGCGGCGCATCAGCGTGGCCGCCGCCACATGGGCCGCGCCTGCCGACTCGCCCATGAGCACGATGCGCGCGGGGTCGCCGCCGTAGTCGCGTACGTTCTCGCGCAGCCAGCGCCATACGGCCACCACGTCCTGCGGCCCGCTGGGCCATTGGGCGTCGGGGGCGAGTCGGTAGTTCGGCAGCACCGTGAGCACGTTCTGGCGCGCGAAATGCCAGCCCACGTTGGCACGGTTCGACTTGTCGCCACGGATGAACCCCCCGCCATGGAAGTTGACCAGCACCGCAAGCTTGCGGCCGCGCCCGGCCACGGCCGACTGCGGGGCGTAGACATCGAGCACCTGGCGCGCATGGTCGCCATAGGGCAGATCGGCATGCAGCGTGACGCGATCGCGCGGCTGGTCTGCCAGCAGCGGCTGGTACAGCGCCTGTACGGCCGGCAGGTCGGCGGTCGGGCCGAGCTGGCGCAGCCGCTCGGCGATGCGGTCAGGGACGGTGGTCATGGGTGTTCCTTCGCGGGTGCACCCGGCGCGCCTGGCCGGTCATGCGGCCGCAGGTACACCGTGCCCGCATGGTGCCAGATGTCGGTGCCGCCGTCCTGTTCGGCCATGATGCCGATGTCCTTGACGTAGTCGATGGTACTTGCCCAGCACGCAGGCAGGGCAGCTGCGGCTGGTCGGGCTGGCAGATCGGTGCCGCGCACCCGGGGACGCAACGTCACGGCCGGCGCTCCGGAGAAGGCCGGCCTGGCCGCATCTGTTTCCACGCCTCCCGCGCGCCGACCAGCACGCCCGACGCCAGGATCAACCCGATACCGATCGCGGACCACACCCCGGGCAGCTCGCCCCAGATCGCGAAGCCCCAGAACGCCGCCAGCACCAGCGCGGCGTATTCGAACGGGGCCACCAGACCCGCCGCGCTGCTGCGGTAGGCCTGCGACATCAGGTAACCGCCGGTGGCGCTGCAGGCGCCGGCGGCCACGAAGAACACCAGGTCGCGCGGCGTGGGCCAGGCCCAGGCGCGCAGCAGGAACTCCAGCGACGGGTCGCCGGTGCCGGCAAACTGGCCGCGGCCGGCCACCAGGCCCATGGCCAGACACACCGCGATGAAGGTCAGCTGGATGTAGACGGCCATCGTTGCGGCCGACTCGGCCAGACCCATCTTGCGGGTCATGGTGTGCATGCCGGCGTAGGCCAGCGCGGACGCCGCCGGCAGCAGCACCGCCCACTGGAAGGCGACCGACCCGGGCTTGACGATCAGCAGCACGCCGGCCATGCCGACTGCCAGCGCGCCCCAGCGCAACGGCCCCACGTGTTCGCGCAACAGCAGCGCCGACAGGGCCGTGATCAGCAGCGGCGCAATGAAGAAGATGGCCGAGGTCTCGGCCAGCGGCAACGCAGCCAGAGCCAGAAAGTAGGTCAGGTTCGAGACCACCACACACACGCCGCGAAAGACGTGGGAGCCCAGCTGCTTGGTGCGGAACACGTCGGCGATGCTGCGACCGGGCGCAAAGAACGCCAGCGTGAAAGCCAGCCCGACCAGCGCCCGGAACAGGATCACCTCGTGCAGCGGCAAGGTGCCGGTGAACGACTTGACCGTGATGTCGTTGAGCGAAAAAGCCAGCGACCCGGCCAGCGCGCACAGGATGCTGAGGCGGGCCTGGTCGGGTAGCCGGGTGGCAGAAGCATTCACGGCACGGCCCTGCGCGTGAAGCCGCCTGCCTCTTGCAGCGGTGCAACGATGTGGAGGGCGACGAATATCATGCGCCGATCATCGCATCCGGGCCCGTGGCGCATGGTGGGCAACAGCAGAAAAGGGAAACCCGGCGGGATGCGCCGGGTTTCGATCCGCAGAGTGCGGCACGGTTCGAACTGTCGAGTTCTGCGTGAGGCAATCGCCCAATACGAAGCATGCGCCCGGGCGGCGGCGGCGGCACTGATCCAGATCAAACTTGCATGCGTTGGCCAGTACGCGCCGCGCCGCGCATGCAGCCATGCTGGCCCGTCACTGCATGCCTCGCCGGCACGCTGCCATGCCGCCAAGCACGTATTGCCAAACGGTGGCTGCCGGCAGCAGAATGGCAGCCGGCTTTTCGAAAGGCGACGGCATGCAGCGCGAGGAACTGTTTTTTCCCAGCGGCGGCGCGCGTTGTGCGGCATGGGTGTTCCGTCCGCAGGGCCCAGGTCCCCACCCCTGCATCGTGATGGCCCATGGCTTCGCGGCTGTGCGCGAGGCGCGCCTCGATGCCTTTGCCGCGCGGTTCGCGCAGGCCGGCATCGCCAGCGTGGTGTTCGACTATCGTGGCTTTGGTGCCAGCGACGGCTCGCCACGCCAGTGGCTGTCGGTGGCGCGACAACTGGAAGACTACGACGCAGCGATCCGTTTTGCGCGCGGCCTGGACGGCATGGACGCACAGCGCATCGCCTTGTGGGGCAGCTCGTTTTCCGGCGGGCATGTGCTGACGCTGGGCGCGCGGCGCAATGACATCGCCGCGATCGTGGCCCAGGTGCCGGCGGCCGATCTGCTGGCCGCCATCCTGAATGTTCCGGTGTGGACCAACCTGCGCCTGTTCGTGCTGGGGCTGGTCGATGCCGTGGGCGCGCTGTTCGGAGCCGCGCCTGTGCATGTGGGTGTGGTCGGACTGCCCGGCGCGCTGGCCGTGATGACCTCGCCTGACGCCGACCCCGGCTACCGTGCGATGCTGCCACCGCACACGAATTGGCGCAACGAGGTCTGCGCCCGGGTTTTCACGACACTGGCGTTCTACCGGCCAGTGCGCCAGGCGCACCGGATCGCTGCGCCCCTGCTGGTGTGCGTGGGTGAGCAGGACGCCGTGACCCCGCCTGCGCCGGCGCTACAGGCTGCTGCGCGCGCGCGCAACGGGCAGGCGCTGACCTACCCGATCGGACACTTCGATATCTACGCTGGCAGTTGGTTCGAGCGCGCGGTTGCCGACCAGATCCGGTTCCTGCAGACCGTATTGCGCGTTCATGTCCATCCGGCCGGTTGAACCTAGATTCGGCAGTTGACCGCTTGTTTCCGCTTGCAAGTCCATATGAACATTGAGTTTTGTACCCACGACGGCGTTCACCACCTGGGTGAGAGCGCTACGCACCCGATCGAGCCGCGCTGCGGCACGCTGGCGGCGTTACTTCTCCTCGCGGGCATGAGCCCGCAGCGTCGTCGCGCCTTGCCA
>JANMZX010000365.1:0-18187 GCA_031383745.1 Rhodoferax sp. | reverse complement strand
GGCGGCGGCGCGGTCGACCTGATGGCGGCGATGGAGGCATTTGGAGAAGCGTTGGTGGTCGAGCCGCTGCTCGACGGCATCGGGCTGGCCGGGCGCCTGGTGGCGCGCGCCGGATCATCGGCGCAGCGCTCCGCGACGCTGCCGGCGGTGATCGACGGCAGCCGGACGCTGACCTTCGCCTACCTGGAGCGCGGGCGGCGCTACGACCTCGATCCGCTGTCGGTGAGGGCGGAGAAGACCGGGTCGGGCTGGACACTCGATGGCGAAAAGCTGGTGGTGATCGGCGCGCCGCTGGCCGACACGCTGGTGGTCTCGGCGCGCACGGCCCTGGGCAGCAGCCTGTTCCTGGTCGACCGCAACGCCCCCGGGGTGTCGTTGAGCAGCTACCGCACGGTGGACGGCCAGCGTGCCGCCGACATCAGCTTCCAGGCCGTAAAACTCGGCGCCGATGCCTTGCTGGGCACCGACGGCGCGGCATTGCCCGCGATCGAGGAAGCGGTCGATTTCGCCACCGCCCTGCTGTGCTGCGACGCCGTGGGCGCGATGAAATCCGCCAACGATGCGACGCTGGAGTACCTCAAGACGCGCAAGCAGTTCGGCACACCGATCGGGTCCTTCCAGGCCCTGCAGCACCGGATGGTGGACATGTTCATCGCCTGCGAGTTCTCCCGCTCCATGGCCGTGCTGGCGGCGTGCCGCGTCGACGCCGCCGCCGGCAGCAGCGATGCCGCAACCATCACCGACCGCCAGCGCGCCGTGTCACAGGCCATGGTGCGCATCGCCGATGCAGCCCGGCTGATCAGCCAGGAATCGGTGCAGTTGCACGGCGGCATGGGCATGACCGAGGAGATGAAGGTGTCGCACACTTTCCGCCGCCTGACCGTGCTGGCGCAGCGCTTCGGCGATGCCGACCACCACCTGGCGCGGCTCTCGGCGCTGCGTTGAGGCAGTGCGCCAGACCGGGGGCGGCGCTCCCGGGCCTGCCATCTCCAGCACCCCATGCGTGTCGGCAGGCCCTGGTGACCGGCAACCCCGCACCACTTGGCTTGCGATGAACCGATCGTTGGTGACCCTGGAAGACATGGCGGCGTTCCTGCTGAGGGAATTTCCGCAGAACAAGTGCACGGTGGAGGCGTTGGGCCCAGGATCCGCCACGGTGCGTCACCGCATCGGCGACGCCGAATTGCGGCCCGGCGGCACGGTATCGGGGCCGGTGATGATGACCGTGGCCGATGTGGCGCTGTACGTAGCGATACTGGGCGAGATCGGCCTGGTGGCGCTCACCGTCACCACCAGCCTGTCGATCAACTTCTTTCGCAAGCCCAGTGCCGACCGCGACATCCTGGGCGCCTGCACACTGATGAAGCGCGGCAAGTCGCTGGCGGTGGGCGAGGTGACGATCTATTCGGACGGGATCGCCGAGCCTGTGGCGCATGCGGTGGGCACGTATTCGATCCCGCGCGGGCACTGAGGCGGCACGCCCGTGCCCTGGCCCGCCGGCACCGAACCGGGCCTCCGCCGCGGTGATCGCCCTTCCAGGTCAAGCGGGTGGTCGGACCCGGTCCAGGCCATCCACATCCCGCGCCGAAATGCAGATGCTCGCGAGCGTGCGCTCCTCGTCATAGGGCCAGGGCCGTCCGCGGTGCAGCGTGGCGCGCTCGTCCCACACCAGCACATCGCCAGCTTGCCAGCGATGCGTGTACACCGCCTCGGGGCGGGTGGCGAACGCAACGGCTGCATCGATCAGGGTCTGCGCCTGGTCTGGCGGCAGGTCATCCACTGCGAACGCGTGCGAGGCGATGTACAGCGCCTCCAGTCCGTTGTGCGGGTTGGGCCAGACCGCGCGCCAGTACTGGTCGGCCCAGCGCGTGATGCGCGGCTGCTGCGCGAGTGATGCGGAGATGCGCGCCCTGGAGTGCGCCAGGCGGTGGCCGAGCACCGCGTGGTGCAGCCGGCTCTTGAGCGGCGCCGGCATGTCGCGCCAGGCCGCACGCGTCGACACCAGTTCCGTCTCGCCACCCGAACTGCTCAGCACCCGGGCCGCCAGGATATTGGCCAGCGCCGGCACCGGCAGGAAGGTGCTGTCCGTGTGCCAGAGTTGGTTGCCCATCAGGTTCAGCGTCAGCATGTCGTCGGCCGGCGCGATGGACTGGTCGGCGCGCAGGTTGCTGACGTTGTCGAGCTGCGGCCGCGGGCCGTTCTTGCCCATCGAGCGGTCTTCAATGGGACCCCACAAGGCACCAAACGCCAGGTGCGCATCGTCGTCGAGCTGCTGCCCGCGAAACAGCAGCAGCGAATGCTCCTCGAAGGCCGCCCGCAGCGCCGGGTAGGCGCCCTGCGCAGTGACCGTGCGCAGGTCCACACCGCGGACTTCGACGCCGAACATCGGATGCAAAGCAGAGAAGTGCATGTCCATTCCTGGGTGACCGTGACGATCGGTATGGTAGCCCCGCAGGTGAGCGCCCGCCAGGCGCCCGCAAGCCGGGCACCCAATACGGCACTACGGCAGTGGTGCGCTGGTCCTGGCCAAAACGCCGACCGTGCCGACAGGCAGCGGGCAGGGGCGCCGCCGACGGGTCGGCCGGCCGCACACCGCCAAGGAGATCGCCATGACTGCAACCATCCCGCTTTTCGGGCCAGCCGGGGCACCGATGCCAGTGCACACTTTGGATGGGTGGCACCCTGCCGCTTCGGCCGGACCGACCTGGCGCTACGGTGGCGGGTACGCAAATCAGCCATGGCGCCGCGCCACGGCCATCGCCGCCCTGCTGGCGCTCGGCCTGGCCTCGGGCCTGGCGCAGGCCGCCCCGCTCACGGTTGCCAACCCGGGCTTCGAGGCCGACAGCATCACGCCCGGTGCCTTCGTGGTGCTGCAGCCGCAAGCATGGCTGCCTTACGACCCGAATGTCCTGCTGGTTGCGCAGCCGGGGCTCAATGCCGTGGGCGCGATACGGCCCCTGCCTGGCACCGAGTACTTCCCCGGCGGAACGCCTGAGGGCAACAACGCGGCCCTGGTTTTTCTGGCCGGCGATGGCAGTGGCGAAGCCGGTCTGCAGCAAATGCTGTCGGCCACGCTGCAGGCCGGGCAGCGCTACACCCTGCGGGTGGACGTCGGCAACATCGCCTCGGGCACCTCGCTGGCCGGGTCGAGTGGTGGCGCCGGCGTGTTCTTCAACCTGAACGGTTTCCCGGGCTACCGGCTCGACCTGATGGCAGGCGCATCGGTGCTGGCATCGGACGTGAACAGCATCGGCGGCACGATCCCCGAGGGCCAGTTCCGCACCGCGACGCTGGGCTTTGACGCCGGCGCGGCGGCACCGGCGCTGATCGGGCAGGCGCTGGGCATCCGCCTGGTCAACCTCAAACAACCGGGCACTCTGGCCAGTCCGAATATCGAGGTTGACTTCGACAACGTGCGCCTCGACGTGAGCCCGGTGCCGGAACCGTCGACCCTCGCCCTGTGGCTGGGTGGCACGCTGCTGATCGGGGGCGCCGTGGCTCGCAGTCGCCAGCACGCAGCCGCCACGCGTTGAACCGGCGCCAGCGCACTCACTCGGCCAAGTGCCCACGGGCCGCGCGGATCATCCCGCCAGCAGATTGTGAAACGGCTTGCGGCTCTTCCAGCGGTAGGCACCGAAATCCCGCTGGTCGGTCGTGAGGATGCGGCCATGCCCCAGGTGCTCGGCGAGCAGCACCAGCGATGCATCGGCGAGGTCCATGGGGAGCCTTGCGTACTGCTGCATCAGCTTGGGAATATGGGCAAGCCGGTCCGCTGGAATATCCCAGACCAGCAGCCCACCCTCGGCAGCCTCGGCCATCAGCGCCTGCGCGAAACGTGCCCCCAGGCGGTTTGCCATCAAATGTGTGGCTTCGGTCAAGACCGGCCAGGTAGTGACCCAGCCTTCCTGCGCGCTTGGGGCCGCGGCCAGCGCACGCGGGTGCCAGGCATCGGACTTGTCCATCAGCGCATAGAGAAAACCAGTGTCAACAGCGATCATGTGCGCTTGCGTCTCGGCGCCGCTCGCGCGCCGGCCGTGCCAATGGGCGCAGCCGGCATCGCGCCAAGGTGCTTGGCCACCAGGCCCTCCGACACGTATTGCTTGACCTTGGACGAGACGTCCGCGAGGCCGCTGTCGCCCTTGCCGATCAACTTCGGGAGGTGTTTCAGGCCCGTGCCGCCGCCGCGCACATGGCGGTAGTAGAAATCGACGCTTTCACGCAACACCTCGCTGACCTTGCGACCGGTGCTGGTGGCGAGGTAACTCACTTGTTGTTCGGCAACGCCTTCGAACCTTGCATTGACGCGCATTTCCGTCTCCTGGGTTTCAGGGTTTCAGGGTTTCAGGGTTCCGGGAATTGTATGACAGTGCATGACAAAACGGTGGCCGCTTCAAGAAAACCCGCCCAGCCAGGCTCAGACCCGCGCCTTCAGGCGCATCGTCAGCCCCACCGGGTTCATGGTGAACGCCATGCGCTCCTGCGCCGGGCCGCCGTCGGGCGTGTCCACCGCTGCGATGTCGAAACTCGCCAACAGCATGGCCATGGCCAGCTTCATCTCCAGCAGCGCCAGGTACCGCCCCGGGCACATGCGCGGCCCGGAGCCAAAGGGCATCGCGGAGCGTTTGGCCGCCGAGGTCAGCGGTGGATCGGTCTCGGCCAACCAGCGTTCGGGCCTGAATGCGGATGCATCCGGGAAATTGTGCTCGTCCATGCTGTCGTGGCGCATCACGCCCCAGATCATGGTGCCCCTGGGCACCGCCACATCACCCAGCGTGCTGTCGCGCAGCGCATGCAGCACGATGAACGGCGCCACCGGTTTCAGGCGCATGGTCTCGCTGGCACACGCGTCCAGGTAGACCAGCTGGTCCATCAGCTCCGGCGTGAAACGTGACGGGTCGCCGGCCAGGCCACGCACCTCTTGCTGCAGCCGTTGCAGCGCCGGTGGGTTGCGGAACAGCAGATCGATCATCCAGGCCAGGGTGTTGGCGGTGGTGTCCTCGCCCGCGAGCAGCATCGTCAACACGTTGCCGACCACCTGCTGGTCGCCCAGGCCGCTGTCGGGTTCGTCGGCGGCCAGCACCATGGCTTCGAGCAGGTTGCGCGGCTGGGCACGCAGCTCGGGGTTGTCGCGCAGCCGCTGGCGGGCCTGCGCGACGAACTCATGGATGGTGGTCTGGATGACGTCCACGCTCTGGTCGAGCTGGCGGTCGGCCGGCAGCTTGACATAGCGCCAGTACGGAAAGAACGAGAAAGCGCGCCGGAAGATTGCCGGCAGCACCTTGTCGAGATGGCGCTGGATCACGTCCTCGCCGGACTCCAGCGTGTTGATCTCCTTGCCGAAGGCCAGGCCGGCGATCGCGTCGACGGTGAAGCGCATCAGATCGGCCTGCAGCACGATCGGCGTACCCGCAGCGGCGGCCTTCTGCCAGCGCCCGCGCAGACGCAAGGCCACCTTGACCAGCGACGGGAAATACGCCCGCACGTGCCCGGGCGCGAAACTGGCCATCACCATGCGGCGCTGGCGCATCCAGTCCTCGCCTTCGGCGCTGAACACGCCCTGCGGCAGGCGCATCTCGACGCCGATCGAGCGGCTCAGCGGGCTGCGCTCGTAGCCGTCCGGCCGGTCGCGCATGGCGGCGGAGAGCAGGGCATGGTCGGCGATCACCAACTGGTCGTGGCGGCCCAGGCGCATCCGGAACACCGGCCCGTACAACTTCGCCCACTGCTCCACCGTCTGGTGGATGCGGGCGCGTCGGATCTGGAACGAGTTGCCCAGCACCGGCCAGCCCGGCGGGCCGGGCAGGTCGCGGATCTGGCGCAAGGTCGTAGAGCTCATTGCGCACATTGTGCCCGCTGCCGCAGCGCCGCACGCGGCGCATCGGCGACAGTGCGTACTCCACACCGCTTGACGGGTACCTATACTTCGCGCCGAGCCCCGCCTGCGCGTCCGGCCCGTATTCCCCTCTCCCCCATTTGAAAGGCACCCCCATGGTTCAACACTTGAAGTTCTACATCGACGGCCACTGGGTCGACCCGGTCACGCCCAAGACCCGCGGCGTCGTCAACCCGGCCAATGAGCAGGTGCTGTACGACATCGCGCTGGGTTCCGCGGCCGACGTGGACAAGGCGGTCGCCGCGGCACGCGCGGCCTTCGAGACCTTCTCGCAGACCACGCGCGCGGAACGTGTGGCACTGCTGACCCGCATCGTCGAGGTGTACAAGACCCGCGCCAAGGACCTCGGCGCCGCGATCTCGGACGAAATGGGCGCGCCGCTGGGTTTTGCGGAGAAGTTCCAGGTCGGCGCAGGCCTGGGCCACATCCTGTCGACGCTGGAGGTGCTGAAGAACTATGCCTTCGAGGAGCAGGTGGGCACGGCCACCGTGGTGCGCGAGGCGATCGGTGTGGTGGGCATGATCACCCCGTGGAACTGGCCGATGAACCAGATGACCTGCAAGGTGGCGCCGGCGCTGGCGGCCGGCTGCACCATGATCCTGAAACCCTCGGAATACACGCCGAGCTCGGCCCTGATATTTGCCGAGATCCTGCACGAGGCCGGTGTGCCCAAGGGCGTGTTCAACCTGGTCAACGGTCTGGGCCCGGACGTGGGCGCGGCGATGAGCGCGCACCCCGGCATCGACATGATCTCGTTCACCGGTTCCACCCGCGCTGGCATCTACGTGGCGCAGAAAGCCGCCACCACCGTCAAGCGCGTCAGCCAGGAACTCGGCGGCAAGTCGCCCAACATCATCCTGGAAGACGCCGACTTCCCCAAGGCCGTGGCAGCCGGGGTGGGCAGCGTGTTCATGAACTCCGGCCAGTCGTGCAATGCGCCCACGCGCATGCTGGTGCCGCAATCGCGCATGGCCGAGGTGATGGCGATCGCCAAGGCGGTGGCCGACAAGACCCGCGCCGGCGACCCGCGCGCCGCCGACACCAGCATCGGGCCGGTGGTCAACGAGACCCAGTGGGGCAAGATCCAGGCGCTGATCAACACCGGCGTGAGCGAGGGCGCCACCCTGGTGGCCGGCGGCCCGGGGCGACCCGAGGGCACGACCAAGGGCTATTACGTGCGCCCCACCATCTTTGCCAATGTGAACAACAACATGGCCATCGCGCGCGAAGAAGTGTTCGGCCCGGTGCTGACCATCCTGGGCTACGACAACGAAGACGAGGCGGTGCGCATCGCCAACGACACGCCCTACGGCCTGGCCGGTTATGTGTCGGGCGGGACGGTGGAACATGCCGGCGCCATTGCCCGCAGGATCCGCGCTGGCAACGTCAACATCAATGGTGTGCCCAATGAGCGCACCGCCCCGTTCGGCGGCTACAAGCAGTCGGGCAACGGGCGCGAGTGGGGGCGGTTCGGGTTCGAGGAGTACCTGGAGGTGAAGGCGATCGCGGGGATGGGGGCGAAGTAGGCTGCACGGGCATCAAACGTCAGCGGCGAAGTGCCCGGCGTGCGGCGCTAACCCTTCAATCGAGAGGACGTCACCCGGCAAGCCGGGCACCGCCCCTCATCTCATACGCTAGACCTCGCAACCCACCACTTCTGGGCTGTCCCGCACAGTGAAATTCAAATCAGTCCGAACGCACGCCATGTCGCTGGAAGCGGTCACAGAAGAACCGCACCACGACTACTCTTCGTTTCGCGTCCGAGGAAAGATCTTCGTTACCGTTGCGCCTGCCGAGGAAGTGATTCACGTCTTCGTAGGAGAAGAGGACCGGGCATTGGCCTTGGCGCTGTACCCGGGCTTCATAGAGAAGTTGTGTTGGGGCGGGAAGGTGGTCGGTCTGCGCATAACGCTGCCTGCAGCCGATCCCAGCACGGTCAAGGCACTGGTTTCCAAGGCCTATGAAACGCGGGTTCGCAAGGACGCGGGTCCGAAACCGTCAAGGGTGACGAAACAAGATTCATAGCCGTGACCAAGCTGCGCCGCGTGCAGGCCCACCCCTTGCAGGGAACTCCCGCGCAGCGAACGTGCGGACCAGCATAGTTTTTCCTGACAGCCGGTCTGGCATGTCGTTCCGGTGAACTGCGCAAATCCGAGCCGAGCCGCAAGGTTCCATGATGACCAGGCGCACGTCGCGCTTGGCAAACCAGCGTTCGAACTGGGTGCGGGCCAGGCAGTGCGTCTCCACAACCCGCCAACTGTCGTCAGCGACGGCGAGTTGGAAGACGGACTTCGCAAGATCGACGGCAACGGTAGTAGCATTCATCTCGGACTCCTTACGTTTGTTGAAGACCTGATCCCCACGCCAATGAAGACCAGAGCGCCAATGTGGCGCAAACAAACGGGGGAGTCCATCCCATCACTCGACGGAAGCGTCGTGTTAGACGGAACAACACACCACTCGGGTTGACTGGCCGTATCCAATCGGCTTCATTCGAGGCATGTTTACCGTTCTTCAGACCGAAGAGTTCGTTGAACCTAGATTCGGCAGTTGGACGCGCCCGAGCGGGCTGCGATGTGGTGGGCTGGCAAGACGCGACGACGCTGCGGGCTCGTGCCCGCGAGGAGAAGCAACGCCGCCAGCGTGCCGCAGCGCGGCTCGATCGGGTGCGTAGCGCTCTCACCCGGGTGGTGAACGCCGTCGTGGGTAAAAAACTCAATATTCATACGGAGTTGCAAGCGGAAACGAGCGGTCAACTGCCGAATCTAGGTTGAGTTGGCGTGCGGCGGCTGACACAGGTGCTGCAGCAACGCGTGCCCGGCAGGCCACAGGCCCAGGCCGGAGTCCGCGTTGATGTGACCGCATGCGCCCTGGTCGTGCAGTTCGGAGCCCCAGCCCGCGGCGAATTCGGCAGCCCGCGCAAAGCTGCAATAGGGGTCGTTGCGGCTGGCCAGCAGGAGGCTGCGGAACGGCAAGGCCTGCGTGACAACCGGAGCCCAGCTGGACAACACCCCGCGCAGTTCCTCCCGCTCGGGGTCGCCGGGCGCCACCAGCAGGGCGCCGCAAACCCGGGACGCGTTGCGCGAGTGCGCCGCCCAGGCGGCCACCAGCAGACACCCCAGGCTGTGCGCCACCAGCACGATGCCAGGCGCACCGTCGCCGCCGGCCAACGGTGCGTGTTCCAGCACCACCTCCTCCAGCCGTGCAACCCAGTCGCCGCGCAGGGGGCGCATCCAGTCGTGCTGCTCGACACGCAGGTATCCGTGCTGCGCCTCCCACAGGCTCTGCCAGTGTCCGGGGCCGGAGCCTTGCCAGCCCGGCAGGACCAGAACGGTCGGTCGACTCATTTGCTATTAAAACAGTAGCGCCAGGATCACAGCCGGCCGATGCGCTCGACCATCTCCCGGGCAAATGCGACGTAGGCCTGCGCGCCCTTGGACGAGGGGTCGAACACGACGCCCGGCATACCGTAACTCGGTGCTTCGGCCAGCCGCACATTGCGGGGAATGACGGTGTCGAACACCTTGTCGGTGAAATGCTCCTTGAGCTGGTCGCTGACCTGCTGTTGCAGCGTGATGCGCGGATCGAACATCACCCGCAGCAATCCGATCACGGCCAGGTCCTTGTTCATGTTCGCGCGCACCTGCTTGATGGTGTTGACCAGGTCGGTCAGGCCCTCGAGCGCGAAGTACTCGCATTGCATCGGAACCAGCACGCCCTGGGCGCAACACAGGCCGTTGAGCGTGAGCATGGACAAGGACGGCGGGCAGTCGATCAGGATGAAGTCGTATTCCGCATCCACCTGCGCCAGTGCCGCCTTGAGCCGGGCCTCGCGGCGCTCGACGTCGACCAGCTCCACCTCGGCACCGGCCAGTTCGCGGTTGGCACCCAGGATGTCATACGAACAACCGGCTGCGACCAGCTTGTCGCTGTTCACCCGCGCCTGGGCCACGGAGCTCGATTCCAGCAGCACATCGTAGACGCTGGCCGTGAGTTGGCGCTTGTCCACGCCCGAACCCATGGTGGCATTGCCCTGCGGATCAAGATCCACCATCAGCACACGTTGCCCGACCTTGGCCAGGCCGGCGGCCAGATTGACCGTCGTCGTCGTCTTGCCGACGCCGCCCTTCTGGTTGGCAATGCAAAAGATCCTGGCCATGGCGGGCTACCTGCTGGTGGGATTGTCGGAAACCTGCGCGCTCAGCGCGATACGGCGAGCTTGATGCCAAAGCCGATGAGAAACACACCCGCGAGTTTTTCCATCAGACGACCGATCAGGGGGTTGGCCCGGAAACGGGCCGCCAGGAAATGCGTCATGAGCACCACCGTGAGCGCATAGGCGAAGGTGAGCACTGCGATCGTAAACGCCATGAAGGCGAACGTGACGAGGCCCGGCTTGTGCGCCGGGTCCACGAACAGGGGGAAAAAGGCCATGTAGAACACGATGGCCTTGGGATTGAGCAGGGTGATCATCAGGGCCTGGCGTATGTATTGCCCGGCGCGAATGTGCAATACCGGCGCGTCGCCGGGCTTGGCCAGCAACATGCGCATGCCCAGCCAGGCCAGGTAGACCGCGCCAATCCACTGCACCGCCTGAAACGCCGTTGGATATGCAGTCAGGACGGCCGCCACACCCGCGACGGCCAGCCACATCAGGATCTGGTCGCCGATCATCAGTCCAAACGTGGCACCTATGCCACCGCGCAGCCCGCCCTTGCCCGTCGACGTGATCAAGGCCAGGTTGCCCGGCCCGGGTATGAGCAGGAAAACAATAATCGCGATGACAAAGGCACCGTAATCTGCAACACCAAACATGGGGATTTCCTGAAGAGGGAGCGCCGAGTTTACTGTGTCCGTTGCCGCATCCAGACCAGGCAGCGCTGCGCATCGAGCCCCGGAACCTGCACCTGTTCCACGTGAAACACATCGATGCCGCCAGGCAACGCGGCCAACTCGCTCTCCGGATGTTTGCCTTTCATGGCCAACCACACGCCGCGTGGCGCCAGGGCCTGCGCCGACCAGCCGACAAAATCAGCCAGGGACGCAAATGCCCGCGAGACGATCACCTCATACGGGCCGGGAAGCTTTTCCACCCGCCCATGCACGCCGCGCAGGTTTGGCAGGCGCAGGCTCACGGCGACCTGCTGGACAAATGCCGACTTCTTGGCCACGGTGTCCACGCAGGTCACCGCCAACCCCGGGCAGCAGATGGCGATCACGACCCCCGGCAGGCCGGCCCCGGAACCGACATCGAGCAGACGCGCATCCGACGGTTGCAGCCCGCTTCGCGCGAGGTGGCGAGTCAAGGGCGTCATGACGGCAAGGCTGTCGAGCAGATGGTGCGTGAGCATGTCCGCAGGGTCGCGCACGGCGGTCAGGTTGTACACCTGGCCCCATTTCTGCAACAACTCCAGGTAATCCAGCAATTGCCCGAATTGTGCGTCGCTCAAGGCCAGCGACAGGTCGGCCGCCCCTCGGCGCAAGGCCGCTTCAAGCCCGGGGCTGCGCAAAGCCATGTTCGACCAGCCGCGGCTCAGGCGGCCAGCTTGTCGGTGCCACCCTCTTGCCCAGCCGAGCGGCCGCGCTTCTTCTTGAGGTGCACCAGCAACAGGGAAATGGTGGCTGGCGTAATGCCGGAAATGCGGGACGCCAGCCCCAGTGTTTCCGGCCGGTGGCGGGCCAGGGTCTGCCGCGCCTCGAAACTGAGCGCCGACACCTCCAGATAATCCAGATCCAGCGGCAAGCGCATGGTCTCGAAATGGGCCACGCGGTCGATCTCCTCGCGCTGGCGATCGATGTAACCCGAGTACTTGGCCATGGTTTCGACCTGCTCCACCACGGACTCGACGAACAGGGCGTCAGCGTCGGGCGCACCGGCGCGGGGGCCGGCTGTTTCACGTGAAACACCCACCGGCAGGTCCGGCGACGCATACTGCCCTGCGGCCAAGGACATCAACCCGGCGTAACTCACCCCTGGTCGCCGCAGCAACTCGGCCAGGCAATACTCGTGGTCGATTTCTTTGCCGAGCACCCGCACCGCGTCTTCGGCAGGCAGGCTTTTTGGATTGACCCAGAGGGAGCGCAGGCGCTCTGTTTCACGTGAAACAGCGTCGCGCTTGCGGCAAAACGCGTCCCAGCGCACATCGTCCACGAGGCCCAGCCGCCGGCCGGCCTCGGTCAGGCGCATATCGGCGTTGTCTTCACGCAGTTGCAGGCGGTATTCCGCACGGCTGGTGAACATGCGATAAGGCTCGGTCACGCCCTTGGTGATCAGGTCGTCCACCAACACGCCCAGGTAGGCCTGGTCACGCCCCGGCAACCAGGGGGCCTCGTCGCGGCACAACAGCGCGGCGTTGATTCCGGCAAACATGCCCTGGGCGGCAGCCTCCTCGTAGCCGGTGGTGCCGTTGATCTGGCCAGCAAAGAACAGGCCGGCAATCGAGCGGGTCTCGAAACTGCTCTTGAGGGAACGCGGATCGAAATAGTCGTACTCGATGGCGTAACCCGGCCGCAGGATGTGCGCGTTCTCCAGGCCCTTGATGGAGCGCACCAGCGCGTACTGCACGTCGAACGGCAGGCTGGTGGAGATGCCGTTCGGATACACCTCGTGCGTGGTCAGACCCTCGGGCTCCAGAAAGATCTGGTGGCTCTGCTTGTCGGCAAAGCGGTGGATCTTGTCCTCCACGCTGGGGCAATACCGCGGGCCGACGCCCTCGATCTTGCCGGTGAACATCGGGCTGCGGTCCAGCCCCTGGCGGATGATGTCGTGGGTGGCCGCATTGGTGTGGGTGATCCAGCACGGCATCTGCTGCGGGTGCTGCTCTGTGCGCCCCAGGAAACCGAACACCGGCACCCGCGCGCCCTCGCCTCCCGGCATGCCGTCACCCGGCTGCTCGGTGCATTGGCTGAAGTCGATCGACCGGCCATCGAGCCGCGGCGGCGTGCCCGTCTTGAGCCGGCCTTGGGGCAACTGGAGCTCCTTCAACCGTGCGGACAGGCTCACGGCCGGCGGGTCGCCGGCGCGCCCGGCGGACTAATTGTTCAGGCCAACATGGATCTTGCCGTCGAGGAACGTCCCCGCGGTGAGCACCACCGCCCGGCCGCGAAAGCGGATGCCGACCTGGGTCACCGCACCCACCACCCGGTCGCCCTCCACCATCAGGTCATCCACCGCCTGCTGGAACAGCCACAGATTGGGCTGGTTTTCCAGGCGCCGGCGGATCGCCGCCTTGTACAGGATCCGGTCGGCCTGCGCCCGTGTCGCACGCACCGCCGGCCCCTTGCTGGAGTTCAGGATCCTGAACTGGATGCCTGCCTCGTCCGTGGCGGCGGCCATCGCGCCGCCCATGGCATCGACCTCCTTGACGAGATGCCCCTTGCCGATACCGCCAATCGACGGGTTGCAGCTCATCTGGCCCAGCGTCTCGATGTTGTGCGTCAGCAGCAGGGTCTTGCTGCCCATGCGGGCGGCCGCCAGCGCGGCCTCGGTCCCGGCATGGCCACCGCCAACAACAATGACATCGAAAATCTGCGGGTACAACATGGTGCGATGGGTGCCTGGAGCCACGGTTGGCGGCTTCGCGGCGTGGGCACTCGGTGAGGGGGAAGCCGCAATTTTACCGGGCACGCCCGAACTGTCGACAATCAGGGCCATGAAGCTACTGATCTTTGCCGGCAGCACCCGGCTGCACTCGTTCAACCGCAGGCTCGCCACCGTCGCGGCTTCCATGGCGCGTGAAGCAGGGGCCGACGTGACCCATATCGAGCTGGCGGATTTCGACGTACCGATGTACAACGCCGACCTCGAGTCCCGCGGTACGCCGCCGGACGTCATCCGTCTCAAGCGCCTGATGTTCGCGCACCCCGCCTGGATCATCTGCTCGCCCGAGTACAACGGCAGCTACACCGCCCTGCTCAAGAACACACTGGACTGGGCCTCGAGCCCGGTCAAGGGTGATCCCGAATGGTCCAGCGGGACCAAGCCGTTCCAGGGCAAGGTGGTCGGGCTGCTCAGCGCCTCGCCGGGCGCGCTCGGCGGCCTTCGCTCGCAAAGCCATCTCGCGCCCCTGCTGATCAACCTGGAATGCTGGGTCGCCCCACGCTCCTTTGCCCTGGGTCAAGCCGGGCAGGCCTTCGACAAAGAAGGCCACCTGACCGGCGAAGCGCAACGCAACGCGGTCTCGCGGGTTGTGGCACAAACCCTGTGGGCGGCGGAGCGCCTGCAGTAGCGGGGATGAGGCCAGTTGTTATGCCACGAGTGTCTCGCCAACACTGGCTGGCGACCGCTTCCGGCTCTGTGCGGACGTTGGTGCTCGTGGCTCTGCCTTTGGGTTGGCGTTGGCGCGCGTCGCGGCAGGCGGCACCCGGCGCAGGCTCATGCTGGGGCGGTCGGCACTGCGTGTCCGACTGCCCTGCGGTGTTGGCTCCGGCATCACAAGCGCTTCGCGCAGTTGTGAGCCTCGCCGCAACGTTCGTTGTCGCCCGAGGGTCGGGCCGCAAAACTCACTGCGCGCCCTGCGGGCGCTGCGTTCGGACAGTTGCGGCCAGAATGATGACGAAGTGCGCTGCGCGCACCGACCCTCGCGCTGGCCTTGCAGGCCGCGCTGGGCCAGTGGCCCAGCCGCTCGCCAGGCATAAACAGTCCACTGGACTGTTTGTGTCCGGGGCTCGCCTCCTCGGCGCCCCAGAAATCGCCCGCACCGGGCACCGCCTGCCGCGACGCAGGGTTCGTGGTGTTCGGTCAGTCGGGGCCCGGGCTTCCCTGCAACGCGCAATGCTCCTGCAAGCGGGCGTGTCGGGTGGCTGCGCCGGGCAGCTGGAAGTATTCGCGCATGCTGCAGAGTCACGCGCCCAGACTCCGGTGGTCGCGCCAGCCCCATGCCGTGCTGCAACGGCATCTGCGCGAGACTGCAAGCGGCACGGCGCGGACGCCCGGCGCGCTGGCCCGGGATGCGGCGTGGCGCCAGCGGCTTTTCCAACGCAACGACCTTCCGCTTTGGGCCGGAAGCGGCCATCGCTCGCGCACAGCCAGCAGCCACTCCGTGACACGGCAAGACGATCCACTATGCGGGACTGCGTCCCATGACGATGAACTGCCGCCCAGGCTGCGCCGCATGCTGCATTGCACCATCGATCAGCTCGGCGATCCCCGGCATGCCTAAAGGCAAACCGGCCGGGGTGCGGTGCGTGCAGCTCGACGATACGCTGGGATGCCGTCTGTTTGGCCATCCATCACGCCCGGCTGTTTGTGGACAACTCCAGCCCGCACGCGAGATGTGTGGTGACTCGGCACCCGCCGCGCTGGCGTGGTTGACCCGCCTCGAGGCCGCAACCCGCCCGACAAGCACATGACGGCGCAAGTCTGGCGACCGGTGTCAAATCCAGGACAGGCTGGACCCATCGCCGCCGCTACCCTACCCTCTACCCAACCAGGAGCCACCATGCACATCCCGTCCCTCAAGGAAGTCGTCAGCGCCGAAGAATGGCAATTGCGCGTCGACCTGGCTGCCGCCTACCGCCTGGTTGCCGCCTACGGCATGAGCGACCTTGTCTTCACCCATATCAGCGCACGCATCCCGGGGCCGGAGCACCACTTCCTGATCAACCCCTACGGCATGATGTTCGACGAAATCACCGCCAGCAGCCTGGTCAAGGTTGACCAGGCCTGCAACAAGCTCCACGATTCGCCGTTTCCGGTCAACCCGGCCGGTTTTACCATCCACAGCGCCATCCACCAGGTGCGCCAGGACGCCGGCTGCGTGCTGCACACCCATACCCGGGCCGGCATCGCGGTCAGTTGCCAGAAGGCCGGCGTCCTGCCGATCAGCCAGCAGTCGACCTTCGTGTTGTCCTCGCTCGCCTACCACGACTACGAAGGTGTGGCCCTGCGCGACGACGAGAAGCCGCGCCTGCAGGCCGACCTGGGGACCTGCAAGTTCCTGATGCTGCGCAACCACGGCCTGCTCACCATCGGAAGGACCATCGCCGACGCATTCCTGTCGATGTACACCTTCGAAAACACCTGCCGGATCCAGGTCGACGCACTGTCAGGCGGCCAGGAACTGGTCACGGTCGACCCGGACATCCTGAAGACGATGAACACCGTCTCCAAAACCGCCACTGTCGGCCAAGGGTCGGGCCTGGTCTGGCCCGCCCTGTTGCGCAAGCTGCAACGCACCGACCCCGGTTACCAGGATTGAGTTCAACGCGGTTTGTTGGCAGTCAACAGGTCTGAAGACGGCAGGCACTCACTTTCCAAACAAGCCCTGCAATTTGTCGCCGATCTTGTCACCCAGCGACGCGCCCGCGCCGGTGCCGACACCGGGCAGCACCAGCGTGCCAACTGCGGCTCCCAGCATGGCCGATCGGGTCAGCGTCAGCTCGGGTGCATCCAGCGTACCACCCAGCACCAGCGGCACACCCACCGCCTGGCCGATCGCCCCCGGCCCCAGGCTCACCTGAACCCGCCCACGCAAGGCCTGGCTGGGTGACACGGTCACCTGGCCGCTGGCACTCAACACGCCCGAGCTGGCCAGCAACTGGCTGAAGTGGACCGACTTGCCCCGGGTGCTGACCTGCCCGGCCAGAGAATCGAGCCGGGTCTCGCCACCGCGGCTCAAGCCCACGGTCTTGACGGCGCGGGCCAGGTCGACGCCATGGACCACCGCGTTGCGCACCGTGAAACTGCTTTGTGTCTGCAGGGCGTCCAAGGCGGCACCGGGCTGGCCGGTTCGCAGCGCGAGTGTGGTGTCGGCGCTCAAACGCCCCGTCAGCCGCTGGCGAGACAACCCAGCCAGCTCCACACCCTCGGTGGTCAACGTCCCCCGCACCGACACGGCGACACCTGCCAAGGGCAAGCGGTCCAGGCTGAGCAACCCCGTGATGTGGCCGCCGGCATAGTCCACCCGCACGTCCCAGTCCAGTTGCCGGCGGGCGAGGCGCAGCTGCGCGCCCCGCAACGCCCCAGAGAGCACCTTCGCCGACACGGTGTCGGGCAGCTGTTCCGGGCCGATCCGCACATCAGCATCGAGTGTGGTCGGCTCGCCGGTCAGCGGCCGCCAGGTCAGGCCCTCGACCCGCACCCGGGCGGGCAGCGTGATCGGCGGCGCGGCATTCTTTTCCCCGCCGCCGCCGACGCCCGCGTTCTTGTTGCGTTGTGCCAGCAGGTGCTCCCACCCGGCTTGCGCGATATCGGCCCGGACCACCCGCAGGCTCGACAGTTCCAGCCGGCCCGACAGCAGGGGCCGCAAGACCGCCCGCGCCTCGACGCGTTGGATCGTCAACGCGGGCTGGCTCCCGATGCGTACGGCCACCAGCGCCGCCGCGGGTACCGGCCACACATCCAGCGTGACACGGTCGACGTGAACCGGCACTCCCACCGCGGCGCTGGCAGCAGCCTCGGCCCGCAGCTTGAAATCCGGCGAACCCAGCCACTGCTGCACGACCAGCCAGCCCAGCCCGAGCACCAGACCGGCACCCGCACCCACTTGCATCAACCGCCGGGCCAATTTCTTCATGATTGCATTTTCAACCTAGATTCGGCAGTTGGACGCGCCCGAGCGGGCTGCGATGTGGTGCGCTGGCAAGGCGCGACGACGCTGCGGGCTCATGCCCGCGAGGAGAAGCAACGCCGCCAGCGTGCCGCAGCGCGGCTCGATCGGGTGCGTAGCGCTCTCACCCAGGTGGTGAACGCCGTCGTGGGTACAAAACTCATTGTTCATATGGGGTTGCAAGCGGAAACAAGCGGTCAACTGCCGAATCTAGGTTCAACCTACAAACCGCTGTTGGAGGCGCCCGAGCGCGCTGTGATGGGCGTGCCAGGCAAGGCGAGAGGACGCCGCGCACGTCTGTGCGCAAGGACGAGCAACGCCGCATGGCGCGGCCAGCGGGGTGCGATCGGGCGCATGGCGCTCTCACCCTCTTGGTGAGCGCCGTCGTGGTCAAAAATGTCAGCTTCCATCGATGTTTTCAGCGAAAAACAAACGGTCAACTGCGGTTTGCAGGTTCAACCTAGCGCCAAGCGGTAACAATCCGCAGCATGAGCAACAGCGTTCTGGTGGTTGTGGTCGTACTGGGTCTGGCCGCCTTGGCCAGCCTGTTTGTCTATCTGGCGGTGCGCGGCGCCGGCGGCTGGCGCAGGAAGCTCGACCAGATCCTGTTGCCGGTCGGATTTGAGCGATGCGAGTCCGACGCCGACACCGCAGCGCTGGCGCAACGCCTGCGCATCGTGAACCCGCGGCACCAGGACAAGCGGCTGGTGATGCACCACTACCGCCGGGCGGCTGTCGACACCGG
>JANMZX010000343.1:0-5092 GCA_031383745.1 Rhodoferax sp. | reverse complement strand
TACAGACCGGTGCGAATTGCAATGCCCCAGGTACTGCCCAGGCCCCGCGCGAGGAGTGCCACCAGAACCGCCTTGAAAATCACCGGGAGGGTGACCAGCAGGAGCACCATCGGCCAGCGTTCCAGCACGAGGCGCCAGTCGAGCAGCATGCCGATGCTGATGAAGAACAAGCCGAGCAGGACATCGTGAAACGGCCGGATGTCGGTTTCGACCTGGTGCTTGTATTCGGTTTCCGAGATCAGCATGCCGGCAATAAAGGCACCCAGCGCCAGGCTCAGCCCGGCCAGCTCGGTGAGCCAGGCCAGGCCGAGCGTGATGAGCAACAGGTTCAGCACAAACAGCTCTTCGCTCTTGCGGCGTGCGACGATGGTCAGCCACCAGCGCA
This sequence comes from Rhodoferax sp., assembly GCA_031383745.1. GTDB lineage: Bacteria > Pseudomonadota > Gammaproteobacteria > Burkholderiales > Burkholderiaceae_C > CAISIP01. Next base: position 4,707 of record JANMZX010000343.1, on the reverse strand, counting down.
TCGCGTGCTGGCCCCCGACCAGCAGTACCGTGATCAGCACGGTCGCCTTGAACGCAGCCAGTGCGAGCGCGCCGAACAGCTGTTCGCCGGACGCACCCAGCGCCGGAATCAGCACCAGCAGGGGAACCACCGCCAGATCCTGGAACAGCAGCACGCCCATCACCCGCTTGCCGTGCTCGGACTCCAGTTCTATGCGCTCGACCATCAGCTTCACCACGATGGCCGTGCTGCTCATCGCCAGCGCGCCCGACAATGCCAACGCGGTCTGCCAGCTGAGGCCCCAATACCTGGGAACAAGAAACGCGACCAGCAGCGTGGCGATGGTGCCCAGCAGCATCGTGATGCCGACCTGCAACAGGCCAAGCCCGAACACATGGCTGCGCATGGCGCGCAGCTTGCTCAGGTTGAACTCCAGCCCGATCACGAACATGAGGAACACGACGCCGAACTCCCCGAGATGCCGGACGCCTTCGGAGTTCTGCGCCAGCGCCAGCGCGTTCGGGCCAATGACCACCCCCACCGCAAGGTAGCCCAGCATGGGTGGCAGCTTCAAGTAGCGGCATCCCACCACACCCAGCACGGCCGCAAGCAGGTATACCAGTGTCAGATCCAGTGCGGTCATGGCGACATACTAGCAAGAGACGATGGGGCGCTCTATAAAATGCCCGGATGATCCAAACCCCCGAGCAGGTTGTGGCGCCTGATTGCGACAGGGCGATTCGCCTCGCGCGGGAGACCTTCGATACCGAGGCCGCGGCTGTACTGGGCCTGAAAGACCGCCTGGGGATGCCATTTTTCCGGGCTGTCACTCTGATGCTGGGTGTTACCGGGCGTGTGGTCGTGATGGGCATGGGCAAGAGCGGCCATATTGGTCGCAAGATGGCGGCCACCCTCGCCTCGACCGGTACGCCCGCGACTTTCGTCCACGCTGGCGAGGCGATTCACGGCGACCTCGGCATGGTCAAGGCCGACGATATCGTGGTGGCCATTTCCAACAGTGGCGAATCCCAGGAACTCGCCACCGTTCTGCCGCTCCTCAAGCGGCTCGGTGCGCAGGTTGTCGCGATGACCGGCAAGACGGATTCCACCCTGGCCCGACATGCTGACGTGGTGCTCGACTGCAGTGTGGCGAAGGAGGCCTGCCCGCTGAATCTCGCCCCGACCGCCAGTTCCATCGCGCAGATGGCCATGGGCGACGCGCTGGCGGTTGCACTGCTGGATGCGCGAGGCTTCAGAGCGGAGGACTTCGCCCGTTCTCACCCCGGGGGCGCCTTGGGTCGCAAGCTGCTGACACATGTGCGCGATGTCATGCGGGCGGGCGACGCTGTGCCAAGAATCGGTCTGTCGGCAAGCTTGAGCGACATGATGCGTGAAATGAGTGCGAAGGGCCTGGGGGCCGTCGCGATAGTCGATGCCGGCAACCGGATCCAGGGCATCTTCACGGACGGAGACCTGCGCCGGTTGGTCGAACGCGGCGTCGATCTGCGTGCGCTCACGGCGGCGCAGGCAATGCACGGGTCACCCCGCACCGTTGCGGCCAGCGCCCTTGCGGTGGACGCTGTCGCGCTGATGGAACAGCACCGCATTACCAGTGTGCTTGTCGTCGACGAGCGAGGCGCCTTGTGCGGGGCACTCAACAGCAATGACCTGATGCGCGCGAAGGTCATCTGATGCTGCCCCACCTGTTGCACCGGCCGGAATTGCTGCTGAAGGCCCAAGGTATTTCAGTGGCATTTTTCGATGTTGACGGTGTGCTCACCGATGGCGGGCTGGTCTTCTCGGCACGCGGCGAGACCCTCAAGCGCTTTCACACCCTGGATGGCCATGGCTTGAAGCTGCTGCAACGGGCGGCGATTGTCCCGGTCATCATCACTGGCAGGGATTCGAAACCACTGCGGCTGCGCCTGCAGGCTCTGGGCATCGAGCATGCGCATTTTGGCGTCGAAGACAAGCACCGCGCAGCGCAGGCCACACTGACGCAACTCGGTCTCGCGTGGGCCCAGGCGGCGGTGATGGGTGACGACTGGCCGGACCTGCCCCTGATCGCGCGTTGTGCGTTTTCAGCGGCACCTCCGAATGCACACATGGAGGTGCTGGCGCGCGTCGACTTCGTGTCCGAACGCCCGGGTGGCCAAGGCGCCGCTCGCGAATTCTGCGACCTGCTGCTGGTCGCCGCAGGTCGGTATGCCGACCTGTTGGCAGAGGCCGGTGCATGAGCAGGATCCTGTTGGGTCTGTGGGACCGCCTTTCGCTGTACCTGCCGATCGTCCTCATGGGCCTGGTCGCCCTGGGCACCTATTGGCTGGTTCAGAGCACCCCGGTCAACCGGGCTCCTGGTGTGGCGGTCCCCGCACGGCACGAACCGGATTACTTTATGAATGGTTTCTCGGTCCGAACATTTGCGGAGGCGGGACGCCTCAAGAGCGAGGTGTTTGGTGCGGCTGCGCGACACTACCCGGACACAGATACGCTTGAAATCGACTCGGTGCGGATTCGCGCCTTCGATGAACAGGGCCGCTTGACGACGGCCACTGCGAACCGCGCCGTGACGAACAGCGACGGCTCGGAAGTCCAGTTGTATGGCAAGGCGCAGATCACCCGGGACGCACAGGCCAACAAGATGGGGCAGACGACGCCACGCATCGAGTTTCGGGGTGAGTACCTGCATGCGTTCCTGAACACCGATCGTGTGGTGTCCAACCGCCCAGTCGAGTTACGGCGTGGGCGCGATGTATTTCAGGCCGAGTCGATGGACTACGACAACGTGCGGCAATCCATGGTGTTGCAGGGCCGGGTCAGGGGAACGCTGGTTCCCGTGGCCGGCAAATAGCACGCGGGCGGGGCATGGCAAGGCTGGCATTTGTGACGGGTGCCTCCAGTGGCATTGGACAGGCACTGGCAGTGCGCCTGTACCAGGCGGGCTATCGGCTGGCGCTGGTGGCGCGTCGCGCCGACGACCTGCGTGCCTGGGCGGGTACCGAGGGCTGGCAACCAGACCGCTACCAGGTCTACCGTGCCGATGTCGAGCAAGTCGACAGCATCGTAGGCGCGGCACAGGCCTGCATCGCGGCCCAGGGCATGCCCGACCTGGTGATCGCCTGTGCGGGGATCAGCGTGGGAGTCGATACCGCACACCGCGAAGACCTGGATGTCATGGCACGGGTGTTCGCCATCAACAACCTCGGCATGGCGGCGACGTTTCATCCGTTCCTGGAGCCAATGCGCAGCCGTGGTTCTGGCACCCTCGTGGGCATTGCCAGTGTCAACGGAATACGGGGGTTTCCCGGCCATGGGGCCTACTGCGCCAGCAAGGCAGCAGTAATCAGCTACTGCGAGTCGCTGCGCGTCGAGATGCGCGGCACGGGCGTGCGGGTCGTGACCATCAGCCCGGGCTACATCGATACGCCATTGACCCAGGGCAACCGGTATGCGATGCCCTTTCTGATGCCTGCGGCAGCTTTCGCCGATCGCGCGCTGGCTGCCATCGAGGCAGGTGTCAGCTACCGAGTCATCCCCTGGCAAATGGCCATCGTCGCCGGTGTCTTGCGCGTGTTGCCAAACGGAGTGTTCGACAGGCTGTTTGCCGGGCGGGCGCGCAAGCGAAGAGCCGATGAGGCATGAAAAAAGGCCCTCGCGGGCCTTTGTTGTTGCACACCACGCACCGGGCGTGATGGGCTACCGGTTGTCAGCTTAGTAGCTGCTACGGCCACCGCCGTAACCACCGCCGCCGCCGCCGCTACGGCTTCCACTGCCGCTACCGCCAGCGCCGCCGTAACCACCGCCGCCGCCGCTACGGCTACCGCCGCCGCCGCCGCCGCCGTAACCACCGCCGCCGCCGCCGCCACCACCGCCGCCACCGAATCCACCACCGCTACGGGGGGGACGTGGCTCCATCGGGCGCGCTTCGTTGACCACCAGGCCGCGACCGCCGTATTGTTGACCGTTCATGGCACCGATGGCAGCTTGCGCTTCGGCGTCGCTGCCCATTTCCACAAAGCCGAAGCCCTTGGAGCGACCGGTGTCGCGTTCCATCATGACCTTGGCGCTGGAGACGGAGCCGTGAGCCGAGAATGCGTTCAGCAGATCTTCGTCACGGAAGGAATAAGGCAGATTGCCTACGTAAAGTTTGTTGCCCATGAAAGGACTCCTCAAAAGAACTCAAAAAGCGATGGAGTCCGATAACCGCAATCAACAAACCAATGAAGACTTAAAGCAGACGCGAAACTGACTAATCACCGCATACTAATATCGCCGGTCGACCGGCAATACGCGGTCATTATGCGCCAAGTTCGAAATATTGCAAATATTTTGTCAATCGCGGGGAATTTCCCAGGCAAGCGGCATGCGCCTTGCCCGGCAGGACCAGCCGCATTGCCAGCCGGGGAGTGCCGGCCCGGCCCTTCCGGCCGTGTAAGCTGCTGGATTGAATCCCGCTGATGCCGCGCGCGTCTGGGGTCAGGCCGGGCCTACCAGTTGACCTCGCGGTCGGGTGTGGCGCCGATTCGGTGGATCGAGAGGTCGGCACCCTCGTACTCCTCTTCCTGGCTCAGCCGCAGACCCATCGTTGCCTTCAGGGCGCCATAGACAAGCAGGCTGCATACGACAGCCCACAGGATCCCCATGGCAGTCCCGATGACCTGTGCGGACAGTGTCACGCCGCCGAGCCCGCCCAGCGCCTTGCTCCCGAAAATGCCGGCTGCCAGGCCA
>JANMZX010000279.1:0-3126 GCA_031383745.1 Rhodoferax sp. | reverse complement strand
CTACCTGATCCGCCGCCCCCTGTTGCAGGCGCTGGAAGCCCCCGCCCCCGGGGCGGTGCTGCTGATCGACGAGGTGGACCGCGCCGACGAGCCGTTCGAGGCATTCCTGCTGGAGTACCTGGGCGAGTACCAGGTGAGCATCCCGGAACTGGGCACCGTGCGTGCCGCGGTGGCGCCGGTGACCATCCTGACCAGCAACCGCACCCGCGAACTGAACGATGCGGTCAAGCGGCGTTGCCTCTACCACTGGCTGGACTACCCGGAGCGCGAGCGCGAGCTGGCCATCGTGCGTGCGCGGGTGCCGCAGGCCACGGCGGCCTTGTCGCTGCAGGTCGCGGAGTTCGTCGGCCAGCTGCGCGGCGCCACTGCGGCCGGCACCTTCCACCGTGCGCCAGGCATTGCCGAGAGCGTGGAGTGGGCCCGGGCGCTGGTGGCCCTGGACACGCTGGTGCTGGATCCGGAGGTGGTGGCAGACACGGCGGGCATCCTGTTCAAGCAGCGCGAGGACGTGGCTGCGCTCACGCCGGCGCTGTCGGCGGAGCTCCTGCATGCGACGCATGCCCTGCCGTGAGCCTGGCGCGATAGCCTGCAGTGGAGGAGCGCATGCTGCCGGTTGACGGCACCCCGGGACAGCTGGTCGACAACCTGAGTGGTTTCGGACGGGCCCTGCGCCGCGCCGGCCTCGCAATGGACAGCGAGCGCATGGCGCTGGCCGCCGAGGCCCTGGTGCTGGTGGGCCCGGAGCGGCGCGACGATGTCGGCGCCGCGCTCGAAGCCGTGATGGTGTGCCGGGAGCAGGATCGGCTGGTGTTCCGGGAATTGTTCGACGCCTATTTCCGCGCGCCAGCGGCCCCCGGCGCGGCGCCCGGCATCGCCTTGCCGGGCAGCGGGCCGCAGCCAGAGCCAGCGCAGCCCCGGCCGCGGGTGCGTGATGCGCTGACTCCCCGGAGCGACCCTTCCAACCCGGCGCCGCCCAGGCCCCTCGGCCGTCCGGTCACGGACGCGGCGATGACGGCCAGTGCCCTGGCGCGCTTGCGCCACGCCGATTTCAATGGGCTCGGCGCGGACGAATACCAATTGCTGCAACGCCTGGTGCGCGACATCCGCATGCCGATGCCGGATTTTCTCGCGCGCCGCGTGCGACCGGGCAGTCGCGGCACGCGACTGCATTGGCCGGGTGTGATGCGCCACGCCGCTCGCTCGGGCGGCGAATTCGTGCAATTGCCGCGCTTGCAGCGGGTGCGCCGGCCACTGCCCCTGCTGGTGCTGATCGACGTATCGGGTTCGATGGAGCGCTACAGCCGCATGCTGCTGTCCTTCCTGCATGCGGCGACCCGCCAGTTGCGCCAGCGCCACGTGTTTGCGTTTGGCACGCAGCTGACAGATCTCAACCTGGCGATGGCGATCGACGACACCGACCGCATGCTGGAACAGGCTGGCGCGGCGGTGCAGGACTTTGCCGGCGGCACGCGGCTCGGCGCCTCGCTGGCCGGCCTGCGGCGCCAGCACGCGCGCTGTCTGGTGGGGCGACGCACCGTGGTGCTGCTGATCACGGATGGGCTGGACACCGGCGCGCCACAGGAGCTGACGCGTGAACTCGACTGGCTGGGCCGGCATTGCCAGCGCCTGTTGTGGCTCAACCCGCTGCTGCGCTTTGATGGCTATGCACCGCGCGCGCGCGGCGCGCAGGCCCTGCATGCGCGCGCGCACGGCTCGCTGGCGGTGCACAACCTCGACAAGCTCGAAGACCTGGCGTCCAGCCTGGCCGCGCTCATGGCGCGTTAGCCACGAAAAGCTTCGCCTACCATCCCCCTTTTGACCCACAGGAGTTTCGATTCATGGACATGCAAGCCAGCCGCCAGCTCGCGGTGACCCAGCAGCAGGCCTGGGATGCACTCAACGACCCCGAGGTGCTGAAGGTCTGCATCCCCGGCTGCGACAAGGTGGAAGCCACCGGTACGGACACGTTTGCGATCGGTGTGGCGCTCAAGATCGGCCCGGTGTCGGCCAAGTTCAGCGGCAAGATCACGCTGTCCGACATGAACCCTCCTTCCAGCTACACCCTGACGTTCGACGGCCAGGGCGGCGCGGCCGGGTTCGGCAAGGGCAACGCCAAGGTCGCACTGACGCCCAACGAAGGCGGCTGCGAGCTGGCCTACACCGTGCACGCCCAGGTGGGTGGCAAGGTGGCGCAACTCGGCCAGCGGCTGGTGGACGGCGCCGCAAAAGGCATGGCGGAGGACTTCTTCAAGCGCTTTGACGACGAGATGCAGCGGCGCTATCCGGCGCCGGTCGCAGCGGCCCCGGTGCAGCCGACAGTCGAACCGCTCATGTCCCGCGGCGGGGTCCCAGCGTGGGCCTGGGCTGCCGGGGGGCTGGTGGTGCTGGCCGCCCTGTGGTGGCTGTCGCGGTAGGGGCACGTCGGCGTGGAACGCGTGCCTGCAGTGTGCATGTGGAGGTTGAGCCGGGCGGGCGGTAGGGCTGCTTTCGGCCCGAAGCGGACGTTCGCTTCATTGTCTGCGTTGGCGGTGGCGCGCGTCGCGGCAGGCGCAGCCCGGCGGGGGCTCATACTGGAGCGGTCGAGCGCTGAACGCGCCGACTGCCCTGTGGTGCTCGCCCGAGGGTCGGGCCGCAGAACTCACTACGCGTCCTGCGGGCGCTGCGTTCGGACAGCCGCGGCCAGAATGACAACGAAGTGCGCTGCGCGCACCGACCCTCGGGCTGCGCTCCTCGGCGCCCCAGAAATCGCCCCCACCGGACTGCGCCTGCCGCGACGCTGGGCTTGTGGTTTTCGGGATGTCGGGGCCCGGGTTTCCCTGCAACTCGCGCCAACCCAGCACGCAGGCGTGACGGGGCCGGGGGTCTGGCACTCCAACCAAGTCGCAGGATCAGGTCGGCGGTGCGTTCGGCGCAGCGGCATAAAGGAGGAGCCCGCAGGGCGGGGGACAGCCGCGGAGCCGAATGCGCCGTCGGCCTGGTCCCACACCACGCCACCGGTATCCGGATTGCCATGCTTCTGGAAAAGATCACCAGTGTCCGCTTTGGGCCGAAAGCGGACACTCGAAAAGACCGTGCGTCACGTATCGCAGGCGGTTTTCCTTGCGCACCTGGCGCGCCATTGACCAC